>NZ_JBLUPI010000001.1:0-327682 GCF_048060015.1 Neisseria sp. S1
TTGACCGAAAATCTTTCCCTTTATTCTTGAAAGAATGCGAATTTCGTTTTAACTTTGGTACACCAAAAGAGCAACTTAAAATCTTGCGAATTTGGTGTGATATTTAAGGCTAATCTAATACAGCCCCTTAATTTATATGTGTTGCTGATAAAGCTGATTTTACTGTTAGAGGTTTAATTATCGTTTGGTTTTTTAGCAATTTGGGATTAATTAACTGTCATTATAAAAAATATTTAAATTTTCTTCAGATTATGAATGGCCTTTCATCATAAAATTTAATGCCGTCTGAAAACTTTCAGACGGCATTTTGGGCTATTTTAAGATGAAAGTCTGTTATATCTTAGTGATGGTTATGGCCAATTTGAAAAGTCAGAGTCGTGTAGCTGGCGAGCTTTTGGCAGACTTTACTATCGGGGAAGTCGGATTTATGCACTACGCGGGCTTTCCAAAATCCTTGACGCAACGGGATGATTGAGGTGCTACCATCGGCAAGAGTGGTATCAGAGAATGCTTGTGCCTCTAATTTGTGTACTTTTGAATTAATTTCGCTGAAGCCGTCGAAAGTAGCCGTTAAGGTGGCATCCGGCAATGGTTCGCCATTAAATAATACCCGTACCGGAAATGCTTCGCCTACTCGAATATTGGCCGGATTTTCTAAAGGAACAATTTCCAAGCCTTGTCCTACAGGGCGGGTAATAATTGATTTTCCTGCGCTGTTGTGACCGACATTGATAATATTTTTTGCGTACATACGTGTTTGTTCGCAATATTCGGCATCCGGCATTTCTGTCATATTCACTTGTTTCCAACCATTGCTGTTTTTTGACCAGAAAGTAGGTTGGTATGTACCCAATACTAAAAAGCTGCCTTCGGGTACGGGTTGCTTACTTTGAAATTGGTAGTTATGTTGGCCTTTTTGTATCAGGTTTTCGGTACCTTTTTCGGTAACGAGCTGTAAAGGTTGTTTGAAAATATGCAGCCGGTCTTTGGGAATAGGGGCTAATTCGGGAAAATCTCCATAGCCTAATTCGGCTTTTAAAATTTCACCGCCGTGGGTATGTGCGGTTTCTACCCAAATTTCATGGGCTTGAGCCGAACCGATTGCTGCGGTCAGGGCGAGTAGGCTGAAAATTTTTTGCATGATGTTAACTCCGATTGACTATTTTTTGAAATGTTATACTGTAACATTTAAATTGTAAAGAGTATGTTGATGAGAAATGCAAGCAAAGTTTAACGCTATGGTGATAAATTCAGGGTGGAAAATATGCAGTTAACTTAGAAAAGGCTATATATTTGAGTTTTTCACCATTGATAAAACGGTGTGGAAAAAATGATTTACATGGTTTGAAATATCAAAATGCAGTCTGAAAATTTTCAGACGGCATTTTGATTGGCAAAGCAAATATATGATTTATTTAACCACTAATAAAGACAGTATTACAGAGTAAGCGGATTCGGATATCGAGGCATATTTGAATATTGCTCGGCCAATTCTTTATTTAAATTATGTAAAGTATCTTGAAGGCTGAGATGCAATAGTTGGGTAATCCATTCAGCATTTACATCGTCTTGCTCTGCTAAGAGAGCGCGAATATCCAATGGTTTAGCTGCGCGGATGTGAGCTGTACGGCCGCCAACAGGACGCGGCACGAATTGATGTAGGCTGTTGAGCTTGCTACCCCATGCCAGGTGGTCATTACGCAAACGTTTGATACATTCGGCAAAATGTTCCTGCTGCCATGTTTCCTGTGTATAAGCTAAACGGGGTGTCCGCAGAATATATTCCAATTCTTTGCTGTGGCGGATAACGGTTTGATCTAAATTTTGCCCGTTTCTTTTAGCTTGGCGGATTGCGCTTATCATGGCTTCGGCTTGCTCTTCCAAACTGCCGTCAAATGTACCGAAGCTTTGTAGTGATTCAAGGAGTTGCTTGAGAAAAACAGATTGGGCCTCAAAAAAGCTGAGGTGCTTAGGCGGCTGGAGTCCTGATTTTTCAAACCGGAGCCATAAAACTTCCTTATATAGCCGTGATAGGCGGGCAGACAAACATGCTTGAGGCATAGATGGCAGTTTTAACTGTTTTTCCAACCGTATCATTTCAGCATGAAGGTTTTTTTCTTCATTACGGATAAATTTCAACTTCCATACAAGCGGCTGTATCAATACCGGACGGGAACCTTGTGCGGCAGCTTGTAATGCCATTTTTGCTGCACCGGGGAAAATAGTATTGATACGGTCGCTTTGCCAATATACACGGCCTTCCGGATGCAGCAATACCGGTGTGCCGGATTGGGCGGTCTCAACCGAATAGGCGAGAGCTTGATCTGTATTACCCGGTACCTGGGCAATCAGATGATTGGCAAGCCAGAATTTTTGGCCTATTTCACCCATACCGTTCACAATATCGTGCGTAGCCCAACTGGCTGTATAGGGGGCATAGCGGGCGGATATTTCTTTATCTATCATCCAATCCGTAAAAAATTCGGGATGATTTGGTGTGATAAAGGTACAGTTGCTACCGTTTAAAGCGGCTTGCAGACGTATATGATCATCGGTGGGAATGTCGAAATGACGTATATCGCATAAGCCGCGGATAACAGGTAAACGGTTGAGTATGGGGATATCGCGCAACACGGGAATACCATAAAGGTTAATCAGGCGGTTGATGCCTGTCATAACATTAATTACGGCATGGTTGGGGCGAGGAGGGACAAATGTGTTTAGAAAAGATTTTTTATCGGTATCCATTTTTTCTTGTGTTGGGGGTAGAAAATACATAGTGTAGTAGGAATGGCAGCCGTTATCCATATATCAGGAATGATTGGTTTGTATCGCTAACCAGATGGCGGTAGATATAGGCCGTCTGAAAAATTATAGCGGTAATATAAGTAGAGACAAAAAACAGCCGAAACGTTGAAATACCGTTTCGGCTGTTTGATTATGATTTTACTGTTACAGAATGTTTATACTGCTTTGTGGTTTCGTGCAAATACGATTTTACAGGCTTGCCATGCCACGCAGCAGGCACCGCCGATAAAAATCAGGTCGGCGATAGTGCGTACCCAGCGCAACGTGTCGAGAAGGTTTTGCTGCATAAACCCTTCGCTTCGGGCATACCACAAGCCTTGCGAAATGCTTGCATAAGCTTGGATAACACCTACTGGCAGCAGACTGATAACAATCATCAGAGTAAGGCCGATATTCAGAAGCCAAAAGCCCCAAGTCATCAGTTGGTCATCAAAATGGACGTCAGGTTTGAGATAACGTGCTACCAGCAGTACGAAGCCTAAGGCCAAAAAGCCGTAAACACCGAAAAGCGCCGCATGTGCATGCACGGCAGTAGTATTTAAGCCTTGCAGATAAAACAGGGAAATAGGCGGGTTGATTAAGAATCCGAATACGCCGGCACCAACCATATTCCAGAATGCTACGGCAACAAAACACATCAGAGGCCAACGCAAACGGCGCGCCCACGGAGCGGCATGTTGATATGACCAATGTTCATAAGCCTCGCGTCCAAGCAAAATCAGAGGAACGACTTCCAGCGCGGAAAATGATGCGCCGACGGCCATAACGGGAGTGGTCGTGCCTGAAAAGTAAAGATGGTGGAATGTGCCGGGAACGCCGCCTACCATAAATAAACTGGCAGAAACCAATGAGGCAACGGTAGCCATTTTTTTGGTAACCAAGCCCATATTATAGAAAATAAAGGCAAGTGCGGCGGTAGCGAATACTTCGAAGAAGCCTTCGACCCACAGATGCACCACCCACCAGCGCCAATATTCCATAATAGTGAGACTGGTATGTTCGCCATACATCAAACCGGGCGCATAAAATACACCGACGCCTACGATAGATGCTACGAAAATAGCCAATAGGTTTTTATCGCCGTTTTTCTCTTTAAAGGCATTTACCGTACAACGCAGCATCAGCCATAACCATAAAAGCAAGCCCACCATCAGCAAGATTTGCCAGAAACGTCCTAAGTCAAGATATTCGTAACCTTGGTGGCCAAACCAGAAATTCAAATGCGGTGGAATCATATGGCTAAGAGCAAAGAAATTACCGGCATAAGAACCGCCCACCACGATAAATAACGCGATATACAGCAAATTAACACCCAGGGCTTGATATTTCGGATCTTTGCCGCCGTTTACGATGGGGGCAAGAAACAGGCCTGCCGTTAGAAAGCCGGTGGCAATCCAGAAAATAGCCGATTGGATATGCCAAGTACGAACGAGGGCGTAGGGAAACCACTCGGAAAGGTTTATGCCATAAAACTGTTGGCCTTCAACGGTATAGTGTGCGGTTACACCGCCCAGCAATACCTGTACCACAAAGAGGGCTACAGTTAGGAAAACATATTTGCCCAAAGCTTTTTGTGAAGCGGTAAGAGTGATCTTTGCAATAGGGTCTTGCGCCACACTACCGGTTTCATGCTCAGCCTTGTTTTTATTGCTTAAGAAAGAGAAGCCCCAAACCAACAGGCCGACACCCAGAAGCAGGAAAACAATAGAAGCCAGAGACCACATATAGTTTTCGGGAGTCGGTACGTTATTGATCAAAGGTTCGTGCGGCCAGTTGTTGGTATATGTTGCGGTGTGTTCAGGGCGGTTGGTAGAGGCGGCCCATGCAGTCCAGAAGAAGAAGTTAGTCAGCTTTTTACGCGCCTCTTCGCTCGGCAGTGTGCCGTTTTTCATAGCGAAGTGCTCGCGTGTAGTAATCATAGAAGGATCATCACCGTAAAGGGTAATGTAATACGGGGCGACGGCTTCGATCGCTTTGATACGCGTATCGGAAAGCACGACTTGACCGTTATCTCCCATACGGCTTTGGTTACGGTATTCATCGCTTAAACGCTCGCGCAAACCTGCTTGGCGGACACTGTCCAGCTGTTCGTATTTCTGACCGTATTCGGCTTGTGCGGTGATATCCAGCCAAGCGATTAACTCTCGGTGAAGCCAGTCGGCAGTCCAGTCCGGAGCCTGGTATGCACCGTGACCAAGAATAGAACCCAATTCCATACCGCCGGTACTTTGCCATGCGGATTGACCGGCCAGAATGTCTTCTTTTGTCATGACCACTTGGCCGGATGTGGAAACATATTGCTGCGGAAACGGCGGCGCTTGGCGGTAAACCTCAACACCTAAGTAACCGAGCAGGGAGAAAGTAATCGTTAGTACGGCAATTAAAGCGTACCAAAGCTTTTTATATTGTCCCATTATTGTGCTCCTAAAAAGGATGATTTGCGATGAATTAAAATTCATATTGAATGAATCTTTAGGAATTGTATCATGCACAAATTTGCGAGTCATGTATTTTCAGACGGCATGAGCGAATGAGTGGTTTAAGTAAGTGAATTTTCTTTAAATATATATTATTTAATTATTTTAACAGGATGATTGAAGTATAAATGTCATTGTAAATATAAAGGGTTGATATGCAAAAATAAAAATGATTAGTATTTTTTTTGCAAATCAATCTTGTAAAAATATTCATATTTTTTGAATAAATTGATATGAATCAAGAACGGCGAAAGGCACTTGCAGCATAATTTGTAAAAAACAGTAAAACGATTTACTGCCAAAGCAACCTGATAAAAGGAACCATCATGAAACGCCAAATATTAGCTGCCTGCATTGCATCTTTATTCATGCTTGGAGCATGTGGCCAAGAAGAGGTTAAGCAAAACAACGTAACTGCAGCCTCTGCGGAACAACAGGCTGCATCTCAAAAAACGCAAGGAGAGCTACCGGTTATTGATGCCGTGGTAACCAGTGCGCCGAACGTACCGCCGCCTATTGATCGGGATTACGAAGCCAAAGTGGTGGTGAAAATCGAAGTGGTTGAAAAAGTTATGCAGATGGCCGACGGCGTGGATTACAAATATTGGACGTTCGGCGGTAATGTACCCGGGCAATTTATCCGGGTGAGGGAGGGAGACCAAGTAGAGGTTCAATTCTCCAACCATCCGGATTCCAGTGTTCCGCATAATATCGACTTCCATGCGGCTACCGGCCCAGGAGGCGGCGCTGCGGCTTCATTTACGGCACCCGGCCACACTTCTACTTTCAGCTTCAAAGCCTTACAGCCCGGATTGTATATTTACCATTGTGCTACGGCACCTGTAGGTATGCACGTGGCCAACGGCATGTACGGTTTGATTTTGGTTGAACCTAAAGGCGGTCTGCCAAAAGTGGATAAAGAGTTTTATGTTGTGCAAGGAGACTTCTACACTAAAGGCAAATACGGTGAGCGCGGCTTACAGCCTTTTGATATGGAAAAAGCGATTAAGGAACAACCAGATTATGTCGTATTTAACGGCCATGTCGGTTCTCTCACCGGCGATAATGCTTTAAAAGCGAATGTCGGCGAAACCGTACGCCTGTTTGTGGGTAACGGTGGTCCAAACTTGGTATCGTCTTTCCATGTGATCGGTGAAATTTTCGATAAGGTTTATGTAGAGGGTGGCGATTTAATCAACAAAAACATCCAAACCACGCTGATTCCTGCGGGTGGTGCGGCCATTGTTGATTTCAAACTCGATGTGCCGGGCAGCTACACATTGGTTGACCATTCTATTTTCCGGGCGTTTAACAAAGGCGCCCTGGGACAATTAGTTGTAGAAGGGGATGAAAACAAAGAAATCTTCTCCGGTAAAACAGGTGAGAGTGTTTATCAGCCCGAGGGGGGTACGATTCAAACCGTTCCCCTCAGCGCAAGCGAAGCCGAGCGCGTGAAAGAGGGACCGTCTAAAGCAGCTAATAAAGAGGAGCAAATCAAGCTGGGTAAAATCGTTTACGAATCCAACTGTTTGGCTTGTCACCAAGCCACCGGCCAAGGCGTCGACGGTGCATTCCCGCCATTGGCAAAATCCGATTATCTGGCTGCCGATATCAAACGTGGTATTCATGCTGTGCTGCGCGGTGTAAGCGGCAAAATCGTGGTGAACGGCAAGGAGTTTAATAGTGTGATGCCCGCTATGTCGTTGAATGATGAACAAACGGCTAATGTATTAACTTACATTCTGAATGCTTTTGATAATGGCGGCGGACAGGTTACACCTGAGCAGGTAGCGGCAGAGCGTAACGCAAAATAAAGGTTGAGGCCGTCTGAAATGGTTCAGACGGCCTTTCAAATGTTAAAAACTGAGCGGGCGTTTTTTAAAAATTACGCTTTTCCGATATGATGTGGTTTTTGATCACTTAGATAAAATAATGAAAAACTTTTCCTATTGGCTGGCATCTAGCTTTTTATTACTAGGCGGGTGTTTTGCATTTGCAGCGGAAATGGCTCAAATCAAAGGCGGCAGTTACCGGCCTTTATATTTGAAAAAAGATACGCCGATGATTGCGGTGAAAACTTTTTCTTTAGATAAAACCCCCGTTAGCAATAGAGAATTTTTTGCATTTGTAAAAAGCAACCCTCAGTGGCAGCGGGGAAAAATCAATAGCAAACAAAGTGATGCCCATTATCTGAAACATTGGGTTGCGGCCGAAGGCAGCTATCAGCCCAAAGCGGCCGAACTGGATTATCCGGTTACCAATGTTTCTTGGTTCGCTGCCCACGCATATTGTGCGGCCCAAGGTAAAAAGCTGCCGACCATAGATCAATGGGAATATGCGGGATTGGCCTCGGCAAAGCGCAAAGACGGAAGCTCTGAAGAGGGCTATAATCGTTTGATTCTCGATTGGTATGCCAAAGGTAGCAGTCAAGGCTTACGCGCCGTAGGCCGATCTGTACCGAATTATTGGGGCGTATATGATATGCACGGTTTGATTTGGGAATGGACGGAAGATTTCAATAGCAGCTTACTCAATTCGGGCTCGGCAGACAGTAGTATGTTTTGTAGTGGTGCGTCGGCCGGCAGTGCCGATCCGGGCAACTATGCCGCCTTTATGCGCTATGGTATGCGAACCAGTCTTCAAGCAAGATTTTCATTACATAATTTAGGTTTTCGCTGCGCAAAATAATCATTTATAAAACAAAGGCCGTCTGAGTTTCAGACGGCTTTTGTTCATCACGAGGATTTAAAAGAGTGATATAGCGTAAGTTAAAGCATAATGGTTACATTATTTACTGTGTAGTTCCCTCATGGCTTCTTCGAATTCACCTGCCATGATTTTGGGTAGCCCGCGTAAGGATTTGGCGATACTGTCATCAATTTTTTGGCGGTCTTCCGCACTGGGTTTGTTTAATACATAGCCGACAACCAAATTACGATCGCCCGGATGATCAATACCTAAGCGCAGACGGTAATAATCGGGAGTGCCCAAGCGCGCTTGGATATCTTTCAAACCATTATGGCCGCCGTTGCCTCCGCCGAGTTTGAATTTGATGCGGCCGCAGGCAATATCCAATTCATCATGCACTACCATGATTTCGGAAGGCTTGATTTTATAAAATTGAGCCAAGGCGGCTACGGCCTGCCCGGACCGGTTCATGAAAGTATTCGGTTTCAGCAGCCAAACATCTCCTTCGGGGCGGGAAACACGCGCTACTTCACCGAAAAATTTTTTCTCTTCTTTAAATGTGGCTCTCCAAGCCCATGCGAGTTCGTCTACAAACCAAAATCCCACATTATGGCGGGTTTGTTCATACTCTTTACCGGGGTTTCCTAAGCCGACTATCAGTTTGATGGTAGACATTCTGTTCTCTTTAAATAAGGCCGTCTGAAATATTTTTATGTTATGAAAAAAATTATTATCAGGTAATGTTTTCAAACGGCGGGATTATGCTTCTTCTTGTTGCTTGGCCTGTACGCGCAGGCGGCGTGCTTCTTTGGGGTCGATTAGAAGAGAGCGGTAGATTTCGATACGGTCTTTATCACGCAACAAGGTATCGTCTTTTACTCTTTTACCGAAAATACCTAAGGGAGCATTTTGCAAATCGGCTTCGGGAAAGTGCTGTTTTACCGCGCTGGAGAGTACGGCCTGTCGCGCAGTAGTTCCCTCCGCAACCTGCATGGTTAGCAGTATTTGTTTTTCGGCGGTTCCGTATGCAATTTCAATATTAACCATAACGGCGGTCGGCCTCTTTGATAAAAGCATCTACCAGCGTACCTGAAAGGTGGCTGAATACGGGTGAAATCAGAGTGGAAAGAAGGCTGCTGGAGAAGTCGTATTCGAGTTTGAATTCAACTTTGCACGCATCATCTCCCAAGGGAATAAACCGCCAATGCCCCTTCAGAGTTTTAAATGGGCCTTCAAGCAGATTAAGATGGATTTCCCTGCCGGGAATGTTATGGTTATGGGTAGCGAAAGATTGCTGAACACGCATATAGTCCATAAACAAGCGGGCTTTTAACTCCGTGTCGGTGCGTTCGATTACCTCGGTTTTGCTATACCAAGGTAGGAATTTTGGATAATCCTCAACACGGTCGACAAGCTCAAACATTTGTTCTGCACTGTGTAACACCAATACGCTTTTTTCTACGGTTTTCATTAGACTGGCTGAATAAGACTGCGGCAAAGGGCATTATTATAAACCAATCCGGAAAATATGTATGCGTTGCATGGCATTGCCGGTACGGTAAAAGTGTATATAGGGTAAAGATAAAAGTAAGAAATGCCGTCTGAATTTCAGGCGGCATTTCCGTATGGGTCTATTATATATTATGACGGCTTAAACGATTTCTGCTTTGGTAATAACCACAGGATCAACCGGAACATCATCATGGTAACCATGGCGTTTGGTTGCTACACCTTCGATGGCGTCTACAACGTCTTGGCCTTCAACCACTTTACCGAATACGGCATACCCCCAACCGTGCAGGCTCGGCTCGGTGTGGTTCAGGAAAGTGTTGTCTTTGGTATTGATAAAAAATTGTGCCGAAGCAGAATGGGGAGCTTGTGTACGGGCCATTGCAATGGTGTATTTGTCGTTTTTCAAGCCGTTTTGAGCTTCGTTTTGGATCGGATCACGGGTGGCTTTTTCGTTCATATCTTGATCCATACCGCCGCCTTGAATCATGAAGCCTTTGATCACACGGTGAAAGATTACTCCGTCATAAAAGCCGTCTTTCACATATTGTTCGAAGTTAGCCGCTGTAATAGGGGCTTTTTCGTGATCCAGCTCAATGCCGATAACACCGAAATTGGTATGTAGTTTAATCATTTCGTTTCCTTTATTTCAAGTTGGTGGGAGCAGATATAAATATCCGTTTTCCTTTTGAGGCCGTCTGAACATACTATGTTAAGCCGGCCTCTACCTTATTTTATCAGCGTTGGCTATCCAGCCAGCGTTCGGCATCCAATGCAGCCTGGCAACCGGATGCGGCGCTGGTAATCGCCTGGCGGTAGGTGTGGTCTTTTACATCTCCGGCCGCCCACACGCCTTCGATATTGGTAGCGCCTACATTGTCGGCACTGCCTCCGCGCGTTTTCAAATAGCCGGTTTCATCCATATCGAGCTGGCCTTTGAAAATATCGGTATTAGGTTTGTGGCCAATGGCGATAAAGATACCTTTAACGGTGATTTCTTCGGTACTGCCGTCGTTATTTTTCAAGCGGGCACCTGTTACGCCCATATCGTCACCGAGCACTTCGTCCAGATTGCTATTGAGCTTGAGGATGACTTTGCCTTCTTCTACGCGCTTCATCAGCTTGTCTACCATGATTTTTTCGGCACGGAAGCTATCTCGGCGATGGATAAGGGTAACGGTATTGGCAATATTGGCCAAATAGAGGGCTTCTTCAACTGCTGTATTGCCGCCGCCGATCACTGCAACGTCTTGTTTTTTGTAAAAGAAACCATCGCAAGTCGCACAAGCCGATACACCTTTGCCTGCAAAAGCCTCTTCGCTGGGCAAACCCAGGTATTTGGCGGATGCGCCGGTGGCAACAATCAAGGCATCGCAAGTGTATTCGCCCATATCGCCTTTAAGAGTAAAAGGGCGGTTTTGCAAATCGACGGCATTGATTTGGTCGAAAATCATCTCTGTACCGAAACGTTCGGCATGAGCCTGAAAACGTGCCATTAATTCAGGGCCTTGAACACCTTCGGCATCTGCTGGCCAATTGTCAACTTCTGTAGTGGTCATCAGTTGGCCGCCTTGGGCAATGCCTGTGATGATGACGGGGTGCAGGTTGGCACGTGCCGCATAAATAGCAGCGGTGTAACCGGCGGGGCCGGAGCCGAGGATGATTAGTTTATGGTGTTGACTCATCGCTTTTCCTTTGGATGATGTTTTCAGACGGCCTCTATTTTACTATAGCTTAGGCCGTCTGAAAGTATTGATAGTTTGGTTTTAAATACCTGATTGCGTCCGCAGTTGTTTAGCGGCGGCGCATACCGCTACGGCGGGCCGGTTTGCGGTAGTTTGGTTGTGCCTGCTGTGCCTTGCGGTAGTTGGGCGAATTTGCTTGATTGGCTTGTTGTGCCGGCACGCTGCGGGTATTCAGTTGCTGGCTGGTACGGCCTTGGTAGCGTGAAGATTGGTAGTAATTGCTGCGTACTTGTTGGGCTGCGGCCGAATTGGCAGGTGCTTTGGTAAATTTATTAGCCAGCATATTGCCCAAAAACGCACCGGCGGCCGCACCTACCAAACTTTGCAGCAGCCAGCTGCCGGTCGATTGATCATATACGTATTCTTGTCCGTCGGTGCCGGTAACGGGCTGGCCGTTATTGCCGTTTTGGAACTCGGCCGGAATAGTAGAGGCAACCGCATCAGGGTTAAGTTGATAAACGGTTTGGTCATCATTGGCAGCAGGGCCGTTTTGTTGCGCCAACTGTTGTTGAAGGGCTTCAATTTGTTTTTGTTGTTGTTCGAGTTGGGCTTGCGTATTGTCTTTACAGGCAGACAGAGCCAGAGCGGATAAAGCGGCAAGGGTAATATAACGTTTCATACGTATTCCGTAGTTGGGTTGGTGACAGCGGAAATATGGGGCAAAGTTTTATAAAAATCAAGTGAAAGCAAGCCTTTTCTCAGGCTTACTTTACACTATTGCTCGCTAAGGTTTGCACTAAACTAAAGGGCGTAAGGTTTGTATCAGTGATGCTCGCGGGCATGATTAATGGTGTATTTAGGAATTTCCACTACCAAATCTTCACCGGCCACTTTTGCTTGGCAGCCTAACCGTGAATCGGCTTCCAACCCCCAAGCCTGATCAAGCAAATCTTCTTCGATTTCGGTTGGCTCTTCAAGGCTGTCGAATCCTTTACGGATAATAATATGACAAGTGGTGCACGCGCAGGATTTTTCACAGGCGTGTTCCAATTCAATATCGTTTTCAAGCAAAATATCCAAAACTGAAGTGCCCTCGGCAGCATTTTCGATGGTTTTGCCTTCGGGACAGAGTTCTGCGTGGGGTAATACGGTAATTTTCGGCATGCGTGTTCTCTTGGTAGTGATTAAGCCTTAAAAGCCTTAAATTTATTAAATAATTTTTTCAGACGGCTTTGCAATAAAAAGGCCGTCTGAAAAGCGTTTACAGATTTTCTATACTTTGCCCGGCCAATGCGCGTTGGATGTTACGGTCCATGCGTCGGGCGGCGAAATCATCTGTGTTGTGTGCCAAGTCGGCAGTTGCATTGCGGATTTCTTCAGCGCTTCCTTGCGTCAGTAGGGCTTGCAGACCGGCTATTTTTTCTTCGATGGTATTGAGCTCTTGTGCCGATAACAAATCGGCATCTAAGGCCAAAGCCGCACGCACTGCTTCCATTAATCCTTCCGCTTCTACGGCAGCTTCTGCGCGCGCGCGCGCTGCCATATCGTCTCCAGCATTACTCATGCTGTCTTTAAGCATTTGGGTAATGGTTTCGTCGTCCAGGCCATAGGCTGGCTTAACTTCGATTTGCGCTTGTACTCCGGTGGACTGCTCGCGTGCGGATACGGAAAGTAATCCGTCCGCATCAACCTGAAAAGTAACGCGGATACGGGCCGCTCCGGCAACCATAGGGGGGATGCCGCGCAAGGTGAACTTAGCCAAGCTGCGGCAGTCGGCAACTAATTCGCGCTCACCTTGCACCACATGAATAGTCATGGCGGTTTGGCCGTCTTTAAATGTGGTGAAGTCTTGCGCTCGGGCAGTAGGAAGGGTTGAATTGCGCGGAATTACTTTTTCAACCAGGCCGCCGTAAGTTTCAAGGCCGAGTGACAGTGGGGTAACATCGAGTAGAAGCCAATCTTCTTCATTTTTATTGCCCGCCAAAACATTAGCCTGGATAGCCGCACCAAGGGCGACAACCTGATCGGGATTAAGATTGTTGAGCGGGGTTTGGCCGAAGAATGTAGCTACGGCCTGCTGTACATGCAACATGCGTGTAGCACCACCAACCATAATCACGCCTTTGACATCGGCTTTGGTAATGCCTGCATCTTTTAACGCCTGCTTTACAGGTTCGATGGTTTTGGCAACCAAATGCTGGGTGAGGTTGTGGAATTCTTGCCGGGTGATTTGGGTGTCGATTTTGTGGCCGTCTGAAAGCTGTGCCTGAATGGTTGCGCTGGTCTCGGTAGTGAGCGTTTCTTTGGCTTCCCGTGTCAGGCTCAGCAAAAGCTGGCTGTCGGGCTCGGAAAGTTGGGAGAGTGTGTTTTTTTCAAGTAAGTAGCAGAACAAACGGTGGTCAAAATCATCACCACCCAATGCGCTGTTACCCCCCGTGGCTTTAACTTCAAACAGGCCTTTGGTGAGCTTTAATACTGAAACGTCGAATGTGCCGCCGCCCAAATCATACACAACAAAGGTGCCTTCCGAACGATTATCAAGGCCGTAGGCGATGGCAGCGGCGGTAGGTTCGTTTAGCAGGCGCAAAACGTTTAAACCGGCCAATCGTGCTGCATCTTTGGTAGCCTGACGCTGGGCATCATCGAAGTAAGCAGGTACGGTAATTACCGCGCCGGTAAGTTCACCGCCCAAACTCTCTTCGGCACGCGCTTTTAGTGCTCGCAAAATCTCGGCGGAAACCTCAATCGGCGTTTTGCTTCCTTGACGAGTATGCATTTCGATAATGCGTTCGTTATTGCCGAAGCGGTAGGGAAAGTAATGGTTATCGGCTTTCAGATCGGCAAGTGTTCTGCCGATTAAGCGTTTGGCGGAGCTAATGGTGTTGCTAGGGTCGATTTTTTGTGCTTTTAGGGCATCATATCCAACCTCTACGCGCTGGTCTTCGCAATAGCGAACCACAGAAGGTAGGGTAACACGGTCTTGTTTGTCCGGCAGGCAAATTGCGCTACCACTTTTTACGGTGGCAACCAAACTGTTGGTTGTGCCTAAATCAATACCTACGGCGAGGCGGTGCTGGTGCGGAGCGGCGGAAAGGCCGGGTTCGGCGATTTGCAGTAAAGCCATAATGGTTTGTGCCTTAATGTTTTTATCGTGAATGGGGCGTATTTTAGCAGATTTGCAGCAGATAGTTGAGTGTTTTTGTCGGGATTAGATTGCTTTTATCGGTATGTTTGTAACGGCATATCTGCAAACCGTATCATTCGGTATTTTTCATACATTTTAAGATGAAATTTGCTGCTATGCGTATTTGTGGCCGTCTGAAAATCCGCTACAATTCCACATTGATAAATGACCGGGAACAAATGTGCAGCCACTTGAATATTGCCGCCAAAAAGCCGCAGAAAGCCGTTCTAGTTTTTTGGCCGCTTTCCGTTTTTTGCCCCAGCACCGGCAAGATGCATTGACGGTGCTATATGCGTTTTGCCGCGAATTAGACGATGTGGTAGACGATTGTTCTGATCCGTCAGTCGCGCAAACCACGTTGAACTGGTGGCGCTTGGAGTTGGATAAAGTATTTTCAGACGGCCTGCCCGAGCATCCCGTATGCCAAGCATTGCAAACAACAGTCAAAGATTTTTCACTGCCTAAAGAGGAGCTATTAGAAGTGGTGGAGGGTATGCAAATGGATTTGCAGCATGCCCGTTATGCGACTTTTGCCGATTTGCAGCTTTACTGTTACCGTGTAGCCGGGGTAGTAGGCAGGCTGATTACCCGTATTTTAGGATTTACCCGTTCGGAAACATTGGATTATGCCGATAAAATGGGGTTGGCTCTCCAACTGACCAATATCATCCGCGATGTCGGCGAAGATGCTAGAAGCGGGCGTATTTATCTGCCTACCGAAGAATTACAGCGCTTTAATGTGCCGGCCCAAACAATTATGCTAGCAAAGCCCGATCAAGCATTTGCACAACTGATGGCCTTTCAAATCAGGCGCGCCCGCCAAACTTATCGGGAAGCAGTAGCACTTTTACCGGCCGAAGATAAAAAGTCACAAAAAGTAGGACTGATTTTGGCCGCGATTTACTATGCTTTACTAAATGAAATAGAGCGGGATGGTGCGCAAAACGTGTTGAAATACAAAATTGCTATTCCCGGCCCACGCAAAAAGCGTATTGCCTTGAAAACCTGGCTGCTGGGATTCAAACCATGAAAAATCCGGCACGAAAAAAAATTGCCGTTATCGGTGCAGGGTGGGCAGGGCTTTCCGCCGCTATACATCTAAGTGCCAAAGCCGACGTAACTATATTTGAGGCCGGTAAACAAGCGGGGGGCAGGGCTCGCGCATTGAATGCCGTTGATCATAATTTTAGTTTTCTAGATAACGGCCAGCATATTTTGCTTGGTGCTTATCACGGCGTACGCACATTGTTGAACCGAATCGGTGTAAATGAAGCAGAAGTTTTTGAGCGCCGGCCTTTGCAGTGGTATATGGCAGACGGTTTGCAGTTCTCCGCCTCCAGCAGGCTGCCTGCACCTTTGCATTTGATAACGGGCATTCTTCGTGCGAAAAATATCGGTTGGGCAGATAAGATCCGCCTACTCGACAGCATGAAGGCTTTGCAAAAGCGCCAACACTTCAACCCTGCGGATATGAGTGTGGCTGATTGGTTGAATGCCCGTCAAATGCCGCGTAAATTGGTGGCAGAGTTTTGGCAACCGTTGGTATGGGGCGCATTGAATACGCCTTTGCAAAATGCCAGCCTGAATATTTTAAGTAACGTTCTGCAAGACGGTGTATGGGCTGATAAAGCGGCAGGCGATTATCTGTTACCTAAATGTGATTTAGGGAAACTTATGGCCGAGCCTGCCTTAAGTTTCCTCAAAAAACAAAAAGCAACCATTCGGTTGGCAACACGGGTGGGAAAATTACAAATCAGCCCCGACGGACGTGTGCGTATTGAAAATGAACTGTTTGATGCGGTAATTTTAGCCGTTGCCCCATATCACGCCGCCGCATTAATGCCGGCTGAAACACCACACTATATCCAATCAGAATATTCAAAAATACAGTATCACGCCATCACCACCGTATATTTGCGTTATGCCGAAGCTCTCGAAATGCCCTCTGCAATGACCGGTTTTAGCCGGGGAACGGCGCAATGGTTGATATCACGCGGTGCATTGGACGGAGATAAGCACGAACTAACCGCGGTGATCAGTGTGTCTGATTTACATTCAAACCACACCAATGAACAATGGATTGAGCGTGTGCATGCAGATATATTAAGAATTTGCCCGACGCTTAAAGCCCCCGTTGCCGCACGGGTGATCACCGAAAAGCGTGCAACTACTGCCAGTACGGTTAACCGCCGTCTGCCTGATACGGTTTGGCTGCACCACCATCACATTTATCCTTGCGGCGATTATCTGCATCCGCGCTATCCCGCTACACTGGAAGCCGCCGTACAACACGGACAAAGCACCGCCGCGTTATGCCTGAACAATTTAACTGCTTGAAGGGAAGCGAAATGACTCAACTGACCGATAAAATCATTCTGGTGACCGGCGCCTCGCAAGGCATAGGCGAACAAGTCGCCAAAGCCTATGCGGCTGCAGGTGCTATTGTAGTATTAGTCGCACGCCATCAGAAGAAATTGGAAAAAGTATACGACGATATTGTAGCCGCCGGCGGCCCGGAACCGTTTGCAATTTGCTTCGACCTGCTTACCGCCGAAGAAGCCGAATTCGGCCGCTTGGCAACCACTATTGCCGAAGCGACCAACCGCAAACTCGACGGTATTGTTCATTGTGCCAGCTATTTTTACGCATTATCCCCTTTGGATTTCCAAACCGTATCAGAATGGGTGAACCAATACCGTATCAATACCGTCGCTCCGATGGGGTTGACCCGCGCATTTCTACCGCTTTTGAAAGAATCTCCCGATGCTTCGGTTATTTTTGTCGGAGAAAGCCATGGTGAAGATCCTAAGGCTTACTGGGGCGGTTTCGGCGCTTCTAAAGCAGCACTCAACTACTTATGCAAAGTAGCTGCCGATGAATGGGATCGTTTTGACAACCTACGCGCCAATGTATTGGTGCCGGGGGCGGTTAACTCTCCCCAACGTATGAAAACCCACCCTGGCGAAGCCCGTAGCGAGCGTAAAAACTACGAAGATATCATGCCGCACTTCGTATGGTGGGCAAGTAAGGAAAGCAAAGGCCGTAGCGGTGAAATCGTTTATTTGTAAATCGAACCGGTAAAGCACAAACAACTATGAATACTTGGAAAGAAGCCTTGGGCGCTGAAAAACAGCAGCCTTATTTCCAACATATTATTAATACCGTAAGGGCGGAGCGAAACAACGGCCAAGTTATTTACCCGCCCGAAAAAGATGTTTTTAACGCTTTTCGGGCAACTGAGTTCGACCAAGTAAAGGTGGTGATTCTAGGGCAAGATCCATATCACGGCCCGGGACAGGCTCATGGGCTTTCTTTTTCCGTACGGCCGGATATACAGATTCCCCCGTCTCTACAAAATATTTATAAAGAGTTGGCAGACGATATCATCGGCTTCCGTATTCCTTCGCATGGCTATTTGCAAGCATGGGCGGAGCAGGGCGTATTGTTATTGAACACCGTTTTGACCGTTCGGGCAGGGCAGGCACACTCTCATGCATTATTGGGGTGGGAAACCTTTACCGACAAAGTCATCCGCCAGCTGGCCGAGCAAAGGGAGCATCTTGTATTTATCTTATGGGGTAGCCATGCCCAGAAAAAAGGAGCCTTCATCGACAGAAACCGCCACTTGGTAATAACATCCCCCCATCCATCGCCTTTATCTGCTTATCGTGGTTTTTTTGGCAGCAAGCCTTTTTCACGCACCAATAAGTATTTGCAAGAACATGGTAAAAGTATGATTAATTGGCAAATATAAGTATAATAAGCGACATATATGCAAAAGGCCGTCTGAAATATAATTTTTCAGACGGCCTTTTTCTTTTAGAGTTATTAAGATTCTTTTGTCTTAAGGTGCCAATCGCGCTTTCAGCCAAACACCGTTTTCTTGCCGGTAACATATACGGTCATGCAAACGGCTCGGCCGGCCTTGCCAGAATTCCATATAATTAGGTATGACGACATAGCCACCCCAATGAGGAGGGCGGGGAACATGAAGAGGATGTTTTAAACCGATAGCCGCTGCACGCTTAACCAATACTGATTTGCTTTCAATAACTTGGCTTTGTTCGCTTGCCCATGCTCCGATTCTGCTTGTATAGGGGCGGCTTTCGAAATACTCGTCTGATGCTTCCGGCGAAAGACGGCTGACGCAACCTTCGATACGAACTTGCCGCTCCAGCTCAGGCCAAAAAAAAGTTAATGCCGCAAAAGGATTTTGCTCCAGCGAACGGCCCTTGCGGCTAAGGTAATTGGTAAAAAATACAAAACCTTCAGAATTAACTTCTTTTAATAAAACCACCCGGCTGGAAGGTTTTCCGTCTGTGCCGACGGTTGCAATATTCATAGCTGTAGGTTCGTTTACTTTGGCATGTATGGCGGCTTTAAGCCAATATTCGAACTGCACAATAGGATTGGCATTGCATTCATGTTCGGATAATTCCTGTTTAGAGTAATCTTCGCGAATATTGTGCAGATCCATTTTGGGAGTTGTCCTTTTGAGTATTTATGTTTAAAAAATAAAATTAGAGGGAAAAGGAGCCAAGCATCTCACTTATCTTCGTATGAGATTGTATATGTATATATTGTTTTCATAAAGCTGCCTTATGTATTTAGCTTAAGAGCAGTACATATTGCCTGTACACTTCCATGAATAAAACTGTACCGTCTGAAAATCCAAACCTTTCAGACGGCGTTTTTTCTATATCCGCGCGGCATAAATACCACCTTGCTATAATTAATGATTGTTATAATTTGTACATGCTACATTGCTACTGAAAAAACCATCAGCGAAGGAAAGGATACAATAGGCAAAGTGACCGAACAGTTATTTAACTCTTTAGCCAAACAAAACGGTTTCATCAAGAACAGTCTGTTTATGCAGTTCAGGAAAGCAAAGCGGTATTAAAAGCTACTGATCAATTTTATTTAGATGCCCAACATAAAAATCATTTGGAGGTTTTTGATAAAAATGGAAACTTTAAATTTGTTTTAAATATGGATGGTTCGTTCAACCAAATAAAAACCGAAGCAGCAAAAGGCCGTAAATTAAACTTAAAATAGGAAATTATTATGGAAACATTGAATGATGTAAAAAAAATTCTGATTAATTTAGGTCTTCACCAAGGATTTGACTTAACAGATTTGCAAATATCAAGAGCTATAGATCATGAAATAGGCAATATTAGGTGGTGTAAAGATTACACTTTAGAAGGAGATTGGGATAATGAGTTTAAAGAAGATTTAAGAAATTTTTTAAATTATATGGGGATATGTCAATTTGCGCTAAACGATCAAAATTTCAAAATTGCTAGTAATGCCTTATTTATGGCTATGATTTATGCGGGTAATCTATCTCAAATTTTTGATGCTATAAAATCCGACATATCAACATTATTAAGTGCGGAGTATAAGGTAAATGATTTCCAATGGCCGCAATTTGATGAATAGCAAGCGTAAGAGCAGTACATATTGCCTGCTTCTAATTATTCATAAATAAACTATGCCGTCTGAAAATCCAAATCTTTCAGACGGTTTTTTTTATTCTATCTGTATGAGTATGAATGCTCAGCCTAGTTACAAGTCTGTGTCTATTAAATGAGAGAAATAAGAATAGTTACTTTATTTTTTACTCCATCATTATTCACACCATCTTTAAATTTAACATAATATAAATTATGCGAAGTAGCAAATGCTACCGTTTTCCGCGTCTGCCGCTGCTTGTTGACGCAATCGCCATTCTATCGGCGATTGTTTCAAGCAACGCGTTAAAATATACGGTTTTAACCGTCTCCTTTTCGTGTTGCTTGGCTTTCGGATATTCTAAGGCAGCAAGGATTTCAAGCGGATTTATCCGCAGTTCGGTTGCTATGATAATGCACTCGCAAAATGACAATCTTAGCCGTCCACGTCTTATCTGGCTTATTCTGCTCGTGCTTGTATTGAGTTTTTTGGCAAGTTTGTAGTCGGAGCTTATGCACGCTATTTTTTTGTACATATCTAGCCACTGGTTTTGATTTTGCATAACGAAAACAACCGCTTAGATTTTATCCAAGCGGTTATTTTGTCATAATTGCCGATTTTTTCGCTAGATTCGCAAATGCGCCCTATTTTCTCTTTTCTAGTTCTTTTATTGCTTTTTTGCATGTTTTGACTATTTCGATCGTTTCGTAAATATTTAAAATAAATACGATTCCGACTATTACCATTAATATTATTGAGATTGTTCCTATTGTCATTTTTTCTTTTCCATTGCTAGCCTTATGTAGTCTTCGTCTTTCACGTTTTCTATGCCTTTTAAGATTAGCAGATTTAGTATTTCTGTCTCTTTAAATCCTGCTTTTGTTGTTACAACCGCTTTTACAAATTCGTCTTTGACCTTTTCCCAAGTTTTATCTTGTATGTGCTTGCTCGGCATTTTTGTTTCCTTTCAATGATAGTCTTTGTTATGAAAATTATAGAATCTTAGAATCTTTGTAAATATTTTCTTGACAACTTAGATTCTCTATATCTAAAATTCGTTCAAAATATATTTTCTTAGAAACTTAGACGGATTATGTCCTATGAAGCATTATTACGATATTTGGTCAAATGGTCGCAGATTGATAGCTTCTGACTATGGTTCTATTTTTAAGATGGATTTAATCGAAAAAGGCCGCCTGAAAGCCAAAATCTATTTTTCTAACTGGGCGCGCTTCGATTCCTTAGCTAAAGAATTTTTAGCAACTGGTCGCATTACTGATAACCGTGTTTTTGTTGAGGTGGTTAAATGATTTCTTCGGGCTTTATTAAAACTCTTTCGGCGGATTCGCGCGGTGAATGCGCGGTGGCGCGCATCACGCGCGAAACTGCCGAAAGGCAGTTTGATAATCCCCCCGCTAGTAACACGGGGGGACTGGTTAGCGAAGCCTACCAAACCGTTGTCATGGTGAATGGCAAGGCTAAAGAAATCTTACTAAAAAAAGGTAGTTCTTCCGCTGCCTTTATCGACACTTTGACTATAACCATGTCCGAAGATGTTTTTGTTCGGCCCGACCAGCTCGGAACCGATGAAGAAATTGCAGCTAATGCGTCCGCTGAAATACAAGAGATTATGGGTTTTGGTTTGTTCTGCCAGCAAAACGGTCGTAATGGCTACGCTATCAGTTACAAGATGGGCAATCAGTCTGAAAACTACGGTTTTTTTGCTATGGGTGGTCGTCAACAGAAAAATACTGTTTGTCTCTTTTTTACGGGTGTTGGCTTAACTGCCGCTCTCTCCGGTTGGGAAAGCCGCCTTTATGAATTTTTGCAGTCTCGCGCTCCTGGCGCACGTATTACACGGATTGACTTAGCACATGATTTTTTAGATGGTGAATACACGCCTAATCAAGCTTTAAAAGATTGGGAAAGTGGCTTGTACACCTCTCGCCATACGAAGCCGATCGCTGAATGTGTCGGTGGCGATTGGTTGGAATATCGCGGCACTGGTAAAACGCTATATATCGGCTCTCGTAAAAACGCGTCTCGTTTTGCCCGCATCTATGAAAAGGGTAAGCAGTTAGGTGATTTATCGTCTAACTGGGTGCGCGCTGAAGTTGAGATGCATAACCGCGATATTGTTATCCCTCACGATATTCTCTTAAGTCCAGGCTCTTACATGACTGCGGCTTATCCAGCTTTCGAGATTTTATTTTCTCGTCATACTGAAGCACCTAAGAAGATTGAACGTGTAAAAAAAACTAAAGACGTGAGCATTGAGCACGTCCTTAAATATGCCTCTATGCAATCCTCGCCCTCAATAAACATGATGGAGGATTTAGGTTTTACGCCTGAACAGATTGTCGCTGCTCTTAAAGGTGGTAAGGACAAAATGCCTAAGCGGTTATCTTCTGCCGCATTTGATTGCGACTGCTTGAACGTTAAATTTATCCATGAATTTAAGCGTCTGCCTTACTCCGCTTATGAGGTTATCGAGAAATTAGGGGTTGAGCTTGACTCTGCTCCTCGCCTGAATCATCGCTCTTATGAAGAGTATGAGCGTTTGAAGCGTTTAAAAAGCCTTGCTTATTTAAACAAAACCGATGATGTGCCTGCTAGTCGCCGGTCATATGAAGAATATCTTTATGACCGTTATGCTACGCCGTCATTTATCTTAAATCGTAAATATAAAGGAAATGAAAATGCCAGTAATGACGCTCCGAAAAGTTAATTGGAATAAAGGTACTACCGATAACGGTATCGCTTATGACTATTGTCGTATCACTTGTGATATTCCGATTTATCACGCTAGCCAAAATGAATTTGGTCTTGATTCGATCGAACTTGAGTACGGTACTGCTGACACGCATTCCGAATTGCTTCATTTAAAGGGCAAGTTGCCTTGTGAGGTCGATGTTGCTTATCGCGATGAAAAGAAAGGTCGTAATGTTGTCAAGGTTGTATCTGCTCTCCGTGTTTTGGACAAGGCCGATAAGCCTGTAACTCCTAAGTAAATTTTGGGCTTGCCGTTTGCCTTTGAAAGCGGCATTTCAATTTTTGTTTAAATCGAAAGGAAAATCATGAAATTCTTAAATGTTGCTCGTCGTTACGCTGCTAAAGCTGCTTTGTTTGCTGCTCCTTTGGCCTTGGCTACCCAAGCTCATGCGGCTTTGCCCGAAGGCGTTAAAACTGCCATTTCAACTGCCCAAGCTGATGGCGTTGAAGTGGGCTGGTTGATTATCGGCGTTTTAGCCGCTCTGTTTGTTTTTGCCTTGATGCGTCGTCAAATCAAGTAATCAGGTGATTTATGTACTACCAAGTTGGTAATAAATGTTTAGAGCAGTCTCAAGCTGAAAACCTTTATTTCAGCTTGGTAGTGCCTTTAATAAAACCTGATGGCACGATTTTGAAGCCTGAATATAACGGCCTTGGCTGGCAGTTGTCTGGCCAAACTATTCAGGCTAATTTGCCCGCTTGTGATCCTTTAGATAACTTTAATTCTGGTCTCGAAATTGGTTGGTTGATTTTTGGTCTTATGGCTTCTTTGTTTTTTGTTTCTTTAATTCGTTCCCAATTCAAATGAATGATTTTTATTTTTTCCTTGGTATTTTAATTCCTTGTTTGATTGGTTTTATGCTTTTTAAATATTGAGGTTTTATGTTTAAAAAAATTTTTTTAGGCTGTTTTGGCCTTTTTTTTTCATCTTATTTATTTGCTAGCGAGCTACAAATAAATCCTATGACTGGCAAATTAGGCTATGTCGTTACTGACTATAACCGAAATGGTATTCGTGTTTGGAAAGATATCGGCGGCGGTTATAGCCATCAATATGACGGCTCTAAAGATATTGCGGCTTTTGGCCGTGATCTTGAGCGCAAAATCAACACCGCTAATCAAGTTCCTGTAACTGTTAAATATAAAGTGCCGAAAAAAGTCGTGTGGGCTAATTTGTTGAATCTGGCCAAACAGGGCGGGAAGGTCGCAGGTCGTTTTGCTGGTCCTGTTGGTCTCGTCATGAATGCCCACATGGCCTATAACCTTTTATCTCCTTATCTTGCTGATCAAGGTTGGGTTTATAGCCAAGAGCATGGTACCTTTATTCAGCCTGACGATGGATCTAAGGTTATTATTTATTTTTATGTCCCCGCTTGGGTTGATGGTGTTAATAATGTGACGCGTCGCACAGTCAACGATTTAGAACTTGATCGGGCTGGTATTAAAAAGCCTTATTTCCAGGATAAAGTTGCTCAATATTTACTTGATTCAGGCCGCAAGTTGGTAATTATTACTCCGACTTCATCTCCTAAAACATTACAAGACGTTTGTCGAAAGATATCATCTGACTATGATGCTAGTTGGTTTAATGGTTGTGTTTCCAAGGGTGAATTAGGAAATTCAAAACAACATGTTTATGTTGGCTCCATACAAGTTTTTAAGGGTGCGACGCCGATTACTCAAGAACAATTTGACCAGATTGTCGGCCCTGTTGTGGACGGCAATCCTACTCAATATGTTAATTTAACCGCCGATGCTGGTGGTAATGTTCCTGGTGAGTCTTATTCAGGTGTTTGGGTTATGGATGGCGTTTCAGCCTATTCAAATCCTTACACTAATTCCAATGGTCAACCTACTCAAACAACTTGGACTTTTAAAAATTTAAATGGTGAAACAACTGTTTCCGCAAATGATGTTCCCCGTCCTGATTTAAGGCCTAATTCACCCGAAGCACCTGCTCCATCTTCAGGCAGCCAATCGGGCAGCCAATCAGGCAGCCAATCAGGCAGCCAATCAGACGGCCAATCAGACGGCCAATCAGACGGCCAATCAGACGGCCAATCAGACGGCCAATCAGACGGCCAATCAGACGGCCAGTCAGATGATCCGCCGCCGCCTGATGGTACTGGTCTTCTATGTAAGGTTTTCCCCGATATTCTTGCCTGTGAAAAGATGGGCGAACCTGATGAATCTTTATTTGACGGTATAAAAATTCCGCACGTTACTGATGAAACTACTTGGTCTTCTGATGACTTTTTACCTGCTAACGGCGTTTGTCCGCAGCCGTTGAGTTTTTCTGTTTTGGGTAAGCCTTTTAATGTTTCTTATGAGCCTTTTTGTGAATTTGCATCTAGGGTCAGATTCGCGGTTTTAATTGCTTTTATTATTGCGTCCGCTTATGTTGCTTTTTCTAGTTTAAGGAGATGATGATGCCTGTTGCTTTAATACCTTTAATTGGCATTTTGCTTAAGCTTTTAATTATTAGGATTGTTCTTGCCACTGGCATGAGTTTTGTAACTTATGCCGGATATTTAATAGCACTAGATAAATTTAAATCTTATTTATCCAGTGCTATTAATCAGATGCCATCAGATGCCCTTAATTTGCTTTTAATCGCTGGATTCGGTCAAGGTTTAGGCTATTTATTCGGCGCATTTGCTTTTCACATTTCAATTGTTGCGCTGAATAAATTAACTTTCATTCTGCCTAAAGGTTGATTCTATGATTTATTTAATTACTGGTAATATGGGTACTGGGAAAACAAGCCGTGTTGTGAATATGATTCTTACCAATGAGGACGGCTTGTTTAAAATGACGCTCGGAGATGGTGCTGTCGTTGATCGGCCTTTATATTTTTGTCATATCGACGGACTCGATAAGAAAAAATTTAAAGCGCATGAGCTGACAGAAGAAGAGATTCAGGCGGCTCCTCTTCGTGATGTTGTGCCCGAGGGTGCTATTTTAATAGTAGACGAAGCGCATTATTGTTATCCCGTCCGTCCTGCCGGTCGCCCTGTTCCGCCTTATATCCAAGAATTAACAGAATTAAGGCATCATGGCCATACTGTTATTTTGATGACCCAGCATCCTAGTCAGCTTGACGTGTTTGTTCGTAACTTGGTTTCCAAGCATATTCACCTGGAGAGAAAATCCATTGGTATGAAGCAATACTGGTGGTATAAATGTGTTACTTCTCTTGATAATCCTGCCGGTTTGTCCGGTACTGAGTCTTCTTCTTGGAAGCCGCCTAAGGCCGCTTTCCAATACTATAAATCATCTAGCCAGCATCAGAAATTTAAGAAAAATATTCCTAAGCCGCTTATAGCGCTCTTTGTTATTTTGCCTTTTCTTCTTTGGAAGGCTTACGGCGTTTATCAATCTTATTCTGCCGCCGTATCCCCTCCTGTTGTCTCGGCTGTTGAACAGCCGTCTAATTTGGATACGGCGGCTGCTGTCCAAAATCAGCAGGATACTTCTTCAGCATCTTTTGATGCTGACTTAAAGCCTGTTGATTTTGTGCCTACTTTGGCCGAAAAGCCTGAATCAAAGCCTATTTATAATCAAGTCCGCCAAGTTAAAACGTTTGAGCGTTTAGCCGCTTGTATTCTTGGTGGCGAGTCGGGTTGTACTTGTTATAGTGATCAGGCAACGCCTCTTAAAGAGGTTAATGACGCAATGTGTCGAGACTATGCCGTTAACGGTCTGCCATTTAATCCTTATCTTGACGATTCGCCGGCTCGGCAGCAATTTTCTAACGGCTCCGCCGTCTCACCTGCTGCCTCTGTATCCTCTTTCGGCGGTCAAGATAAGTTGACACTTGCGCAGCCTGATTATTCTGCTGCTCCGTCTGCCCAATAATTTATTAGAGGTTTTTTTATGCTGATTACTCCTGTTTTTTGGTTTTTTTATCTTATTTTTTTCTTTTGCATTACTCGCGGTTGTTTTTCTAGGATTTCGCTTTCTGTCGTTAATTTTTTTTGGTATTCCTTAACAATTTTTGAGTTGTTTATTTCTGGTCGTATTGATCTGCTCTAGTTGATTGTCAAGTGGGAAGCTTTGTAAAGACGGCGGATCGTTTTTGCCGCCGTCTTTATGAATACCCACTTGATAATCAAATAGAGCAAATCACGCTTGGCAAAGGGGGGCAGGTGCGTTTCTTACCTGCCCCCCCTGCCACGTGGCGAACGTCGCCGAGGGCAAAAAAAGGTTAAATTTAACCTAACCGTAAATTATGCGAAGTAGCAAATGCTACCGTTTTCCGCGTCTGCCGCTGCTTGTTGACGCAATCGCCATTCTATCGGCGATTGTTTCAAGCAACGCGTTAAAATATACGGTTTTAACCGTCTCCTTTTCGTGTTGCTTGGCTTTCGGATATTCTAAGGCAGCAAGGATTTCAAGCGGATTTATCCGCAGTTCGGTTGCTATGATAATGCACTCGCAAAATGACAATCTTAGCCGTCCACGTCTTATCTGGCTTATTCTGCTCGTGCTTGTATTGAGTTTTTTGGCAAGTTTGTAGTCGGAGCTTATGCACGCTATTTTTTTGTACATATCTAGCCACTGGTTTTGATTTTGCATAACGAAAACAACCGCTTAGATTTTATCCAAGCGGTTATTTTGTCATAATTGCCGATTTTTTCGCTAGATTCGCAAATGCGCCCTATTTTCTCTTTTCTAGTTCTTTTATTGCTTTTTTGCATGTTTTGACTATTTCGATCGTTTCGTAAATATTTAAAATAAATACGATTCCGACTATTACCATTAATATTATTGAGATTGTTCCTATTGTCATTTTTTCTTTTCCATTGCTAGCCTTATGTAGTCTTCGTCTTTCACGTTTTCTATGCCTTTTAAGATTAGCAGATTTAGTATTTCTGTCTCTTTAAATCCTGCTTTTGTTGTTACAACCGCTTTTACAAATTCGTCTTTGACCTTTTCCCAAGTTTTATCTTGTATGTGCTTGCTCGGCATTTTTGTTTCCTTTCAATGATAGTCTTTGTTATGAAAATTATAGAATCTTAGAATCTTTGTAAATATTTTCTTGACAACTTAGATTCTCTATATCTAAAATTCGTTCAAAATATATTTTCTTAGAAACTTAGACGGATTATGTCCTATGAAGCATTATTACGATATTTGGTCAAATGGTCGCAGATTGATAGCTTCTGACTATGGTTCTATTTTTAAGATGGATTTAATCGAAAAAGGCCGCCTGAAAGCCAAAATCTATTTTTCTAACTGGGCGCGCTTCGATTCCTTAGCTAAAGAATTTTTAGCAACTGGTCGCATTACTGATAACCGTGTTTTTGTTGAGGTGGTTAAATGATTTCTTCGGGCTTTATTAAAACTCTTTCGGCGGATTCGCGCGGTGAATGCGCGGTGGCGCGCATCACGCGCGAAACTGCCGAAAGGCAGTTTGATAATCCCCCCGCTAGTAACACGGGGGGACTGGTTAGCGAAGCCTACCAAACCGTTGTCATGGTGAATGGCAAGGCTAAAGAAATCTTACTAAAAAAAGGTAGTTCTTCCGCTGCCTTTATCGACACTTTGACTATAACCATGTCCGAAGATGTTTTTGTTCGGCCCGACCAGCTCGGAACCGATGAAGAAATTGCAGCTAATGCGTCCGCTGAAATACAAGAGATTATGGGTTTTGGTTTGTTCTGCCAGCAAAACGGTCGTAATGGCTACGCTATCAGTTACAAGATGGGCAATCAGTCTGAAAACTACGGTTTTTTTGCTATGGGTGGTCGTCAACAGAAAAATACTGTTTGTCTCTTTTTTACGGGTGTTGGCTTAACTGCCGCTCTCTCCGGTTGGGAAAGCCGCCTTTATGAATTTTTGCAGTCTCGCGCTCCTGGCGCACGTATTACACGGATTGACTTAGCACATGATTTTTTAGATGGTGAATACACGCCTAATCAAGCTTTAAAAGATTGGGAAAGTGGCTTGTACACCTCTCGCCATACGAAGCCGATCGCTGAATGTGTCGGTGGCGATTGGTTGGAATATCGCGGCACTGGTAAAACGCTATATATCGGCTCTCGTAAAAACGCGTCTCGTTTTGCCCGCATCTATGAAAAGGGTAAGCAGTTAGGTGATTTATCGTCTAACTGGGTGCGCGCTGAAGTTGAGATGCATAACCGCGATATTGTTATCCCTCACGATATTCTCTTAAGTCCAGGCTCTTACATGACTGCGGCTTATCCAGCTTTCGAGATTTTATTTTCTCGTCATACTGAAGCACCTAAGAAGATTGAACGTGTAAAAAAAACTAAAGACGTGAGCATTGAGCACGTCCTTAAATATGCCTCTATGCAATCCTCGCCCTCAATAAACATGATGGAGGATTTAGGTTTTACGCCTGAACAGATTGTCGCTGCTCTTAAAGGTGGTAAGGACAAAATGCCTAAGCGGTTATCTTCTGCCGCATTTGATTGCGACTGCTTGAACGTTAAATTTATCCATGAATTTAAGCGTCTGCCTTACTCCGCTTATGAGGTTATCGAGAAATTAGGGGTTGAGCTTGACTCTGCTCCTCGCCTGAATCATCGCTCTTATGAAGAGTATGAGCGTTTGAAGCGTTTAAAAAGCCTTGCTTATTTAAACAAAACCGATGATGTGCCTGCTAGTCGCCGGTCATATGAAGAATATCTTTATGACCGTTATGCTACGCCGTCATTTATCTTAAATCGTAAATATAAAGGAAATGAAAATGCCAGTAATGACG
The DNA here is from genome assembly GCF_048060015.1 of Neisseria sp. S1. Lineage (NCBI taxonomy): Bacteria > Pseudomonadati > Pseudomonadota > Betaproteobacteria > Neisseriales > Neisseriaceae > Neisseria > Neisseria sp. S1. Next base: position 29,311 of record NZ_JBLUPI010000001.1, read on the forward strand.
CTCCGAAAAGTTAATTGGAATAAAGGTACTACCGATAACGGTATCGCTTATGACTATTGTCGTATCACTTGTGATATTCCGATTTATCACGCTAGCCAAAATGAATTTGGTCTTGATTCGATCGAACTTGAGTACGGTACTGCTGACACGCATTCCGAATTGCTTCATTTAAAGGGCAAGTTGCCTTGTGAGGTCGATGTTGCTTATCGCGATGAAAAGAAAGGTCGTAATGTTGTCAAGGTTGTATCTGCTCTCCGTGTTTTGGACAAGGCCGATAAGCCTGTAACTCCTAAGTAAATTTTGGGCTTGCCGTTTGCCTTTGAAAGCGGCATTTCAATTTTTGTTTAAATCGAAAGGAAAATCATGAAATTCTTAAATGTTGCTCGTCGTTACGCTGCTAAAGCTGCTTTGTTTGCTGCTCCTTTGGCCTTGGCTACCCAAGCTCATGCGGCTTTGCCCGAAGGCGTTAAAACTGCCATTTCAACTGCCCAAGCTGATGGCGTTGAAGTGGGCTGGTTGATTATCGGCGTTTTAGCCGCTCTGTTTGTTTTTGCCTTGATGCGTCGTCAAATCAAGTAATCAGGTGATTTATGTACTACCAAGTTGGTAATAAATGTTTAGAGCAGTCTCAAGCTGAAAACCTTTATTTCAGCTTGGTAGTGCCTTTAATAAAACCTGATGGCACGATTTTGAAGCCTGAATATAACGGCCTTGGCTGGCAGTTGTCTGGCCAAACTATTCAGGCTAATTTGCCCGCTTGTGATCCTTTAGATAACTTTAATTCTGGTCTCGAAATTGGTTGGTTGATTTTTGGTCTTATGGCTTCTTTGTTTTTTGTTTCTTTAATTCGTTCCCAATTCAAATGAATGATTTTTATTTTTTCCTTGGTATTTTAATTCCTTGTTTGATTGGTTTTATGCTTTTTAAATATTGAGGTTTTATGTTTAAAAAAATTTTTTTAGGCTGTTTTGGCCTTTTTTTTTCATCTTATTTATTTGCTAGCGAGCTACAAATAAATCCTATGACTGGCAAATTAGGCTATGTCGTTACTGACTATAACCGAAATGGTATTCGTGTTTGGAAAGATATCGGCGGCGGTTATAGCCATCAATATGACGGCTCTAAAGATATTGCGGCTTTTGGCCGTGATCTTGAGCGCAAAATCAACACCGCTAATCAAGTTCCTGTAACTGTTAAATATAAAGTGCCGAAAAAAGTCGTGTGGGCTAATTTGTTGAATCTGGCCAAACAGGGCGGGAAGGTCGCAGGTCGTTTTGCTGGTCCTGTTGGTCTCGTCATGAATGCCCACATGGCCTATAACCTTTTATCTCCTTATCTTGCTGATCAAGGTTGGGTTTATAGCCAAGAGCATGGTACCTTTATTCAGCCTGACGATGGATCTAAGGTTATTATTTATTTTTATGTCCCCGCTTGGGTTGATGGTGTTAATAATGTGACGCGTCGCACAGTCAACGATTTAGAACTTGATCGGGCTGGTATTAAAAAGCCTTATTTCCAGGATAAAGTTGCTCAATATTTACTTGATTCAGGCCGCAAGTTGGTAATTATTACTCCGACTTCATCTCCTAAAACATTACAAGACGTTTGTCGAAAGATATCATCTGACTATGATGCTAGTTGGTTTAATGGTTGTGTTTCCAAGGGTGAATTAGGAAATTCAAAACAACATGTTTATGTTGGCTCCATACAAGTTTTTAAGGGTGCGACGCCGATTACTCAAGAACAATTTGACCAGATTGTCGGCCCTGTTGTGGACGGCAATCCTACTCAATATGTTAATTTAACCGCCGATGCTGGTGGTAATGTTCCTGGTGAGTCTTATTCAGGTGTTTGGGTTATGGATGGCGTTTCAGCCTATTCAAATCCTTACACTAATTCCAATGGTCAACCTACTCAAACAACTTGGACTTTTAAAAATTTAAATGGTGAAACAACTGTTTCCGCAAATGATGTTCCCCGTCCTGATTTAAGGCCTAATTCACCCGAAGCACCTGCTCCATCTTCAGGCAGCCAATCGGGCAGCCAATCAGGCAGCCAATCAGGCAGCCAATCAGACGGCCAATCAGACGGCCAATCAGACGGCCAATCAGACGGCCAATCAGACGGCCAATCAGACGGCCAATCAGACGGCCAGTCAGATGATCCGCCGCCGCCTGATGGTACTGGTCTTCTATGTAAGGTTTTCCCCGATATTCTTGCCTGTGAAAAGATGGGCGAACCTGATGAATCTTTATTTGACGGTATAAAAATTCCGCACGTTACTGATGAAACTACTTGGTCTTCTGATGACTTTTTACCTGCTAACGGCGTTTGTCCGCAGCCGTTGAGTTTTTCTGTTTTGGGTAAGCCTTTTAATGTTTCTTATGAGCCTTTTTGTGAATTTGCATCTAGGGTCAGATTCGCGGTTTTAATTGCTTTTATTATTGCGTCCGCTTATGTTGCTTTTTCTAGTTTAAGGAGATGATGATGCCTGTTGCTTTAATACCTTTAATTGGCATTTTGCTTAAGCTTTTAATTATTAGGATTGTTCTTGCCACTGGCATGAGTTTTGTAACTTATGCCGGATATTTAATAGCACTAGATAAATTTAAATCTTATTTATCCAGTGCTATTAATCAGATGCCATCAGATGCCCTTAATTTGCTTTTAATCGCTGGATTCGGTCAAGGTTTAGGCTATTTATTCGGCGCATTTGCTTTTCACATTTCAATTGTTGCGCTGAATAAATTAACTTTCATTCTGCCTAAAGGTTGATTCTATGATTTATTTAATTACTGGTAATATGGGTACTGGGAAAACAAGCCGTGTTGTGAATATGATTCTTACCAATGAGGACGGCTTGTTTAAAATGACGCTCGGAGATGGTGCTGTCGTTGATCGGCCTTTATATTTTTGTCATATCGACGGACTCGATAAGAAAAAATTTAAAGCGCATGAGCTGACAGAAGAAGAGATTCAGGCGGCTCCTCTTCGTGATGTTGTGCCCGAGGGTGCTATTTTAATAGTAGACGAAGCGCATTATTGTTATCCCGTCCGTCCTGCCGGTCGCCCTGTTCCGCCTTATATCCAAGAATTAACAGAATTAAGGCATCATGGCCATACTGTTATTTTGATGACCCAGCATCCTAGTCAGCTTGACGTGTTTGTTCGTAACTTGGTTTCCAAGCATATTCACCTGGAGAGAAAATCCATTGGTATGAAGCAATACTGGTGGTATAAATGTGTTACTTCTCTTGATAATCCTGCCGGTTTGTCCGGTACTGAGTCTTCTTCTTGGAAGCCGCCTAAGGCCGCTTTCCAATACTATAAATCATCTAGCCAGCATCAGAAATTTAAGAAAAATATTCCTAAGCCGCTTATAGCGCTCTTTGTTATTTTGCCTTTTCTTCTTTGGAAGGCTTACGGCGTTTATCAATCTTATTCTGCCGCCGTATCCCCTCCTGTTGTCTCGGCTGTTGAACAGCCGTCTAATTTGGATACGGCGGCTGCTGTCCAAAATCAGCAGGATACTTCTTCAGCATCTTTTGATGCTGACTTAAAGCCTGTTGATTTTGTGCCTACTTTGGCCGAAAAGCCTGAATCAAAGCCTATTTATAATCAAGTCCGCCAAGTTAAAACGTTTGAGCGTTTAGCCGCTTGTATTCTTGGTGGCGAGTCGGGTTGTACTTGTTATAGTGATCAGGCAACGCCTCTTAAAGAGGTTAATGACGCAATGTGTCGAGACTATGCCGTTAACGGTCTGCCATTTAATCCTTATCTTGACGATTCGCCGGCTCGGCAGCAATTTTCTAACGGCTCCGCCGTCTCACCTGCTGCCTCTGTATCCTCTTTCGGCGGTCAAGATAAGTTGACACTTGCGCAGCCTGATTATTCTGCTGCTCCGTCTGCCCAATAATTTATTAGAGGTTTTTTTATGCTGATTACTCCTGTTTTTTGGTTTTTTTATCTTATTTTTTTCTTTTGCATTACTCGCGGTTGTTTTTCTAGGATTTCGCTTTCTGTCGTTAATTTTTTTTGGTATTCCTTAACAATTTTTGAGTTGTTTATTTCTGGTCGTATTGATCTGCTCTAGTTGATTGTCAAGTGGGAAGCTTTGTAAAGACGGCGGATCGTTTTTGCCGCCGTCTTTATGAATACCCACTTGATAATCAAATAGAGCAAATCACGCTTGGCAAAGGGGGGCAGGTGCGTTTCTTACCTGCCCCCCCTGCCACGTGGCGAACGTCGCCGAGGGCAAAAAAAGGTTAAATTTAACCTAACCGTAAATTATGCGAATAAAAGAATGCTGCCTTTAGTAAAATCTCTAAGTCGGCGTTCAAAGTGGCTTAAAACAGTCAAGATATACGGTATAGGCTTATTTTTAACGCAATTTTACAAAGGTTACATCCTATGCCTATTACGACTCTTGGAATCGTGGGAACCAAAGGTGGAACAGGAAAAACAACTGTTACTTCAAACATCGGCGGTATGCTTGCCGATATGGGCTTCCGTGTATTAATGATTGATGCCGACCCTCAAGCATCTTTGAGCAAATACTATCCGCTGCATTACGTTGCACCGAACGGTATTGTCGAGTTGCTTTTGGGAGACAATTCCGAAAATACCATTTCATCTACCGTTTCCAATACGGTTTATCCGAATTTGGACATTATCCTGTCAAATAATCTGTCGGATGATGTCCGTATTAATGTCCAAAACCGCATCGACCGCGCTGTTTTGCTGCGTTCGAAGCTGGTTCATCCGTTCATTCAGACAAATTACGATATTGTTATTATCGACACCCAAGGAGCTGTCGGTCCTGTTCAGGATGCTGTTGTCTATGCTTCAACCATGCTCCTCAGCCCAATCAATCCGAGTGCACTCAGTACGCGCGAGTTTCTGAAAGGTACATTGGGTCTGCTGGAACGCCTCAGCCTCGGTTCGGCCATCAACTTAGACGTTCCGCCTCTGCGTGCCTTGATTTACGCGCAAGACCGTTCGCGTAATGCCCGTCTGATTGCCGATGAAATCAAAGCCGAGTTCAATACTTCCATTGACGGTAAAAATCAGATTCTAAATACGGTGATTCCGTATGCCAAAGCCTATTTGGAAGCCTCTACCTATCGGATTCCGGTACATTGCCACGAGCGCGAACACGCAGGCAAGTCCGAATCTGCACTCTCAGTAATGACTTCTCTCGTTTATGAGCTTTTCCCACCGATTAAAGATCAGCAATTGAAAGGCACTTTCTTCAATAATATGGCCGACTTGTACAGCGAATACGGTACAGAAGAGCCTAAAACCGATACAGCGGGAGAATAATCATGTCTAACGGCAACCAACCCATCAGACCGACTCGGAAACTGACGGGCGACTTGGTCAATTCCAGCCTGCTCGTTGCCAATCCGACCCAAACCGGTATGAATCTGAATACCGCCCCACAAAATATGCCGGGCATGTTTCTCAATCTATCGGTTAACGACATTGATTTTTTCGACAAAAATCCCCGTCGCCAACATGACGAGGAGTTGTACGGACAAATCAAAGCCTCTATCTGCGCATCGGGCGTGCAGCATCCCGTGCATGTGACCCGTCGTCCCGAGTCCGGCAAATACATACTGGCACAAGGCGGTAATACGCGCCTTAAAATCGTCAAAGAACTGTATGAGGAAACTGGCGATGCCCGTTTTGCGAGCATTCCGTGCATCTACATCGAATACACCAACGACGAAGACATCCAAATCGCCCACCTGATTGAAAACGAACAGCGTGCGGACATGGTTTTTTGGGACAAAGCCTGCGCGTATGCGGAAATTCGCGATATGTTGCAGGAAAAATCCGCTGAAACCTTGGGTTTGCGTAAGTTGGTGGATGAGTTTACTCAGCGTGGTTTGGCTACATCTTTAAGCGCCCTTTCACTCTATTTCTTCGCCACAGACAACCTGAGTGCGTTAGGTAAGTTCTGCAATGCTCTTTCTTTGCCTAAAAGTTCAGCCATCCGCAAACAATACAACGAATTACTGGGACAGCTTGCTCCTGAGGATGAAACTGGGGCAGCGTTTGTCGACTTTTGGGAGGCGACGTTAGATACATGGCACAGCGACCATATTGAAGAGACGGAACTCGATGTTCCGGCGCTTCAAGCATATCTGCAACAGCAGTTTGAAGCCGTTTACGGCATCAAACAGGCAACTGGGACAGCTTCCCCAAGCGGTCATGGCGCGACTTCCGCCGCCGAAACTGGAACAGATTCCGATTCTGATCCACAGGACAAAGCGAAAATGACAGCAACGCCTGATGTGCAGAGCGACAGCGTGACTTGGAATGTGGTCAAACCGCATTCCAAGGCATTCATACGCGAAATTGAAACCAGTAACCCCCCTCTTCTTCAATCTGCGGCCGAATCCCCTACTTCCGATTCTGCCCGTAATCCCATAACCCTGCCTTCGGCTGCCGCAGCAGTAGCCTTAGATGAAAATCAGGCAATCAAAGCTCTGCATACTGCTGTGATTAACCTGGTAAATGCAGCCAATATCCGTGATTTCCTGATATTTGACGATAAAATGCCTTACGGCTATATGCTGGATTTGCCGGACTTCTCCAGTGACGAATGGCGCGGCAACCTGTTGATAAACGGCAGTCTGAACATTCGTCATCCGCGTGCCTCAATCGTATTCGGCTATTTGTGGCAGACCAGCAGCGAATCAGAACTGTTCGGTTCGCCCGATATGCTGCAAAAATACAATCCGTTTTTGGCAAACGAACGCAGGCATCCCGTACTGGCGGCTGCTTACCGCGATCCAGAATTATTTAAAAATGTGGTCGAATACACCTTGGGTGCCGGCGGTTTCGACAATCTGAATCTGAACGTCTATTACCTGATGACGGGCGATGAAGAATTGTCGCCACTGTTGTTCGAATATCTGCAGGCGGTTATCAATGCACACCATTGCGGCTGGCCTAAAATGGATGTGTTCAAACCGGTTTGATGAGGAGGACGGAGTATGTTTCCCGAATGGAGAATGTTGAGAAGTACAGCACGCCGCCAACCTGTCGTGATACCGGCTGCAGATACCTACAAGATGCGTTTGACGGGCAAAAACGCCCTACTCTATGCACAGATTCTGAATATCCTTGCTGCCGGTTCGCCGTGCAAGCAGGAGCGCATAACCAATTCCGTGATGATCGGTAAATACGCTGAGGTATTCGAATATCTGAGCAAACTGACAGCGGAACAAGTCGGCACGATTGCTGAACGCCTGGCAGGGGTATTGGAAGTCCGTATTGACCTGAACACTTTACAGGAAATCATGCGTATCGAGCGCGAACAGAATGAGAAGCGCCAACGCCAAATGCAGCAATGCGAGTGGCTGGTTGCCCATGGTGCGAGCAATACCATGATTCTGAATATGTGTGCAATGCTGGCTTCGGCCGACATTAAGAAACTACGTGCGGAAATGAATCTGCCAGTAGCGGTCGGCCGCCGTAAAACACTGGAGCTGGAAGAGCAACTGACGGTTGCAGCTTACTGGGAGAAATTGTGCGAACAGGAGAAAGATAGTTATACGCGCTACCAACTGCTGCACAAAGCCTTTCCCGACTACGACCTTTCCCAGTTGAATACTGCCATCTCGGAGTATCTGAAATGAACAATGTATTAAGCCTGTACGAGTATCCCGAACTGGCGGAAATCGAACAGAACCAGGTCATTACCAGCGTACTGGGTTCCCTGATGGAGGAGCCGGTACTGTACGTCCCCGCTTACGGTCAGTTGGCTGGAGATAGCTATGCCGGTTACTTTTTGTCATGGATGGTCCGCAGCTGCCCTTACAATCAATCGGTCCCAATCAGCGATGTCGATATGCGCGACGGATTGGGCTTCAGTAAACACCGTTGGCACAACGTGCGCCGTCTGTTGAAACAGCATGGCTTCCTGCTGTCCGAACGTTCTGGTGTGCATACTGTGTACAGCTTGAACGAGAAGCACTTCTCCGATGCTTTGCGCGAACAGGATAACGCTTTGCGCGGTGACAGTACATACAGCATGATGCCTTCCGTTCCGGTTGACCGGCTGTGTGCGGCAGCCATGCTGCAATCCGGCTTCAAAATCAATGATGTGCTGTTTTATTTTATGGTGCAGGCACAACAACGCTACCAGACACCGGACAAACGCGGCGATTTCAGCGAATGGATTCTCTATACCGAAGCACAGGTAAAGGCCATGTCCATATTGAATGAGGCAGAACAGCACCGTTCCATGAAGGCTTTAGCCAAAGCTGGATTATTAGAAGCGGGCCGCCACCCTTTTTACGAGCTGACCGTATTCCGCCTAAACCATAAAGCCATGGCGGATCTGTCATGGCAGTATCTGCATAACCCGCAGGTATAGGGAGGCATGATGAACGAACTGCTCCCTCCGAAAGAGTTCAACGGCAATCTTGTTGCCTGCTGGCGCCGTTTGCAGTCAGGCCGCCGCATCGTGGTACACCGCAGCCTGATACAGATTACCGGCAGCCTTAAAACTGCCGCCTATCTGTCTCAATTATTGTACTGGCTGCGGGTCGGTATCAATGTCGAAATCCGTGACGGCTGGATATTCAAATCCATTGCCGAAACGGAAGAAGAAACTGGCCTGACTAAACGCGAACAGGGTTTGTGCAAAGACAAACTGGTCGAACTCAACCTGATTCAGGTTGCCCGTATCGGCCAGGGTGCGCGTTTGGCCGTGCGTGTGAATTTGAAGGCTCTGTCGGAAGCCATCTGCAAATCTTTCGGTTTGGCGGATGTAACCCAACTGACCATCGAAGAATGGCGCAAACAGGAGCTGGGTTTTATCCGCGACTATTTCAGTGATTCCATCGTGTACCACCTAGACTTGGTATGGCTGACCGGCGACATCCATGCGGCCGTTATCCTGTCGAACGCCCTGCACCAAAGCGCCCGTCACGCAAATCTAAACAACCCCTTTATGATGCGTCGTCTGTATTACTCGGCCACCATCAAAGAATGGGAAGAGGCTACCATGCTAGGCTACAAACCGCAGCAACGTACCCGAACCATGTTAAAGAATGCCGGTCTGTTGGTAGAAAAGCATTACGAGCAGAACGCCCGTATCTTCAGCCACATCAATGGCGCACGTCTGATGGCCATGCTGGAAGAAAAAATCAGTCTCACCCAGAAGCCGGAAATGCGTTTGGGCGTATTGGCAGCACGCAAAACGCAAACGGAACAGGGTTTGGGAAGTGACAAATCGAAAAATTCGGAAGATACACCCGAAAATCAAGATAAGTCATTGAAAAACATTAGAAGTAACAAATTGGAAAACTCGGAAGTAACAAAAGGAGAAAGTCAGAAGTTTAGAAGTGACGATTTGGGAAAGTCAGAAGTGACGAATCGGCAAAATATATATAGTAATAATTACAACAATCCTCCTACGGAGGATCTTACAACTACAACAAACACCGGTACTGGAACTTCACAGAAATATGATGTGGTAGTGGTCGATACTCCTGTTCCTTACAATGGGGATACAGACATCCGTTTTGACGGTTTGGTATACCCTTCCAAGCTGTCCAAATTGAAAACAGACTGCCGACACGTCTTTGAAAAGTTCTTTCCCAATGGCAGTCACGACCAATATCAGGAAATTCTTGATGAGATTGCTGGTCAGGTTAAACCCGTCAACAGTCCCCTAGGCTTACTGACACACTTGTGCAAACAGGCTGCCAGTCCCGAAGGCTTAACCTGCTCATTTGCATCCATTGTGAGAAACATGCGAATTGAAGCAGCACGCATGACAGCCAACCGAGTATTGCCGGAAACAGTAGCGCCGCCTGAAACCCCGAAAGAAAAAGATTCTGGTAGAAAAGTCATTGCCGACATGCAGAATATGCTGAAACAGAAGTGTACCCGTTAAAACCATGAGCCTCCGATAGTGAAAATCCACGTTTCAGAGGCTGGTTAAGCAAGATTTCGATATATCAGCTATCTGTGTAATTAAAGTCCACACACTAAAAGGCTTTTAAGGGTAAGGGAGCGAAACTGCGGCAAAATACTATGCACACCTGAAACCAATTACCGAGACTGTGCATACTATGCACACCTGAAACCAATTACCGAGACTGTGCATACTATGCACACCTGAAACCAATTACCGAGACTGTGCATACTATGCACACCTGAAACCAATTACCGAGACTGTGCATACTATGCACACCTGAAACCAATTACCGAGACTGTGCATACTATGCACACCTGAAACCAATTACCGAGACTGTGCATACTATGCACACCTGAAACCAATTACCGAGACTGTGCATACTATGCACACCTGAAACCAATTACCGAGACTGTGCATACTATGCACACCTGAAACCAATTACCGAGACTGGCTCAAAAATCCGACCAGTTCATCTACTTAACCCGAGGAGCTTTTTCATGAGTGCAAAACACCGTATCGTTATTCCGCCTTTCGCCATTCCAACACCACCCGAATGGTCTCAGAAAATACCCACGGTCAAGCAGTCGTTCTTCTCCAACGGGTATGACTATAACGGCGAAGAAAAGCGGTTAAGCGATTTGTTTGGCGGTGTCCATCAGGTCAATATTTTCAGCGTTCCGAAGGATAACCCCGAATATGAGGCGGTACGCCAATTCTCCAGCCACAGGCAGTTGCTTCAAAAATATATCCGAGACAACCGTCTCGCCCCTCGTATGGGGGCTGCCAGCCTCAATCCGTTTTTTAAAAATGCCGGTGCCACTTCTTTGGAAGACATCGAAATTTTTATGAGCGCGGATTCCAAGTTCGACAGTATCGGCAAACTGCGTGATGTCCAACAGGACTATGTGTTGCTGCATACCAAACAGGCAGTACGTGCATGGGAGGGGATGAATGATAAGAACCGTATCCGCGAACGCTGGCCGGGTATCCGTTATGTAATGGCATTGACGGCTGAGCTGATTAAAATGACCCAAGACGGTAATCCGTTTGCTCATGCCGCACTGATTCGGTTCGAACACGAGTTGTCTCAGACGGCTACTTTTTTGAAGACCGAAACCGACAAAATGCGTTTGTTGGTGGAACGGGTCAATACGTCCGGCATCCATATCGGTGTGGTTGAGAACGAGAAACCGGTCAGTATCCCTGTCGGCCATATTCGTGGTTACGGCTTCAGTCTAGTCCAACTGCTGACGGCATACGACCTGTATATCCGTCTAGCCAAAACACTGATGTTGAAAGGTCTGTTGGAAAACTCAGTATGTAACAAAATCATCCGTGAGGGCGGTTCGCATATCAGACGGCTGAACCAAAATCTGTACTTGGTTACGATGAAAATGCGCAAGATTAAAAACCTTTCCCGTCACGATTTCCTGAATGATGAAGGCGGTTCGCTGGGCAAACGTCTGAAAACGGTGATTGATGAGAAGGCGGTTGATCCTATTCCACGTAACGTGTTGGTCTATGAGACCGTACCGCAGTATATTTTCCTGCGATCTCCGTTCTCGGCTGCCGATTTGGAAAAAATGACGGCTTATGCGACGCAATACGGACTTTTGGCTGTCGGGGAAGAAGCATAAAAGTGAATTTTCTTCGGTGGAAAACCCGTGTCATTAAAGTCCGCACACTAAAAGACTTTTAAGGGTAAGGGAGCGAAACTGCGGCAAAATGCTGTTCACACTGTGAACACCTGAAACCGATTACCGAGACTGTGCATACTATGCACACCCTGTCCGCGGATACAGCGTATGCGTTGCAGACATTTCCGTCATGGCAATACCGTGGGCTGATTGGAAATCATTAACCGGCAAGTGGATAGTATGGAACGACAAGATATAACTGCGGATACGCTATACGGGTGTTTCGACAGTTTGAAACGTATTAAGGGCATTGATGCCGTGGATGGGCAAATACGCCGGTTTGAAATGGAATGGCGTGAGCTGACCATGGATGCAAAGGTGTTTGCCACAGAAGTCAAGGAAATGCGGGAACAGGGTATTTTGTTTTTAGGGGTTCGTTCCCGTAGGAACTACGGCATGGGTAAAAACCTGCCGCATTATCCCCGGGACGAATACCACATTCCCTATGTGTGTTTTCTGTATCGAGGGCAAAATCTCAACGAATGGGAACAGGTTTTCGAATTGCTGCAAAAGAAGAACGCATCGTTCGATGAAATCATGATCCACTTCCAAGTGCATTTTGCCATGAAAGACTATTTCCACCGTGCGGGGTTGTTGGTATTCCGGCTGAGGCAACTATACGACATGAAAGTAGAAATTGAGGCAGCGTTGGCTTTGAGTGGTTTTGAAAAAAAGATGCTGCCCGACAGGGTACGTTACAACCCGATTGAAGAAGACCTGCCCGGATACTGAGGCAGAAACCGGAGGTGTTCAGGGGGTGAATACCCCTGATGTTGTTCCTAGGGGTAAAACCTGTGGCAGTATAGTATACTTATTTTATTTGCTTTCAATCGCTTGGGTACTAAAATGACCGTTCGTAAAATTTTCACAAAACCTATTGACAAATAAAAAATGTGGGAGTAAATTCCATTTTACCCCCATCTTTATTGGCAGAATTTTCGTTCTGCCGCATTCAAAACACAGGCAATCCGTAAGGAATGCCTGCTATGTCTATTGATTTGAAAATCCGAGGTAATCTCGGTCAAAACATTACTCTCAAAAAAATCCAACGTTCCGGCGACGAAGAAGCCATCGTACTGAATTTTTCTATCGCCTCTACCGAATACCGTCCTGATAATTCATCAGGCGAGCGCCGTTATGTCGCAGGCCATACAGAATGGGTCGAATGCGAATACTGGGAGCGCCGTGCCGAGCATTTGGCCAGTATTCTGGTCAAGGGTCTGCCGGTGACGATTACCGGCCGCGAAAGCATCGGTTCTTACGAGAAAGACGGTGTGGTTCACCGTACCCGTAAAATCCGTGTAGAAGATATTTACCTCAATTTGGATTCGAGCCGCATCGAATCTGTCACTTTGCGTCCTCCTCGTCCGAATGATTCGGAAACGGATGATTCGCCGTTCTAATTCCCGGTTATACGGAATAAGGGCGGCCTCCTGCCGCCCCAGGCTATTCTCACTTTGGGGCAAACATGTCTAAACCCGATATTTTTGAAATCAACCGCAACCGCGACGGCGGCCGTCAGTTTGTCAGTCTGATTGCCGGCGATGATACGGACGGCATTTTCTATTACGAAAACGAAAATGCGATTGCAACCATGGGGGTGTTCGAGCCGCTTCCCGGCTGGAATGAGGGGATGGGTAATTCCTTCGATGATCTGCTGGAAATCCAATATCCGGCAGGTACGTTGATGTCTTTTCACAATTTCGGTATCCCCGACATCGATGATGTAACCGGCCGTTATGAATCTGAACGACTGGGTGCTTCCGGCGACGAATCGGTCACTTTGGCCAAGGAAGCCGTAGCCGGACGTGCCGAGTACCTGCGTACAGGAACCAAACGTAAGCTGCTGCATGGTAGTGATACCAAAATACTGCAGCCGATATGTACTTGGACGCTCAAAATCCCGCTTAAAACCAAACGCCCTTTAGACGGTTCGGAAGAGGACTATCGTAAATTCATGAAGGAATGCGAGGAGTTCAAACGACTGTACAGCCAGTGTCTGAGCCAGTTAAGAACGGCCGGACTCAATATCCGCCTGGCAGACCGTTCTGAGGCGCTGGCGATTCTGCGCCGACCATTCGATATGGAAGGTAAATGGGATGGTGGTATTGATGAAGAAATGCCGCTGAACGTACAGCTGTTTCCGCCGGGTACATCGGTTGATTGGGGAATGTTCCGACAAGGGATGTTGCTGTGTAAGGGCTTTTCGCACGACGGTAAAAATCAAAATGTCGGTATTCTGACCATTGACCGTTACCCGACTCAGGAGAAGCCCTGGCATATGTCGCGGATGATTGACCTGATTGGTCATCCTGGCGGCAGCGGTCCACAGCCGGGTATGCCGTATATGTTCCAAACCACGATTCATTTTCCGAATCAGGACAAAAAACGCAGCAAAGTCAGTTCCGACCACTTGATGACGGAGCGTGCAGCCAAAGTACCAGGGGCGTTGAATATTTCCCCGCGTCTGCGCCGCCGTCTCGCCGGTTTCAAAATGATACAGGAAGAAACCACTAAAGGCGGACAAATGGTCGAGGTCTGCACGACTTATTCACTGTTCCATCATTCCCGCCGACAGATACGCGAAAGTTTGGCACGCATGGCGGCCTATTTCCGCAGCAACGGTTTTTTGATGCGTCAGGAACGGTTATTACCGGCTGTCAGCTTCTTCAATACATTGCCGATGAATGCGTCGCCGGAGAGCATCAAACGGACATTCCGTTTTAAAACCATGCCGACCAAGCTGGCTGCACACCTGCTGCCGGTAATGGATGAGTGGCGTGGCTTTGGTAACCGTAACCTGTTCACTACTCGTCGAGGCAAACCGTTCCGTTTCGGTATTTTCGATCCTAAGAACTCCAACTATAACGGCCTGATTCTGGGACAGCCCGGCCAGGGTAAATCGGTATTGTCGCAGCGTATGATTCAGGATGAGCTGTCGCTGGGTACGAAGGTTTGGACCATCGACAGAGGCATGAGTTATGTGGCGGCCGCACAAATCGCCGGTGCACAGGTTATCGACTTTCATCCGAATTCAGACATCTGCCTGAACCCATTTACCCGCATCAGTGACATCGAACGTGAGATGGAAATCCTGATTCCGATTTTCGGGAAGATGGCCAAACCGACTGAAGGTTTGGATGATTTGGAAAGTGCATTGCTGATGGAAGCCATCCAGTCTGTGTTTACTGCTAAGGCCAATGATGCCGAAGTAACCGATGTAATCCAGTATTTGCAGGCACAAAACGGCCACATGAGCGGCAAACAGCATGAGTTGGCCATGCTGCTGATGCCTTTCGGCTCTACCGGCAGCATGGGACGCTGGTTCAGAGGTAAAAACAACCTGCGTACCGAAGCAGACTGGACAGTGTTGGAAATGTCCGGTCTGGCAACCAACCGCCATCTGCACGATGTTGTCCTGATGATGACGGCTACCGGCATCAGCCAGGAAATGTTTATGAAACATGATGGTCGCAAACGGCTGCTGTGGCTGGAAGAATGCGGTGATTTATTGAAAGACGCACCGTTTGCGCAATGGGTAGGACAACTGTGTTCCAAGGTGCGCAAGGAGGATGGTGGTGTTTGGGTGGTTGGCCAAACCTTCAACCAGGTATTTGCCACCAAATTCGGTTACGACATTATGGGTTCGACTTACACCAAATTCATGTTTCGCCAAACCGGTGATTCGCTGGAACAGGCAGCACGGGAAGGATGGTTCAAACCTTCGCCCTACGTTTCGAGCCTGTTACAGAAAATCCATACGGTAAAAGGCGAATATGGTGAGTTTGTTTTGATTTCGGGCGAAGAAACCGCCGGTATCGTACGTCTGATCGAAACTCCTTTCAACCGCGTTCTGTTCAGTACCGAAGGTGCATTCTTTACTGATTTGAAAAACCGCATCCGTGCAGGGGAAAAAGTAGCGGACCTGATTCACCGTGAAGCTTGGAACCGTTATGGCGACGGTACATACGATTAAGACAAAGGATTTGGCAATGAACACGACATTTTCATTCGGCGATTTGGTGTGTTACCGCGAAACGCCGGAAATCACAGGTGTGGTGGTCGGCACTGAGAACGACGGTTGGATTGATGTGGTTTTTGATACGGCGGAAGGTCCTCTGGCCGAACACTTCGAAGCTGCCAAACTGGTACTGCTTCAAAGCCGTGAGCAGGATCGTCTCAATACGGCACGTTGTAACTGGTTGGATGAAAACTTCGAACATTACGACTGGGGGATGGTACTCCACTATTACTGGGGCGGGTCAGCTCTTCAGACCATCGACGGTTTGATGGCCGAAGCAGCCCGTTATGAAAATAAAGTGTCACAAACGGAATCTGGAAAGGAGCTGACATGAGTAATGAAAACAAACAGGAGCAGGGAAACAAGCAGGAAGCGCCCAGCCGCACTGACACAGTCGAAAATGGCTCAGGCAGTCTGTTGGCCCTGGGCTTGGCAGCAGCGGCTCTGATGCTTGCCGGCTACAACTTCTACCAGTCGTCTTTCGCTCGTTCTGCCAAACCGGCAGCCGGGTTTTATGTGGTGGATAGTGACCGCCTAGCGGCTTCCTACCTGACTCAGGCAATGAACCAGTCGCAAAACCAAGACCCGGAAGCAGTACGCCGGATGCTGACGCAAAATCTCGAGCAGGTACAGGCAAAACTTCGCCAAATGTCTGATGACGGCATGATTATTGTCCAGAGAACGGCCGTCGTAACCTATCCTGAAGGGACAGATATTACCGAACAGGTGGCGAAGGAACTCGGTATTGCACTGATTGCGCCACAACAGGCAATTTCACCGAATGCCATGTTGCCGCCGGCCTCCCTACCCCAAGACGGTGCTTTGCCTGCAGCCGGTTCAGCCGGTGGCGGAGCGGAGTTGGACTGATGAGGGTATTGGGGAAAGAGTTGACTCGGAAGGACTGGCTGCGTGGCCTGTGGGCAGTGCCGCTGGTCTTGGCGGTTAAGTTTGCCTCAGTCGGTATTACTGAACGTTACGGCATCATGCTGGAGCGCACGATTTCAGGCTGCCTGCCGTGGTCGGTCTACCTGTGGGATAAAACAGAGGCCGTCGGACAGCTTGAACGTTACGATTTAGTGCTGTTCCCGGCCAAAAACATGAGGCCGGTACTGGCAGACGGCGAGACGGTCGGCAAGCTCATTGCCGGCCTACCGGGTGACACTGTGACGGTTAAAAACGG
Source organism: Neisseria sp. S1 (assembly GCF_048060015.1). Classification (NCBI taxonomy): domain Bacteria; kingdom Pseudomonadati; phylum Pseudomonadota; class Betaproteobacteria; order Neisseriales; family Neisseriaceae; genus Neisseria; species Neisseria sp. S1. The sequence continues at coordinate 46,149 of NZ_JBLUPI010000001.1, forward strand.
CAATCTGTATATCAACGGCAAATTTTTAGGCGATGTGCGTTACGTTGCCGGTAAATGGAACAAACCGCTGACGGCGTGGGATACCGAATACCGTCTGGGAAAGGATGAAGTCTTCGTATATGGAACAGAAAAACACTCGTATGACTCCCGCTACTGGGGGCCGTATCCTGTCACTGCTCTGGTTGGCCGCCTGCACGTTCTGTTTTGAGGCGAGAGCCGATGATACGGCGTTTTTAAGTGATCTCGTCCGACAGCAAAAAGTCCGCAGTATGCAGTTCACAAAGGAAGCTGAACATTGGACCGTAGGGAGCCGCCGTCAGCAGGTCGGGCAAAATCCGACCATGGAAGAATTGCAGCATACGCGCACGGTGGTTTTTTTAAGCCGTTCCATGCCGGAGCAGATTGTTTTGAGCCTTTTGGAACAGGGAGCAGGACGCAAGGATGTCGTGTTTGCCTATCGCGGCTGGGGCAACGGTAGTGTGGAGGAAATGTTCGACTATACCGATACCCTCTATAAAAAATTGTCGCAACGTGCCAAAAAAAATCCGCCGAACATTATCGTGCAGCCGGCTGCATTTGCCGAATACCGGATAGCCTACGTTCCGGCACTGGTGCATAAGGACAGCAACAACAAATGGTATTTGGTGCAAGGGGTACAAAACATCAATGCTTCGGTTAATGCGGTCAAAGAGCGCCGTTTCAACCAACGACTGAGCCAGCAATGGCGTGTCAGCGAGCCTGACCAAGCTGAGGTGATGCGCCGCCGCGCCGCCGGACGCGACTGGAACCGGGAAGCGGTACAAGCCCGACAGGATGCACAGGCGGCCTTGGCCGGCCGTCTGAATTTACCGGTAGCCACAGAGCGCAAAGTTACCCGCCTGATCCCTTATCAAACGGCTGCTTTTGATATTACCGACCCGCAAACTGGCAAGGTACTGTATCCGCGAGGAACGCGCTTCAATGTCTTGGCTTTGGATCCGGCCGGTATGCGCGGTTTGGTGGTCATCGACGGCCGCAATCTCTGGCAGGTGCGTTTTGCCCAAGCCATGAAGAAATATCATCCCGACCTGGTGGTGCTGTATACGCGTTTAGGCCGATTGGACGGTGCAGGATTGAATGCTGCCCCCTTGGATGAGAGAACCCGAAAGTTTTTGCAGGTTAAGACCGTACCGACTTATTACCGTCAAAACGGCAAGCATTTTGATGTCGTCGAAGTGAAGAATCCGTAGGAGTTTTCCATGTTGAAAAAAATCCTTACATCCCTGCTCTTTTCCACAGCGGCCGGCTTTGCTTCGGCCAACAGCTGTTCCAATGCAGGTCTGGGCGCAATTACTGACTTCTGTTTTGATTCGGCTTTTCCGTTGCGCATTATGGGTAGCACCGTTATCTCCGGTAATGACGTACCCAATCCGCCGCATGCGACCAATCAAAGTATCTGCAAATGCGGTAAAGAACCTTATGTCCGTTATGGTTATACGCGCGGCATGTGGCTGCCCACCCGCTTAGTTGAAGTTGTACGCAACCCTTCATGTTCGCCTGTTTACGGTAAACAAGTCGGACAGGTGCTGAAACAAATGTCCCGTGTAGGTGGATTGACCGGCGCGGTATCCGCCAACGGTGGCAGCGTCGGCCAAGGTAAATACGATACCGGCTTCTATCACTACCACAGTTGGGTATTTCCGCTATACAACATTTACGGTTGGACACCGCGCTGCTTTTACCGTGGATCGTTCGAAAGTTCGGTATTGCAGCCTACCTGGTCGAAACGTGACCCAGTATGGGGCAACCTGCTCTATCCGGAGTGGATGGCCATCGGAAATGTTGTCAATAATCCCCTGTTCGATATGGCAGCACATACAGCCTCTTGTGTGGCCAATACCACCGGCGTTGGTTGGGGTTACGCCGATGATACGGCTTATTGGTTGGGTGGTTGCATGGGCAACAACCTGCCTGCCGTCGGCGCTCTGTCGGCCGAGCGTGACAGCACAGTCGCGACTTCTACGATTTTGAACCGTTCCATTATGGTTTCTAACCGTACCGGAGGTTTTGCCAGTGTGAGTACCGTTGGTGACAACGCACTGTGTTCACCAATAGCTACTCCTTTCCCGCGAAAATCCGAATTTAAAGCCACCATGCTGTATCCGTACAGTGAGGCTTCCTCTGGCTCTTCTTCCCGCAGTGCCGATGGGCTTGATTTGGACACTATGGTCAAGCAAAGCGCGGGGGAGGTTGCGAGCTTTTTGAACATCACGAGCCGCTGTGCTCACCGTCTAGGTGCCAGCAGCCTGCGTTGGGGTATAGGCCGCAGCGAGAAAAGCACGAAAACCGAGGATGAAGATGCAGTTTACCTTTTATGGCGCTGGGTGGATTGCTGCGAATTTGATTGAGGAGTGAAAGATGAATACCGTTAAAACCGTTGCCGCCTGCCTACTGTTGACCGCACTGAATGCGGCAGCACAGGACGGCAAGCAGGAAATGGACAGAAAAGTATTCGGCGAAGAGCGCCGCATTATCGGATCCCAAGCTGCCAAATCACCTGCCGAGAAAAAAGTGGACGGCCAGGCTCCGAAAACCGGTTATAAGCGCAAACTAAGTGAGCAGGAAGCTGCGCGCCAACTGTACGAACGCTTTACCCACGGTGACAGTCTGTACGCGACCAAACTGAGAGATGCGGCTAACGGCGGCAACCGCTGGGCTTCCCTGTATTACGGCTACCTGGCCGAGACCGGTAAATTATCCGGCCGCCAGGATGTACAGCTGGCACTGCGATCCTATCAAAAAGCGGTGAAGAACCCTGACGGCAGTCTGACCGGAAACCATTTAGCCGCCTACAACCTTGGTCGGGCTTACTACTACGGCAAGGGGGTGGCGGCAGACAACCGCACTGCACTGAAGTGGTTTCTGACCTCGATACAGGCATACCGTGAAAGTAAGGGGCGTAATGCTGTATTTTGGCCGGCCGAATACCATGCCGGACTGATTAAAGAAGCGGCTGCCAAAACCGCCCCTGTGCAGCTGGCTGAGGCACGCAGCCATTATGCCAATGCTGCCCGAATGCGTGACCCGAACGCCCTCTACCGCTACGGTCTGTTGATTGCCGCTGAAAACCAGCCGGCCGCACTACCCTACTACAACCGTGCAGCCGACCGCTGGCACAGCGGTGCCATGGTGGCTTTGGCACGTTATTACAGTAAAGGTGACAGCCTGCACAAAGCAAATCGTCTTGAAGCTGCACGCTGGCTGCAAATCGCAGCAGCAACCGATAAAAAATATGCTTCTTACGCCAAACGCGCCATGAACAGTCTGAAACCGGATGAGCAAAAACGGGTCGGCACGTCTGTATCCATGTGGCTGCAGCGCAGGGGCATCCGGCCTGCTCCCTTCGATTACACCGCCCCATTGTTTGAAGACCCTGCAATCATCCGCTAGAGAACGAATTATGATGAAAAATTGGAAAATACGAACCTCCGTCGCCGGATTGATACTGGTTTCCCTAGGTGGTGCGGTTTTGAGTATGCAGGTACTGGCAGAGGGTTCTGCGTTCGAGAAGGCAACCGACGACGGCTACTTTTGGTACAAGGACAAGCCGGCTGCCAAACCTAAGCCGAAAGTAAAAGAGGAGCCTAAACCTGAAGCTCCGTCAGCCCCAAAGCCGTCTGAAAAGCCGGAAACCCCCAAAGTTGAAAAAAAGGCTGAGTTCGGTTCTGCTACTTGGATACGAGACAAGCAGAAAGAGTTGCTTGAGCTGGCCATTTCCAATCCTACCGAAGAAAACGTCCGAGCCTATCTGTATGTCAACCGGCTGATGCTCGATAAAGCCGATGAATTTGCCCGCATGAGCAAAAAAGTAACCGATGCCGATCCGATGTTGTCCGAATCGGTACGCGTACCGATTTCTGCCTTGGCACGTCAACAGGTTCTGTGGCAGATCGACCAAGCTAAGGAAGGCATCATTAAAGATTTAAGCCGTAAAGCCGGTATCTGGATGTTCTTCGACAGCAGCTGCGCCTTTTGTCAAAGCCAGTATCAGGTTACCAAAATGCTGGAAGAGAAATACAAGATACAGGTGCGCTACATCAGTACCGATGGCGGTGTCATCAGCGGTATGAAACCGGCCCAAATCCGTTATGACCGGGGCGGGCAACGCGCCCGCAGCATGGGCATACAGCTGACCCCGGCAACCATTTTGGTTGTACCGCCTGACCGTGTAGCCGTTGTCGCCCATGGCGCGATGAGTATGAGTGAGCTGGAACAGAAAATCGTCACAGCGGCCATCGACATGAATCTGGCCGACCCGAATCTGACCAACCTCGCCAAACTGAATGAGCGCGGCATGATCAGCAGTAAGGACTTGAATGCCGCTAAAAACAGGTTGGAAGACCCGGATGATATGGATGAGGTAGTCAAAATGTTGAACCGCATCATCAAAAACAAAATGTAGGAGACCCAAGTTATGTCGATTCTGAAAACCAAAGCCAAACGTACTTATGCGACCGTCAAAATCGGCGTAGTGGCCGCCTCACTTCTATTTGCCACCCTGCCCGCTCCTGTTCAGGCTGACATTTCCTCCGGTATGGACGCGATGTGGACGACGACCTCTCCCGAATTGGGGGCGGTCAACGGTAACTATGGCGGCTCGCTCGGCGGCCTGAGTATGCGTTCGCCGGTGCGTTCGTTCAATATCCTGGCTTATGACCCACCGCGTTTTTCGGCTGGCTGCGGCGGTATTGATGCCTACTTCGGTTCATTTTCAATGATTTCCGTGGACAACATGCGTAATATTATCCGTGCGATTATGGCGAACGGAACCGGTTACGCCCTTAAGATCGCCTTGGATAATATGTGTCCGTCTTGCCAAAATATTATGAGCGGGCTGCACGATATGACCAGCAAGATCAACGGTGCGGCCAAAAACACCTGCCAAATCAGCAGCGCAATGGTCGAAGCGGCGCGCGGCGATACCTCACAGATGAGCAGTATGCTCGGTGAAACCAAAGGCAGCTTTGAAGCAGCATGGGGCGCAGCCAAGGGGGCTGTTTCCGATTTTTCTGAAGCCTTGCAAAAGCGCAGTTACTCAGGGAAAAACGCCAACCGTCCTGATGATGCGGCCGACCAGTCCACCATTTACGGCAACAATATGATGAATACCCTGGCATCAGCCGGTGTATTTGGTAAAAACGGCCAAAGCGGCGGCGGTATCAATACTGAACCGTATGGTGGTGACCAAAGTTATCTGCAGCTGGCGATGAATCTGTATGGCACCACCATTGCCTTAACTGGCAGCAATGCCACTTCCAGCACTTCCGGCGGTTTGTTCGTCAAGGAGTCTAAAGAAAAAGGAGACAAAGTATATGAGCCAATCTGGTCGTTCCGTGATTTGGTGTACGGCAAAGAAACCGGTGGGGTATTAGACGGCTACAAATGTTCTGATTTCAACATCAATAAAGCCGACAGCTGCCAAACCGTGACTATGGCCGAAACCGATTTTCCGGGTGTTAAGCGCTACATCATCAATATGATGGCCGGCAAACAAACCGCCTATGGAGACAGGAACAGTATGGGGGACTCTGTCGTGACCTCTATTGCTTCTGATTCGATTATGGCGCACTTGGCTGACAATACTATTGCCCAAAGTACCAAGCAAATTGCCTTTGCCAATTCGATTCCGGAAGAAATCCGCAGCAAGCTGGCCGCAGCGGCCAAATCCGGCACCCGCCTCCAAACTCAGGCAGTTTCTGCCTTTGCTGACGCATGGGCGGAACAGATGGGAGCAGAAATGGTCATGGCCATGAACAAAAACATCGCTTCAGCCTATTCTGCCAATGTCTCTCCAAACGGCAAACACATTGTGCCTCTGAGTGACAGCCAAAAAGCACAAATGGCAAAACTGGAACAGGAGGCCAACAACCGCTTGGCTTTCAATGCCCGTTCTCAAACCATGCAGAATCTGTCGCAGATGCTGGACACTGCATTGGCAATTAAAAATGGGCTGACCATCGCAGCAAAATAAGGAATCCGTATCATGCCTTCCCTGAAACGCTACCTGAACCGCATCACCGCCCTCGCTGTCCTGCTAGTGGCTTTTATCCCAGTGGCCTATGCCGCGATTCCCGATAGTGAAATCCCCGGTAATGCCGATATTTCAACTATTTGGGTGGTCGGCGACATTGACATGGTTGCCCGTACTTTCAGCATGATTGCAATGCTGTTTAACAGCGACTCCGGCTCTATGGTTATCAGTGCTGTTCAATTAGCCATCCTGATTGCCATCACGTTGATGTGCTTGAGCGCGGCCACTTCGATGAAGTTCGAACCGTTCAAAACCATCCTGATGATTATCTTCTTAGCGTTCGCGATTATTCCGACTACGCCGGTATATGTTGCCTCCTATTACGACCAGGCATTAAACAGTAATGCCGGTGCGGTACGCTTCCGCAAGGTGGACAACATTCCGGTTGGGGTGGCATGGACACTGGGTTTGTTCAGCAAGTTGGGCAAGAGTTTTACCGAGGGCATTGATACGGCCAGTACCGTACTGCCGGATGCTAACTGGACAGGCACGGCAGCCGTTGAAGGACCGGTGGCCGGCAATCTGTCGGTACACGGCACGCAAGGCTTTTTCAGTCCGCTGCGTACACTGATGCAGTTACGCCGTCAGTTTAATACCCCTGAAAATGCCTTAATCATGACCAATATGGCCATTGCCACCCGTTCCTGTGGCTGGAATGTGCGCTGGAGCGATGTGAGCAAAGAAGGCTTTTTGCGTGTATTGACCAGCGGTCATCAAAGTGGCATGACGCAGATTATGGTTCCTGACCCTACCGGCAGCGGCAAAGCCATTCAGACTTCCATGAATTGTGCCGATGCCGGCAAAATCATCGCCGCCCAAGTATTGAGCCATACGACCCCGGCAACTGCACAAAGCGCCTCGGCTGCCGCCAATCAGATTGTAGCCACCCGCAATATGAGCGGCAGCTCCGGTGTGACACTTGATCCATCGGCACGTGCAATCAAAATCCAATCCGAACTGAATGAGTTGCCAGGTGTATTGGCCACACAGGTCGGCAGTTCTTCAAGCAGCAATCCCCGACCAGCGGACGTATTGACGACGGCCTATGCGATGGCACAGCAGAGCGGTACCCTGACACCGAATGCACTGGCACAGTATTACAGCGCCGGTGTACAGATTGACGCGGCTTCTATTCAGGCTTCGATGATTTTTAATCAGATTGCCAATCAGTGTATCGGCGCGCAAGATGCGGCCTGTACCCAGGCGGCTGCCATGATGACAGATGCCATTGGTACGTCCGCCGTAGATGCTGCCGGTGAAGCGTCTATTTTTCAGACACTGGCAGAAGGCTTTTTAAACCTGATGCTGTGCCTGTATATCGGTGTGACTCCTCTGATGGTGTTCATGATTGTCATTCGGGGCTGGTCAGGTTTCAAACTGTTGGGCATGTATATCATGCTGGCTGCGTGGATTAACTCGTGGCTGCCGATTGATACTTTAATTGCCCACTTTATGCAGCAAAACTTGATGGACAACCTCTACAAATCAACCTTGGCCATTATGTATAGTGGCACTCCGAATGTGGTGCTGTCTCCGGGATTTACCGCCGGATTGTTCGACAGTATCCAAAAATCCATCCTGACCGGCTCATCGCTGATGGCCTACATTCCGACCATTTTGTTCTTTATCTTAAGCGGTTCGGCCTATGGTTTTGCCGCGATTGCGAACCGTGCTAATCTGGTTGGCCAAAATGCCATCAAAGAAGAACTGGAAGCACCTGACCTCCATAAAACAAGCGTCATCGGTGCGGAAAGAATGATTCAGAATTCGACCCAATACGGGCCGGCGGAGAGCATGGAGGATTTGCAGTCCAACGCCTACGCCAACAGTCCGACGACTTTCAATCTGGCCATGACCGACAGCCAAACCGAAACAGCCAAACGCGTCCTGTCGGCACAGGCCAGCGCATTGGGTACGACGGCCGAGCAAATGACGTTTGCCCATATCGACTCGAACGGTGTGGCCACTTCTTCAGGCTGGGTCATCGATCAGGCGACCGGGCAGCAGGCTTCGGCGCGTTATGTGGAAGCAGGCACTCATGTGATGGCGGATTCAACCATTCAGGCTGCCGGCGGTAAGGTTTATGCAGGTGCAGAGGCATCTGGTGGCCTAGAGTTTCTTGGTAATGGTGGTAAGGCAAAAGGAGGTGTTTTGGTAGAACTTTCTACCAACGGACAAGCCAGTGATACCAGCAGTAGCAGTACCGGCAGTGAAAAATCGGAAGGTACGACCACTAGCAGCAGCGTTACCAACAGCAACGGTCTAACCATGACGGCCGCCAGTTTGGATTCACAAACCCTGCAGGAAGTCCACAGTCAGACCCTTTCCGATTTGAGATCCGATATGAGCAGCCTGGAAAATGCTGCCTCTCTGCAGCAATCTGGCAGTAGTGCGACCAGCATTGACCAGAAAATGTTCAACGAGGTCATGATCAACGTCGACCGCGACAGCCAGGCTGCTGACATACAGCGTAATGCAGCTATTACCGCAGCCGGCCAATACAGCGACAAAGTGGCTCAGACCATTATGGATGCCGGGCGCTTTGGCGGCAATGCTAACGGAGCACTGTTCGACCGATTGATGGCATTTAACGCTGCGGGCAGTGATGCGGAGCGGCTGGCGGCCAATGCCGCCATGCGTGAGATTTTCAATCACAGCGATATGAAGGGCATAGAAACCCATAAAGCCATGCTGGAAGGCCGTATGGATATGCTTGAGCATCAAAAGATGATGCAGGGGCAAGCAGCCAGCCGAATCAGCCAAGATATTGATCCACAGAATGCGGCTTTCGTCGGCAGTTTTCGCCAAGATTTGGGTGTCGGTGAACGACTGGGTAGCACCCGAAACCTTGGTCCGCAGGTTGGTGAAAAGGTAAATAGTATGGGCATGACAATTGCCGAGCAGCGTAAAGTGATTGAGGCCAACAATGCCATGAAAGTGGCTGCGATTGAAGAGAAACAGGCAATTGAGAAGGAGTTGCGCCAACGAGCCGCTCCAGAAAAGTTGCTTGAAGGTGTATCTAAAGGCCTTGGAATTACGGGAGAAGAAAATGGGGGATTTCTTGGTATGAACCCTGTTTCTGGTAAAACTGCCGTATTTAACGATACCGATGCGCTCAACAAACGTTATGCTGAATTGAGCAGAATGTTGGACAACTACAATCCCAATGATTCTAGCAAAACCTTTGACGGTTCCCCGGTAGAAAACATTATTGGCCGCAAACTGACCGCACCGACAGCGGATCAGATGTTGGATTACAGTGACCAACATCCGACTCCGTCTGCAGATGGTCCGCATAAAGCGAATATGCAGGACAACGGCAGCTATTTGCCCACCGGCCGTGACGGTTTGACGACCTTGGCACGCAACCAAGCCTTCGGTGGTGAGGCCAAAAACGGGGTTAAAACCCAAGCAGGCGTATTGGCCATGGCACACGCTATGGAAAGATTATTCGATACCGATAAGCAGGATGTCCGTTTCAGTGCCTTCAATGATACCTATCATGTCGACAAGCGCCCGAATAGCACCCATGTACGCGGTTTGGCACTCGACATGGTATTGGATAAAGAAGGCAAAAGCACCGAAGCCCTCGGCAGCGGCCATGCTGCTTGGATGGCTGCCGAACATAAAATCCGCGATTTTATGCAGCAAAACGGTTTCAGCAACAAAGATTATTATGTGGATTATGAGAAGAAAGGCGAAGGTGGTGCCACTGGGGACCACATTCACTTCAACTTTAAGAATCAGGAAGCTGCCGAACGTTTCGAACGTCTGGCTGAATCCGGGCAAGTACGCGGCCTCGGCGAAGCCATTTCCAGCACTGCCACACCCACCGATGCGACCTCGATGTCCGCATTGCGCTCTTTAATCAGTAAGGGTGAAGGCGGCTATAATTCGGTCAACCTGGGTGAGCGTTACGGTCAGAGAACCGCTACGCGCAATCTGACCGGTATGACGGTAAGCGAAATCATGACCGCGCAACGAAACAAAGAGTTTAATGCTATCGGCCGCTATCAGATGATTCCGTCCACCTTTGCTTCCGGTGTCAAGGCATTGGGTTTGTCCGGTAATGAAAAATTCACTCCGGAATTGCAGGAGCGTTTCTTCAGCGAGTACCTGATTGGTAAAGCCGGAGGCGGAGCAGCCTTGGACTTTATCAAAGGCAGGCATAACGACATCAACAAAGCGATGGTCGCCATGGCTAAGGAATGGGCATCATTCCCTGTGCCCCATGCCATGAAAGGCCATGCACAGCAGGTAGCTGCCGGCCAAAGCTATTATCACGGGGTGGGTAACAATAAGGCACATTTGAGCCTGAGTGATGTCCGAGCCGCGTTGATACATGCTAAGAGTACGTTCAGTTGAACATAAAAAGAGCTGGCTAACCAGCCAGCTCTTTTTATGCAGAATTAAGTGAAAATGATAAAATGACTTAAATTATTTTAACAAAGCTGCAACAATGGAGATGACAAAGTACGCAATAACGCAACCCCATGCACCAAACACAATAAACTTAGCAATAGATGCTACTTTATTTTGACGTTTATAGTATTTCGTCCCTTTAAAGGCATCAATCAAGCGATCCATAGACTCACTATCCAATTGGGTTAAATCCACTTTGGTCAGGTCGATGTTCTGATTATTCTGCTTCATAGCCATACTCCTGTCGAAGATTCAAAAAATATCCCGTTTGTCTGAGGTATTGCAACATGAAAAAAACTGTCGTTACCGTTTTAGTGACTGTGCTTTTAGCTGCACAACCCTCTTTTGCTAAAAGTGCCAAAGAGCGGGTTGAGGGCTGCCTCCAAGGTAAAATCGCTAACAAGTCCTGCCTGACGATGATTGCAAACTATTGGAAACACAGTCCTGCTATCGAAAAAATAGCACGAGAGGAAGGTATTGATCCGGATTTGCTCAAGGCTTTGGTTGCTTATGAAAGCGGTTATAACCGCAAAGCAGTTTCACGAGTGAAAGCGACCGGTTTAACCCAAGTCATGCCGGGCACAGCTGCCGATTTAGGCGTACACCATTTGCAATTATTTGATGCCGAGGTTTCAATCCGTACCGGCAGCCGGTATTTACGCAAGATGTTGGACGAATTTAAAACCGTCGAACTGGCATTAGCTGCCTATAATGCAGGGCCGGGAAATGTCCGCAAATACGGTCGGAGTATCCCCCCGTTTAAGGAAACTCGTGCCTATGTCCGCAATATTACTTCCCTGCATCGCCTTTTTCAAGAAAAATCATCTAAAACAGATAATTATAGACAAGAAAATCTGCAAAAAGTTTCCGGATCAGCAACGGCCGAAACACCCCGCGTCAGCTTGCCTTCCAAACCCACGCCTATGCGTGGGACAGGCCGTCTGAAAAATACAGGCCAAACTGCCAAAAAAGCTGTTACCAAACAGGAAAGTTACTTCCACACGACAGAACGTGTCGCCAAAAACTCTGGCGGTAGTGGTAACTTTCAGTCAACAGGCAGAGCGGTGTCCCATGCGCCTGGCTCAGGCAGCTATTTTCAATCTACGGGCAGTTAAATAGGAATTTCCTCAATACTGCCATACATTTTCATAATCTTTTTCACCGTGGTTGGGCTGCATTCCGCCAATTTTGCCGTTTCGTTGATGCTGACCCCTGCATTTCTCAGGCGAAATACATTACGGTGTAAATTGACATCAGGTCTGCGGCCACGATATTTGCCTTGCTGCCGCGCCTGCCCTATTCCCTGTCTCTGCCGTTCCTTTCGGGTTTCGTAATCCTGCCGGGCAATCAGCAGGGCTACTTTCAGCAGCATATCTGACAGGCCATTCAGATAAATCTTGGCAATCTCGGGCTGACCTTCCATATCGAGCTGTGACAAATCCAGTAAGCCCGGTATGGAAAGCACAGCTCCTTTATCTTTAATTCTCTTTACCAGTCGTTCTGCATCCTGCAGAGGAAGCCGGCTGATACGATCGATATTTTCTGCAATCACTACATCGCCGGGCTGCAAGTCATCAATCAGCTCGTTCAGCTTCGGACGGTCTGCTGTCGTTCCTGAAGCTTTTTCCATATAGGTTTTGGCAACATAATAACCCTGTGCCCTAGCCTCTTCTTCCAAACGGTATTGCCGTTTAAAATCCTGATCCTCCGTGCTGACACGGCCGTAAATACGGGCTGTTTTCATTAAATCCCCGCTTTAGCAGAACATTTTTGTACAATCATATTGATTTTATCTCCATGATGTTCACCCGTAACCTTCAATTTGCGGCCTTCCGGCTTAAGCATCAGAAAAGAACGGCTACCCGCCCCTTCTCCGATTTCAACCGCAGCGGCAACAAACATACCGTCAACCTGATTCGTGCTGATAACGGTTGCTGAAGGAAAATCCGTCACGTGGGTAAATGCCGTTTTGCCGATACGCAGCCATTCCGCAGAATCGTTTTTACAATTACCAGACCATGCACCACGGTATTTTTCAGGAAACGCAATATTCGGAGTATGTTTATAGTGGCCGTTGTAAACGGTTTTTTCATTTTTGCTGCAACTGTTTCCGGCAGTAAGATTTAATCCGCCGTTTTTGTTCCAAGTAGCTGAGATAAGACAACGGCTTTTATCTTCGTCTTCGTAGTATGGACTGGTTTGTGCGAAGGTATAAGCATTTCCTGTAACAGGTTTTTTCGTGTTGGACGATTGGTAGAGGATTCCGTTTTTGGTCAAAGGATTCCCTGTATGGTCTGAAATATTGAAATTATAAACAACCGTGCCATCCTTCGGATAATGCCAGAAAACTATTTTTCGGCTGCCTTCGCCGGAGGTATAAACTCCTTGGGATGTAGCTAAAGAGATTTCAGCCAAAGCCAGCAATGTAGCAGTCAGAACCAGTTTTTTTATTTGTAATCTCCCTTATTTCCAATAAGAAATTCAATCTGATAGACCGTTAGGCAGCTTTACGGTAACGCCGGGATTTATTCCCCCCTTCGGCGAGCAAATATCCCTCACCCACCATCATGGTCAAATAACGTTTGACGGTTGATGCGGATTTTCCGCTCGCTTCTTGCAGCTCTGCGGCGGTCACCGTTTCCTGTTTTGACAACAGGTCTTCAACTATGGCACGGAAGATGCTTAATTTATCGCCCATTTTATCGCCCATTTTATCGCCTGTTTGGTCGATAACCGCAACAGGATAACTTTTTAAGGTCTGCAGAATCATACCCAACATAAATTCGATAAATACGGTTGAATCATTGGCTGCATCTGCCGCTCTCAGGCTATTGTAATAATCCTGTTGGTGCTCATGCACCATAGTTTCCACAGGCAGCCATGCAAACAGAGGGTTCCATTTGCTCAACAATACACTTTGCCATAACCGCCCCATTCTGCCGTTGCCGTCTTCAAACGGATGAATCATTTCAATTTCATAGTGAACAACGGCACTCTTAATAATTAAGGGTGTTTGATCAGTTTTCGCCCATTGGAACAAGCCTTCAACCAAGGCAGGAACAAACTGGGGTCTCGCACCCAAATGGATAACATTCCCCTGCGCGTCAAAAATACCGACATCTCCACTGCGGAAACTGCCTGACTGTTTTACCAGCCCTTGCGTCAACAGCATATGGGCCTTAAGAAAATCTCTGACGCTGAAAGCATCATAAGTCAGAATCTGCTCATAAGCGTCATATGCATTCTTAACTTCCTGAATATCTCCCGGCGGCCCAAACACCCTTTGGCCGTTAAGGATAGCTGTTACCTGCTCAATAGTCAGAGAGTTGTTTTCGATAGCCAATGATGACTGGATTGACTTAATCCGGTTTTCCCTTCTCAAGGCAAGGTTGCGTTCATGCTGAAATTGCAGTTGCCCCAGCAACCCGGAAATTTCAATCATATCGTTCAGCATTGCATTGGTCAGAGAAAATGGTGGTTTAGACATTTACTATATCCAGTTTTACTAAATTGAGTGGTAATTTTGAGTATAGCCTAACTGACCTAGCAATTTTAGTAGGAATTTTAATTAATGTCTAATTTAAAGTGTCTATCAAAAACTAACCTACTTAAAGTTACCATAAATTTAATTAATTAATTAAAAAAACACTTCGATTATATTTTGAAATTTAATTTATATCGTACGATATAAATTTAAAGCAGTATGGGAATTAAAAATGAAATATTCGCTTAAATAATAGTTCGGGTATCGGAAACCCAAATACCAGATGAAATTTCCCTGAAGTTACTCCAAGTAGCTTTGGGGAAATTTTATCCGCCAACCGGAGAGAGGCAGCAATAGGGGTCGTTTGCGGGAGGGGGCGGAATCCTACGCTAAGGCTTTGGCCAGCGATATTCTCCGGTGAGATTGATGTGTTCCCATCCGAGCGGCGAAACATGGGCCAAGAGATCGGGCGATAGCAGCTTTCCATCGCGTTTCTGGTTTGCAACGACCTCGCCGAGCTTCATGGTGTTCCAGAAGATGATGATGGCGGCGAGCAGATTCATGCCGGCGATGCGGTAATGCTGGCCTTCGGCGGAACGGTCGCGGATTTCACCGCGGCGGTGGAAGCTGATTGCCCGCTTCAGCGCATGATGAGCTTCGCCTTTGTTGAGCCCGATCTGGGCACGCCGTTGGAGTTCGGCATCCAGAATCCAGTCGATCATGAACAGGGTGCGCTCGACGCGACCGACTTCCCGCAGGGCTGTCGCGAGCTCGTTCTGCCGCGGATAGGAGGCGAGTTTCCGCAGAATCTGGCTTGGCGCGACGGTCCCGGCAGCAATGGTGGCGGCGATGCGCAGGATGTCGGGCCAATTGCGCTCGATCATGGCTTGGTTGACCTTTCCGCCGATCAACGCTCGCAGGTGCGCCGGGGCGGCCGACGGATTGAACGCGTAGAGCCGTTTGGATGGCAGGTCGCGGATGCGCGGAGCGAACCGGTAGCCGAGAATGGCACATGCGGCAAAGACGTGATCGGTGAAGCCGCCCGTGTCGGTGAACTGCTCGCGGATATGGCGTCCAGCATCGTTCATCAGCAGGCCATCGAGGATGTAAGGCGCTTCGCTTGCCGTTGCAGGAATCACCTGGGTTGCGAACGGCGCATATTGGTCGGAGACGTGGCTATAGGCTTTCAGGCCCGGGGTATTGCCATATTTCGCGTTGACCAGGTTCATGGCCTCACCTTGCTCTGTAGCGACGAAGAACTGTCCGTCGCTCGAAGCCGACGTGCCCATGCCCCAGAACCGGGCCATGGGTAACGCTGCCTGTGCCTCGACCACCATGGCCAGCGCCCGGTCATAGGCTTCGCCCTCGACATGCCACCGTCCAATGCGGATCAATTCCCAGAAGGTGTGGGTGTTTGTCGCATCCGCCATTTTGCGCAAGCCGAGGTTGATCCCTTCCGCCAAGATAACGTTCATTAGCCCGATCCGGTCAGCGCAGGGTGCTCCTGTGCGCAGATGGGTGAACGCTTCGGTGAAGCCGGTCGCCGCATCCACCTCCAGCAGGAGATCGGTGATGCGCGTGGGCGGGATCTGCTTGTAGAGATCGAGCACCAGATCTTCGGCGCCTGTCGGCGCGGCGGCTTCGAGTTTCTCGATATGCAGAACGCCGTTTTCAATCGAGATGCCGTTCCGGTAGCACCGCCAAGAGCGGTTCGATCCATGTGCGACGGGAATGGCAGTCGGGTGGTTGGGGCGTGCCCGCGACGAACGCCACGTCCAACCTGCCGGCGCGAAGCTGCACCACCGCTTCACGGGCCGGGCCTTCGGCGATCTCGACTTCAACATCGGGGTAATCCTTGCGGTATTGGCCGATCAGCTTTGCGAGGAAGCTATGCGGAATCAGGGCATGGATACCGATACGAAGCCGGCCGCTTTCTCCGGCTGCCGCCATGCCGGCGGTTTTCACCGCATGGTCGAGTTGGTCAATACCTACGGCTATCCGCTCGACGAAATGGCGTCCGGCCTCGGTCAGCCGAACGCCGCGCGCATGACGCTCGAACAAGAGGATGCCGAGGTCTTCTTCCAGTGCCTTCACGCGGGCGCTGACGCTGGACTGTGCAACGCCGAGCGCGTTGGCGGCGTGACGGAAGTTGAGATATTCGGCGACAGCGAGAGTGTGAACTAAGGTCATCATTGGCACTCGCCCCGAAAGGAGATGATTGCTCAACAGATTTAATCCGTCATTTCTCCTAAGTCTACGCATGCCAAATCGCCATGACTAAATCACAATGAAGTTGCGAATGGTCTGCGTAGTATTGGCAGACATATTAAATAGAGGATCGCGCCGACAATCCAAACCCAACCGTTCCATGCCCCGGCGGTGGCAGAATAGAGTGCTGTGAAGCCAAGCGGTCCTGCGATAGAGCTTAGATTGGTGAGGCTCGTTAGCGTTCCTTGCAAAGCCCCTTGCTTGTTACTGCTGACATTGTTTGAGAGCATTGCCTGCAAGGCCGGCATGCCAACACCCCCGGCGGCAAGCAGCAACAGAATCGGGAACACCATCCATCCCTGCGTGGCAAAAGCCAGAAGAACGAAGCCAGTCGCATCCGCAGCCATGCCAAACAGCAGCGTGCGCCGCTCTCCAAGCCGGCTTGAAAGCGGGCCGGTAACAAACGCTTGGAAGATCGCATGTGTTGCCCCAAACGCCGCGAGCGACAAACCAACGGTCGCGGTGTTCCACTGAAAACGGTCCTCCCCATATATGACCCATAGGGCTGCAGGCACTTGGCCGATCAGTTGAATAATGAAGAAAACTGCGAAAAGCGCACCTAGCCCGCGCAATGCATCATCCAGCCGTAACAGAACGAATGGTTTGATGCGAACCGGCTTTCCGGTCCCGCCATGGCTGTGATGAGTCTCCTTGAGGAAAATGCAGGCAAGCAGGAACGCGAACCCGTTGAGAAGGGCGGCGGCGATAAACGGGGCATGAGCAGAGATACCACCGAGCATGCCACCAAGTGCTGGCCCGGCAATCATGCCCGCCCCATAACAGGCCCCCATGTAGCCGAACCAGCGTGCGCGAGAACCTTCCCCCGTCGAATCGGCAATGGTTGAGGCTGCTACAGCTCCGGTTGCGCCCGTGACGCCGGACACGAGTCGGCCGATATAGAGCACCCATAAGACCGGCGCTGATGCCATAATCGTGTAATCGACTGCGGCTCCTGCAAGAGAAGCCAGAAGTACCGGACGCCGACCGTAAGAATCCGAAAGCTGTCCAAGCATGGGCGCGAAGACGACCTGCATCAATGCATAGAGCGACAGCAAGGCACCATAGTGTCCAGCGACCTGCTCTGCTGGCACAAGCTCACGCAGAAGCGTCGGAAGGACGGGCATGATGAGGCCGAGACCCATGGCGTCAAGACCCACGATCAGCAGGGCAATGATGGCAGAGCTGCGCACCTGAAACTCCAGCGCCGCTCAATGGAGCGACTTTATCAACGATAAGGAGATGGAAATATAACTTATCGGTGATAAATTGTCAAGCACTGGCGAAGGAACGTGAATGACCAAACTGGACAAGGGCACCGTGATCGCGGCGGCGCTAGAGCTGTTGAACGAGGTTGGCATGGACAGCCTGACGACGCGGAAGCTCGCTGAACGCCTCAAGGTTCAGCAGCCTGCGCTTTACTGGCATTTCCAGAACAAGCGAGCGCTGCTTGATGCGCTCGCCGAGGCGATGCTGGCGGAACGCCATACCCGCTCGCTACCCGAAGAGAATGAGGACTGGCGGGTGTTCCTGAAAGAGAATGCCCTGAGCTTCAGAACGGCGTTGCTCTCTTATCGGGACGGCGCGCGTATCCATGCCGGCACTCGACCGACAGAACCGAATTTTGGCACCGCCGAGACGCAAATACGCTTTCTCTGCGCGGAGGGCTTTTGTCCGAAGCGCGCCGTTTGGGCGCTCCGGGCGGTCAGTCACTATGTGGTCGGTTCCGTTCTCGAGCAGCAGGCATCTGATGCCGATGAGAGAGTTCCGGACAGGCCAGATGTGTCCGAGCAAGCACCGTCGTCCTTCCTGCACGATCTGTTTCACGAGTTGGAAACAGACGGCATGGATGCTGCGTTCAACTTCGGACTCGACAGCCTCATCGCTGGTTTCGAGCGGCTGCGTTCATCTACAACAGATTAGAGGCTTATGCCCCTTTGCCGCCCCAACTGCCACGACACCGATCCGCTTTGCACGATGCCCATGACCTCACGGCCGAGCTGGCGGTCGATGACCGGCCGCCACGGGACAAGGGAAATGAGCGGTATCTTGCCAGACAGGATACCGCCATTCACGAGGTTTCGAAGATTATTGCGCCGCATCGGAGCGGGCTTGCTTCCAGTCGTCGGCTAGACGACTGGCGACTTCTCGGTGGCAGCATCACGGGATCGAAGGAGCGCCAGCCCCAACGACACCAGCACTGCCATTGCCGTGGCGTAACAAATCACGGGCCACGCTGTATCGCCGTTTAACAGCGTCACCGCCAATGTCCCGACGATACTGACTATCAGGCTTTGGATGCAGAAGTAGAACGCAACCGCTGATCCAGCGATGTCGTCGAACTGCGCAAGTGCGCCGTTGGCGGTAACGGACACCGTGAAGACAATGCCGACCGCGACAACCCACATCGGCAGGATGAAGCTGAAAAATGACGGCGATCCGAAAAGTTGGCCGATCCCCAACAGGATCGCGCCGGAAACGAGCAACGCCATCCCGCGCGCTACGCATCCCGCGATACCCCATTTGGTAACGAAGGACTTTGCGAAGCGGGTTGTCGTGACCATGACCAGCGCGACAGTCGCGAAGGCCAAGCTAAATCCGATCTCGGAATAGCCGGCTTGGCCTATGAGAACACGGGGGGCTGTCGAGAAGAAAACGAAGAATGTGCCTATGCCGGCACTAAATCCGACCGTGTAAACCCAAAAGGCCGGACTCGCGAAGATCGGCAAAACAGATCGTTGCGTTCTGGCCTGATCCAACGGTCGGGTTTCATGCCACCTGAAACTGGCGTTTAAGAGTGCGAGCGAAGCCAGTGCAGCCAGTGTGATGAAGATCGCCTGCCATCCCCAAAACTCGCCGATCAGCGCACCGGCTATAGGGCCGAGCGCAGGCACGAACGCCAGTATCGAACTGAAAAGGCCGTAGATGACGGCACCTTCGGGACGATTGGCATATACGTCGCGCACGGTCGCGAAGGTGGCCACCAGCATGGCCGATGCTCCAACAGCCTGAACCAGACGAAACGCAACAAAGGCTAATGCAGTTGAAGAACAAGCCGCTCCCAGAGACGCAGCAACGAAAGCCGTTGCGCCTACAAGCAGGATCGGCCGTCGCCCGACGCGATCGGAGAGTGGCCCAAAGATCACTTGGCCCACACCGAGCATCACCATGTAGAGGCTCAACGTGAGTTGGATTATGGATGGAGTCGTGTTCAGGACGCCCGGCATCGCCGGAACGACTGGAAGATAAATATCCATCGCCAGCGAGGCGAGGATGTCGAAGGGAGCCATAAGCAGCAAGGCTGCCGGCAGGGTATAGGCCCACGCGGGGCGTGTGGTGGTCATGACGAATCAACCTCTCGATTAAGGATACCGGGCAGCGTCTGCTCGTCAGCAATCAGATGGGATTGGTCTTACAGAGCGCCGCAACAACAATTCTGATGTTGCGGCTTACTTGTCTGCTGACTTGACTCTATTTATTATTTAAGTGCCTCATTCTACCTTACTTTTTCCATTGCCGCAATCAATTCAAATCTGGCAAAACGAGCATGCTCATTTTGCCAGTTTTGGCTGCCTGTTAATTGCGCTCAAACATCCCCAACCAATTGTTTTATATGGATTTTTTATTTCCTATAAAAACAATTCGAGCATGGTTTAAAGTAAAAACGTGCATTATCGTAAGAATAGTCTAAATTATACTGTATAAAGTTACAGTTAATGGTGGAGCTATGGCAAAAAGTCCTTTCTTACTTAGCATCAGCCAAGATATGCGGCAAAAAGGCTATTCGTTGCGTACCGAGAAAACTTACATTCACTGGATTAAGCGGTTTATTTTGTTTCATGGTAAGCGTCATCCTCTAGAGATGGCTGGTGAAGAAGTTAGGCTTTTTCTTTCACATTTAGCGAATGCGGAAAACGTCTCTATAAACACTCAAAAAACTGCTCTTAATGCGCTCGCTTTTTTATATAACCAATTTTTAAATAAGCCATTGGGTGAGCTTGATTTTGTGCCAGCATCCAAGCCAAGGCATTTGCCGACAGTTTTATCGACTGCCGAAGTACAGGCTATTTTTAATAATACGGAATTACCGCGAAATAAAGTGATTTTTTCTTTGCTCTATGGTGCAGGCTTGCGTATCACCGAATGTTTACGGCTACGGGTTAAGGATATTGATTTTAACTTAGGCTGTATTCAGGTGCAGGATGGAAAGGGTAATAAACAAAGAACGACTTTATTGCCGTCCAAACTGACATCATCTGCATGACTCTGTCCCGCGCAAGGCGTTAAAACAAGCGGTTGAAAAAGCTGGCGTTTTAAATAAAAGAGTGTCGTGCCACACCTTTAGGCATTCCTTTGCCACACATTTATTACAAGCTGGGCGTGATATTCGTACTGTGCAGGAACTACTTGGCCACAGCGATGTGGCCACAACGCAGATTTATACACATGTGCTTGGGCAACAGTTTGCGGGCACTTCTAGCCCGCTTGATAGACTTTAAACAATCTGCTCCTGCGGCACTAGCACTTCGCCTTGCATTATTCTTCTTGCGCTGCGGCTCATTACGGCTTTGGTGGCTTGCCATTGGCCATCAACTAGCTTGGCTTCTGCGCCTACTTTTAATGTGCCTGAAGCGTGACCAAAGGTTACGCTGCTGCGTTCGCCGCCGCCTGCGGCGAGGTTGACCAGGGTGCCGGGGATGGCGGCAGCGGTGGCGATGGCCACGGAGGCGGTTCCCATCATGGCGTGGTGGAGTTTGCCCATAGACAGTGCGCGTACGCAGAGATCGATGTCGCTGGCTTTTAGTTCTGTGCCGGCGGAGGTGGTGTAGCCAGTTGCTGGGGCAACGAAGGCAATTTTTGGCGTGTGTTAGTGGGCGGTGTAGCTTTTTTACTTAATAAACTGGTAAATCATCCACATACTTTTTAAGTATTCTAGATGCACTTTCACGCCGCCATAAGTTGCGGCTTTGGAGTTGATTGTTTTGTGGTAGCGTAGCGTTAAGCCACAAAACAAGCGACGGAAAAGCCGTCAACTTGATGGCCTTGTTAGCCTTATCAGCGCGACTGTGATGTATAAACGTCAAAAATTGAACGACCAATTTTAACAATCGCATCATTTCGCTCTGCCATTGAAGCCTGTGTTTGAGCTAGATAGATGCTCACAATAATTGGGGCTTGATGCTCACTCCACACAACTGCTGTAATACTCCGAGCACCAAATCCGCCAGCACCTGAGCGATCCGCAATGTTCCATCCCGCCGGCAATACTGAACGTAGTAAATTACCAGTGACTTGATTGTTCACCATCCAAGACTCTAATTTTTTCTGGTTCATTTCAGATAGCGCGGAACCAAATAAAAATTTATTCAAAGTACTGGCTATTGCCTTAGGAGTTGTCGTATCCCTCAAATCACCGAGCTTACCTTCATTTAAATCAGGCTCAATACGGTCTAGACGAGTCTCTTTGTCCCCAATTTGTCTTAAAAAATCAGTAACGCCTTTGGGGCCACCTACAGCACTTAGGATGATATTTGCCGCAGTATTATCACTTGTAGTCATAGTTGCGAAGCACGCATCATCGAGTGTGATTGCCTGCCCTACTTGCTTTTCTATTACAGGGGAATAGGTCACAAGATCTGCTTTCTTAATCTCGACTGTACTATTGGGATTAACTTTTCCTTGCTCAGCATCATATAGTAATTTAGCGCAAGCTATTGTTTTAAAAGTACTTGTTAACGGGAAGCGCTGATTGCCATTGTAATCCCAATATTCTCCATTTTGAGTATCAAGAACGGAAACACCTATACGAGCAGAAAGAGAAACTTCAATTGCCTTAACGTCTTGTTCAACTTGCTGAAACTTTGAACTACTTGCAAAAACCACGGATGGTATTAAAAGCGAAAATACCAATAAAAACTTCATGTAAGTAACCCCATAATTTTGATTGTCACACATTTTATATAAAAGCATGAGGCTCCATAATATGGCTAACGCTTGAGTTAAGCCGCGCCGCGAAGCGGCGTCGGCTTGAACGAATTGTTAGACATTATTTGCCGACTACCTTGGTGATCTCGCCTTTCACGTAGTGAACAAATTCTTCCAACTGATCTGCGCGGGAGGCCAAGCGATCTTCTTCTTGTCCAAGATAAGCCTGTCTAGCTTCAAGTATGACGGGCTGATACTGGGCCGGCAGGCGCTCCATTGCCCAGTCGGCAGCGACATCCTTCGGCGCGATTTTGCCGGTTACTGCGCTGTACCAAATGCGGGACAACGTAAGCACTACATTTCGCTCATCGCCAGCCCAGTCGGGCGGCGAGTTCCATAGCGTTAAGGTTTCATTTAGCGCCTCAAATAGATCCTGTTCAGGAACCGGATCAAAGAGTTCCTCCGCCGCTGGACCTACCAAGGCAACGCTATGTTCTCTTGCTTTTGTCAGCAAGATAGCCAGATCAATGTCGATCGTGGCTGGCTCGAAGATACCTGCAAGAATGTCATTGCGCTGCCATTCTCCAAATTGCAGTTCGCGCTTAGCTGGATAACGCCACGGAATGATGTCGTCGTGCACAACAATGGTGACTTCTACAGCGCGGAGAATCTCGCTCTCTCCAGGGGAAGCCGAAGTTTCCAAAAGGTCGTTGATCAAAGCTCGCCGCGTTGTTTCATCAAGCCTTACGGTCACCGTAACCAGCAAATCAATATCACTGTGTGGCTTCAGGCCGCCATCCACTGCGGAGCCGTACAAATGTACGGCCAGCAACGTCGGTTCGAGATGGCGCTCGATGACGCCAACTACCTCTGATAGTTGAGTCGATACTTCGGCGATCACCGCTTCCCTCATGATGTTTAACACCTGAGTTAAGCCGCGCCGCGAAGCGGCGTCGGCTTGGACGAATTGTTAGGCCGCATATCGCGACCTGAAAGCGGCACGCAAGACCTCAACCTTTTCCGCCCCGAGTGAGGTGCATGCGAGCCTGTAGGACTCTATGTGCTTTGTAGGCCAGTCCACTGGTGGTACTTCATCGGCATAGTAAAAGTAATCCCAGATGATCGCCTCCCAGCTGTTACAACAGACTGGCCGCCCGGCGATGACGCCCTCAGCCGCCTCTGGGCACGAGCCCTGCGGAGCCTCCGCGATTTCATACGCTTCGTCTGCCCACCAAGCAGGTTCGCAGTCAAGTAACTCATCCCCGATCTCCGCTAAGAATCCATAGTCCAACTCCTCCATGACGCGCCCGCCGAGCATTTCAACTATTGCCTCGAGCTCGCCGCGCCTCTCGCCGGGAAACGTCAGATCAATATCATCGTGCTTGCGTGTTACACGCCCTAGCCGTGCATCGATCGCCCAGCCCCCACCGATCCAGAGCGGCAGATTTCGCTCATCTGCCGCAGCTAGAATTTTGTGTATCAATGTGACCTGCGTTGTGTCCATGCGTCCTAACTTTGTTTTAGGGCGACTGCCCTGCTGCGTAACATCGTTGCTGCTCCATAACATCAAACATCGACCCACGGCGTAACGCGCTTGCTGCTTGGATGCCCGAGGCATAGACTGTACAAAAAAACAGTCATAACAAGCCATGAAAACCGCCACTGCGCCGTTACCACCGCTGCGTTCGGTCAAGGTTCTGGACCAGTTGCGTGAGCGCATACGCTACTTGCATTACAGTTTACGAACCGAACAGGCTTATGTCAACTGGGTTCGTGCCTTCATCCGTTTCCACGGTGTGCGTCACCCGGCAACCTTGGGCAGCAGCGAAGTCGAGGCATTTCTGTCCTGGCTGGCGAACGAGCGCAAGGTTTCGGTCTCCACGCATCGTCAGGCATTGGCGGCCTTGCTGTTCTTCTACGGCAAGGTGCTGTGCACGGATCTGCCCTGGCTTCAGGAGATCGGAAGACCTCGGCCGTCGCGGCGCTTGCCGGTGGTGCTGACCCCGGATGAAGTGGTTCGCATCCTCGGTTTTCTGGAAGGCGAGCATCGTTTGTTCGCCCAGCTTCTGTATGGAACGGGCATGCGGATCAGTGAGGGTTTGCAACTGCGGGTCAAGGATCTGGATTTCGATCACGGCACGATCATCGTGCGGGAGGGCAAGGGCTCCAAGGATCGGGCCTTGATGTTACCCGAGAGCTTGGCACCCAGCCTGCGCGAGCAGCTGTCGCGTGCACGGGCATGGTGGCTGAAGGACCAGGCCGAGGGCCGCAGCGGCGTTGCGCTTCCCGACGCCCTTGAGCGGAAGTATCCGCGCGCCGGGCATTCCTGGCCGTGGTTCTGGGTTTTTGCGCAGCACACGCATTCGACCGATCCACGGAGCGGTGTCGTGCGTCGCCATCACATGTATGACCAGACCTTTCAGCGCGCCTTCAAACGTGCCGTAGAACAAGCAGGCATCACGAAGCCCGCCACACCGCACACCCTCCGCCACTCGTTCGCGACGGCCTTGCTCCGCAGCGGTTACGACATTCGAACCGTGCAGGATCTGCTCGGCCATTCCGACGTCTCTACGACGATGATTTACACGCATGTGCTGAAAGTTGGCGGTGCCGGAGTGCGCTCACCGCTTGATGCGCTGCCGCCCCTCACTAGTGAGAGGTAGGGCAGCGCAAGTCAATCCTGGCGGATTCACTACCCCTGCGCGAAGGCCATCGGTGCCGCATCGAACGGCCGGTTGCGGAAAGTCCTCCCTGCGTCCGCTGATGGCCGGCAGCAGCCCGTCGTTGCCTGATGGATCCAACCCCTCCGCTGCTATAGTGCAGTCGGCTTCTGACGTTCAGTGCAGCCGTCTTCTGAAAACGACATCTGGTGTTCCTCATTCTCTGGTGGCTGCGCGGCCCGGTGCGCTTTCTTCTCGGCTTGGCTTCGTTCGCCAGTCTCATCACCCTACCGATCATGTGGCTTGGGCTGGACTCGGCCAATAAGACCCACATCATGCTATCGGTCGCAGGCGTCGGCCTTGGTGCGTCGGCCCTCATGTGGTTTTATGACGCGCTTCTCATGAGGCTGGCACCAGAACCAATCCTATTCAGCACCTAAACGAAGGCCGGGCCACTCACCCGGCCTTTTTTGTACGCTCATAGGGCAGAACAAACCAACGTTTTATCTATACCGCAACAGGGTATTTAATTCCTATTTAATCTGCGCTAGAATGAGGCATGTTTAACCGAATCTGACGTTTTCCCTGCAAATGCCAAAATACTATGCCTATCTCCGGGTTTCGCGTGACGGCCAAGACCCGGAAAACCAAAAATACGGTTTGCTCGAATACGCGAACGCCAAAGGCTTCGCGCCGCTACAGATCGAGGAAGAAATTGCCAGCAGAGCAAAGGACTGGCGCAAGCGCAAGCTCGGAGCAATCATCGAAAAGGCCGAGCGTGGCGACGTGCTACTGACGCCGGAGATTACGCGCATTGCCGGTTCCGCCCTCGCCGCCTTGGAAATTCTCAAAGCGGCGAGCGAGCGCGGCCTAATCGTCCATGTGACCAAACAGAAGATCATCATGGACGGCAGCCTACAAAGCGACATCATGGCAACCGTGCTTGGCTTGGCTGCACAGATCGAGCGGCATTTCATTCAGGCACGTACCACCGAGGCGCTACAAGTCGCCAGAGAGCGCGGCAAGACGCTCGGGCGACCCAAGGGCAGCAAATCGAGCGCCTTGAAGCTGGACAGCCGTATTGATGAAGTACAGGCATACGTGAACCTTGGCTTGCCGCAAAGTCGCGCAGCCGAGTTGTTAGGCGTCAGCCCTCACACCTTGCGCCTGTTCATCAAACGCCGGAACATCAAACCCACAAACACTAGACCAACCATCACCATGCCGGGGAGGGAACAACATGCCTAAGAACAACAAAGCCCCCGGCCATCGTATCAACGAGATCATCAAGACGAGCCTCGCGCTCGAAATGGAGGATGCCCGCGAAGCTGGCTTAGTCGGCTACATGGCCCGTTGCCTTGTGCAAGCGACCATGCCCCACACCGACCCCAAGACCAGCTACT
Source organism: Neisseria sp. S1 (assembly GCF_048060015.1). Classification (NCBI taxonomy): domain Bacteria; kingdom Pseudomonadati; phylum Pseudomonadota; class Betaproteobacteria; order Neisseriales; family Neisseriaceae; genus Neisseria; species Neisseria sp. S1. Next base: position 72,378 of record NZ_JBLUPI010000001.1, read on the forward strand.
TTGAGCGCACCAATGGCATCGTCACCTTGTCGATCATGGGCAAGCCGAGCATCGGCCTGCCCTACGGTTCTATGCCGCGCACCTTGCTTGCTTGGATATGCACCGAGGCCGTGCGAACGAAAGACCCCGTGTTGAACCTTGGCCGGTCGCAATCGGAATTTCTACAAAGGCTCGGAATGCACACCGATGGCCGTTACACGGCCACCCTTCGCAATCAGGCGCAACGCCTGTTTTCATCCATGATTTCGCTTGCCGGCGAGCAAGGCAATGACTTCGGCATTGAGAACGTCGTCATTGCCAAGCGCGCTTTTCTATTCTGGAATCCCAAGCGGCCAGAAGATCGGGCGCTATGGGATAGCACCCTCACAGGCGATTTCTTCGAGGAAGTCACCCGCTCACCGGTTCCTATCCGAATCGACTACCTGCATGCCTTGCGGCAGTCTCCGCTTGCGATGGACATTTACACGTGGCTGACCTATCGCGTGTTCCTGTTGCGGGCCAAGGGCCGCCCCTTCGTGCAAATCCCTTGGGTCGCCCTGCAAGCGCAATTCGGCTCATCCTATGGCAGCCGCGCACGCAACTCGCCCGAACTGGACGATAAGGCCCGAGAGCGGGCAGAGCGGGCAGCACTCGCCAGCTTCAAATACAACTTCAAAAAGCGCCTACGCGAAGTGTTGATTGTCTATCCCGAGGCAAGCGACTGCATCGAAGATGACGGCGAATGCCTGCGCATCAAATCCACACACCTGCATGTCACCCGCGCACCCGGCAAGGGCGCTCGCATCGGCCCCCCTCCGACTTGACCAGGCCAACGCTACGCTTGGCTTGGTCAAGCCTTCCCATCCAACAGCCCGCCGTCGAGCGGGCTTTTTTATCCCCGGAAGCCTGTGGATAGAGGGTAGTTATCCACGTGAAACCGCTAATGCCCCGCAAAGCCTTGATTCACGGGGCTTTCCGGCCCGCTCCAAAAACTATCCACGTGAAATCGCTAATCAGGGTACGTGAAATCGCTAATCGGAGTACGTGAAATCGCTAATAAGGTCACGTGAAATCGCTAATCAAAAAGGCACGTGAGAACGCTAATAGCCCTTTCAGATCAACAGCTTGCAAACACCCCTCGCTCCGGCAAGTAGTTACAGCAAGTAGTATGTTCAATTAGCTTTTCAATTATGAATATATATATCAATTATTGGTCGCCCTTGGCTTGTGGACAATGCGCTACGCGCACCGGCTCCGCCCGTGGACAACCGCAAGCGGTTGCCCACCGTCGAGCGCCTTTGCCCACAACCCGGCGGCCGCAACAGATCGTTTTATAAATTTTTTTTTTGAAAAAGAAAAAGCCCGAAAGGCGGCAACCTCTCGGGCTTCTGGATTTCCGATCAACGCAGGAGTCGTTCGGAAAGTAGCTGTTCCAGAATTATAGGCGCAGAGACACCAGATTCCAAGATGGCTCTGTTAAATTGTTTAGGCCGCTTTCCTGGCTTTGCTTCCAGATGTATGCTATTCTGCTCCTGCAGCTAATGGATCACCGCAAACAGGTTACTCGCCTGGGGATTCCCTTTCGACCCGAGCATCCGTATGAGACTCATGCTCGATTATTATTATTATAGAAGCCCCCATGAATAAATCGCTCATCATTTTCGGCATCGTCAACATAACCTCGGACAGTTTCTCCGATGGAGGCCGGTATCTGGCGCCAGACGCAGCCATTGCGCAGGCGCGTAAGCTGATGGCCGAGGGGGCAGATGTGATCGACCTCGGTCCGGCATCCAGCAATCCCGACGCCGCGCCTGTTTCGTCCGACACAGAAATCGCGCGTATCGCGCCGGTGCTGGACGCGCTCAAGGCAGATGGCATTCCCGTCTCGCTCGACAGTTATCAACCCGCGACGCAAGCCTATGCCTTGTCGCGTGGTGTGGCCTATCTCAATGATATTCGCGGTTTTCCAGACGCTGCGTTCTATCCGCAATTGGCGAAATCATCTGCCAAACTCGTCGTTATGCATTCGGTGCAAGACGGGCAGGCAGATCGGCGCGAGGCACCCGCTGGCGACATCATGGATCACATTGCGGCGTTCTTTGACGCGCGCATCGCGGCGCTGACGGGTGCCGGTATCAAACGCAACCGCCTTGTCCTTGATCCCGGCATGGGGTTTTTTCTGGGGGCTGCTCCCGAAACCTCGCTCTCGGTGCTGGCGCGGTTCGATGAATTGCGGCTGCGCTTCGATTTGCCGGTGCTTCTGTCTGTTTCGCGCAAATCCTTTCTGCGCGCGCTCACAGGCCGTGGTCCGGGGGATGTCGGGGCCGCGACACTCGCTGCAGAGCTTGCCGCCGCCGCAGGTGGAGCTGACTTCATCCGCACACACGAGCCGCGCCCCTTGCGCGACGGGCTGGCGGTATTGGCGGCGCTGAAAGAAACCGCAAGAATTCGTTAACTGCACATTCGGGATATTTCTCTATATTCGCGGTTCAGCAGGCATGTCCCCTTTGAGGGCGACCCGACGACAGGATAATCGACCTTATGGTGCGCAAATATTTCGGCACAGATGGTATTCGTGGCAAAGCCACCTCCGCGCTTCATCAGAAAACTGAAGGAACCTCCATTGAATCAAACTAATATTTTTTTTGGTGAATCGCATTCTGACTGGTTGCCTGTCAGAGGCGGAGAATCCGGTGATTTTGTTTTTCGACGTGGTGACGGGCATGCCTTCGCGAAAATCGCACCTGCTTCCCGCCGCGGTGAGCTCGCTGGAGAGCGTGACCGCCTCATTTGGCTCAAAGGTCGAGGTGTGGCTTGCCCCGAGGTGATCAACTGGCAGGAGGAACAGGAGGGTGCATGCTTGGTGATAACGGCAATTCCGGGAGTACCGGCGGCTGATCTGTCTGGAGCGGATTTGCTCAAAGCGTGGCCGTCAATGGGGCAGCAACTTGGCGCTGTTCACAGCCTATCGGTTGATCAATGTCCGTTTGAGCGCAGGCTGTCGCGAATGTTCGGACGCGCCGTTGATGTGGTGTCCCGCAATGCCGTCAATCCCGACTTCTTACCGGACGAGGACAAGAGTACGCCGCAGCTCGATCTTTTGGCTCGTGTCGAACGAGAGCTACCGGTGCGGCTCGACCAAGAGCGCACCGATATGGTTGTTTGCCATGGTGATCCCTGCATGCCGAACTTCATGGTGGACCCTAAAACTCTTCAATGCACGGGTCTGATCGACCTTGGGCGGCTCGGAACAGCAGATCGCTATGCCGATTTGGCACTCATGATTGCTAACGCCGAAGAGAACTGGGCAGCGCCAGATGAAGCAGAGCGCGCCTTCGCTGTCCTATTCAATGTATTGGGGATCGAAGCCCCCGACCGCGAACGCCTTGCCTTCTATCTGCGATTGGACCCTCTGACTTGGGGTTGATGTTCATGCCGCCTGTTTTTCCTGCTCATTGGCACGTTTCGCAACCTGTTCTCATTGCGGACACCTTTTCCAGCCTCGTTTGGAAAGTTTCATTGCCAGACGGGACTCCTGCAATCGTCAAGGGATTGAAACCTATAGAAGACATTGCTGATGAACTGCGCGGGGCCGACTATCTGGTATGGCGCAATGGGAGGGGAGCAGTCCGGTTGCTCGGTCGTGAGAACAATCTGATGTTGCTCGAATATGCCGGGGAGCGAATGCTCTCTCACATCGTTGCCGAGCACGGCGACTACCAGGCGACCGAAATTGCAGCGGAACTGATGGCGAAGCTGTATGCCGCATCTGAGGAACCCCTGCCTTCTGCCCTTCTCCCGATCCGGGATCGCTTTGCAGCTTTGTTTCAGCGGGCGCGCGATGATCAAAACGCAGGTTGTCAAACTGACTACGTCCACGCGGCGATTATAGCCGATCAAATGATGAGCAATGCCTCGGAACTGCGTGGGCTACATGGCGATCTGCATCATGAAAACATCATGTTCTCCAGTCGCGGCTGGCTGGTGATAGATCCCGTCGGTCTGGTCGGTGAAGTGGGCTTTGGCGCCGCCAATATGTTCTACGATCCGGCTGACAGAGACGACCTTTGTCTCGATCCTAGACGCATTGCACAGATGGCGGACGCATTCTCTCGTGCGCTGGACGTCGATCCGCGTCGCCTGCTCGACCAGGCGTACGCTTATGGGTGCCTTTCCGCAGCTTGGAACGCGGATGGAGAAGAGGAGCAACGCGATCTAGCTATCGCGGCCGCGATCAAGCAGGTGCGACAGACGTCATACTAGATATCAAGCGACTTCTCCTATCCCCTGGGAACACATCAATCTTACCGGAGAATATCGTTGGCCAAAGCCTTAGCGTAGGATTTCGCCCTCTCCCGCAAACGACCCCCAATAGTGTACCGACTGCAACAACTGTTGTTTTGTACTCAAATCGTACAATAAAAAACGGCCACATCAGTGGCCGTTGGTTTGTGCGGATTACACGTTTGCAGCCAGCTTCTCCAGCTTGGCCACAATATCGTCGTACCCGCCTAAAAGTTTATGCAGATATACGCTCAGATCAAGGAAATACACCGAACCTGTCCAGTCATTACTGAAATTCAAAAAAAACGAATGGTTCCAGTTTCCTGAAAAAGCATGGGCGTACACTTTGACAAATTCCAAGCTGATTTTGCCTTCGTAGCCGTCTGAATCCACCCAGCACTTCGCACCAGCGTGATGCAGGGCATCAGGGTGTTGGTGCAGGACTTTCAGGGCAGTAATCAGCGACGGCAGATAGAGGATGATCCGTAAATCCGGGACAGCCAAATCATATTCGTCTCTGCACGAAACCTCATTCAAGTCATCGCATTCCGGCGGTAAAATCAGCTGCAAGGCGGCTTGGCCGTTGTGTCCAATGCATTCGAACTTTTGCATAGCAACATCAGGGTTTTCTTGTTTCATCATAAACTCCATTTCTTTAAAAAAACGGAGGCAACCCCTTGGGTATTGCCTCCATAGGGTTGCGGTTGTTTATCGGGCGGGATTACTCGTCTTCATCATTTTCGTCTTCGTACTCGTAGCCGAAGTGTTCGATGCCGAATTTTCGGTAATCTTCGTCTGCACAAGGGTTGTCGTACAAATCTGGACCGATGTTGTCGTAGTAACCGGCAAAACACATGCCGTCTTCGATGTATTTGCCGACCAGCTCCAAGTCAGGATAGGCAGCACAGATCGCTCTGTACACGCCATCCGGCGGAGACCAGGCGGTTTCGAAGGATATTTCCAGCAGTCCATCTGAACGGCTGATGTAACAACAATCGGCATTCCACTTGGTTCCCCAGTGACGAATCCGCCAATCGTACCAGCCGGGTGCGCCGTGGTGTTTGATGTTGTAGGCCGTCTTTCGGGCAGCTTCGGGGTTTAAGCCGAGGCTGCATTGAAGGTCGGGACAGACATCATTCAACCAGCGGTTGACGTGGCCGACGGTCAGTTTCTGCCAATCGAAAGTCTTTTCCAATTCAGCTTTGAGTTTTTGATAAAACCCGTCGCTGATTGCACCGGCGATTTGCGGCATGGTCCGACTTTCGTTGAGACCGCCCCAGCAGATTTCATCTTGGGAACAAATCGAACTGACATTCAGCAAATCTTCGGGCATCGGGCAGATGCCGTTGAAATCGAAAGTCATCTCAGCCGGCTTGTCCGGATGGGGGCGGACAATTTTCTCGGCTAGCTCTGCCACTCGTGCGGCATCGCCGGAGACGGTCATGTGGTTTGAACACCAATTAGGCATGATAAAACTCCAAATAAAAGGCGGGTTATCATGCCCTTGCGGGTGTGATAACCCGTAGGGTTGGTAAAAAAAGCCGCCGCCGGAGGATTCCGGCTGCACATTTCAGACGGCAGGTGCATAAGGGGAAAGACTAGCCGGGTTGTTCGGTTTCCAAATGCTGTTGCAGCACGGAACCCGCCCATTTGTATACGACTTCCCATTTGGCCGAATCCGGATTATCCAGTGGCCACAATACATCACAATGGAACGCATACAGATCGGTCATGTGTTCGCACATCCATTGGCTGATGGCTTCCTGATGGCGGTGGTACAGCCAAGCGGTATCTTCTTCGCTCAATTCGCCGTCCAAATACTCTTCATAGTTGGACAGGTTCAGCTCCGAAAACCACTTTTTCAGCAGATAGGCGATGTCCTGCAACGCTTCATCCTGTTCCGCCGGAACGGTCGGAACAAACACCGCCGCCGTATAGCAGTTGCTGCTTCGGCTGGGGGTGTTTTCATAGAGTTTTTCACGTTCCAGGTACTCGACTACCGTATCCACCATGGCAATCAGGTTTTTCGGATAGCCTAAGCGCATTTCCATAAAGCGGCCGATGGTTTGCTCCGGCGTTTCATCGGGTGTTTCAGGTTCCAAGACAGTTTGGCCGTTTAATGCGGCAGCAACTTCTTCAGCTTCCTCAAAGCTGTCGTTGAACCAGACGATATAGGTTTGGGTAGGTTGTTGCATGGGTTGCTCCTTAAAAACGGGGAAACAACCCGTCAGGGGAAGTTTCCCCTATGGGTTAAAGCCGTTTATCCCCCAAATATGTGGATAAACGGTGTGGCAGACACGTCGGAATACGGCATCATGCTGCTTTGCTGACGTGCTTAATTTTTAATCAATGGTGTAGGGTTTTCAGACGGCCTCGGCCATCTGAAAACTTCTGCGGGTTAATAGTCATCCGCTAGCAAAACTGTGGTCACACTGCGATCCGCTTCGGTAATAACGTATATTTTTTCACCCAGCAAAGTATAGGCTGAAAGAATTCGTCCTTCGTTACCGGGTTCGAGCGAGGCATAGTTCAGCCGTTGGTCGCTTTTATCCAATTCGTCCCAGCAGCCGGTGCTGTGGGCACGAACCAAAATACACGCCCACAGATTGCCTTCCAGCAGCACTTCGGGCAGATTGTCTGCCGCCCACGATACGACGTTGCGGGTACAGACGGTTTGGCCGAGTTCGAACAGCTCGGGTTTGCTGTGAGCGAGGTATTCGGACAACAAAGCGGGAAGTGCGGTTGACGGGGTGGGTAGAGAGGCTTGGGGTTGCATAGGGTTCTCCTGATGGAAAACGGGTATGCCACCCCGTTACGGGTGGCATACCCGTAGGGTTTGAAAAAAAGAAAATATGTTTACTTGATGGTCAATACATCGCCGAAATTCGCACTGCCGGCCGTGAGGTCGATGGCGCGGATGCTGGGAACGAAACGGTCGAGGTTAGTGGTGACGTACTGCACGCTGCCGTCGTCTTTTACCTGCTCTTCCGTGGTCGTTACCTTGGTTTTGTGCGTACTACCTTTAATCAGCAGTCGGCGGCCGTCGGGCGAAGTGACGATTCCGTTAACCTGTCCGGCGGCCAATGCCAAAGCAGCATGCCATTTGCCCAGCGCGCATAATGGCCGGCGTTTTTCCTGCAACAGACCTTCGCCGAAAAACGAACTGAAGTGCGGCCACAGGGTTTGCGGCATCAGCGTTTCCAGCTCTTCGGCCAATCCTTCCGCTTCTACTGAATAATTCAGCGGCCGGAATGGTTTGACGGCCGATTCGGGTATTTCATACCAAGAATCGGTTTCTGCCTGATCGACGGGGACGGCTGTCTCCGGCTGCAACAACATCTGCTGTTGCTGTTTGATCAGGGTTTTGCCGATGCTGTTGCGGTTTTTGGGTTTGATACCAAATATGACGACCTGACGGTAGGTATCGACGGCGGCTTTATACATCCGCAGACCAGTAAAGCGTGAAGCGATTTCAAAGGTCAACTTCTCAGTCAGCGCGGCCACCGGAATAACCAGCACCATCACGCCGTTATCCTGCAACGCCGGAACGGTCAGGTCGAAAAAGATTTCTTCCAGCCGTTTGGTTCGGCTGTTGCTCAAATTGTCGGCGGCGGTAAAGCCGTAAGGCGGATTCAAAAACAGCAATCCAACGGTGCGCGGTTGCAAAATGCAGCTTTCGATATCGCCATGGATGACGGTATCGAGCATGTTTCTTGCGGTTTGGGCGCGGTCTTTATCCAGTTCGACACCGAAGCTGTGGCAGGAGGCTCCGCACTCGGCGAGGTGTTCGCCGATAACGGCCAAAGCCGCGCCGGTGCCACAGCAGGGATCGAAAATACGGATATCGCTGGCGGCGATATCCAGCCGTGCCGTAATGCCGGCAAGTGTGGCATCGTCAGTCGGGAAGTAGCCGTTGTCGGCATGGTTGTGCGCGGTGCGCGGGTGCATCAGATGGTTGGTAGTCATGACATTCTCCAAAGAAACAGGGAAACGCCATGCCCCGAGGGGAACGGTGTCCCCACAGGGTTAAGTAAAATCCCACCGTCGCACACTGAGTGCAAAGCGGTGGGAGAATCGGCTCTGTCGAGCCGAGTTGGATTGAATCGAACCTAGTGGTTCTCTTTTTCCTCTAATACGCCTTTATTATCCAAATACTTCAAAACAGAGAAGTACCAGGCCAACAAAAGGAAGAGGAGGAATAAAAGTCCGCCGATCAACATGGCTAGTCCTTTCGAGTTAATGAATCACGCTTTTTACGCAGTAAATCGGCAAAAACTTGGGCAAAATACCCAATAACGACCAATACCACTACGCCGATAGCGCGTTCGGTCAATGAATGCGAATTGAGCCAGAGTAGTGGCAAAACCGCAATCATTGCAGCTTTGGCCACATCATCCAGCAATTTAATCCACGATTCAAGAGTTTCCTTATGTAACGGAAAACTGAATTTCAAGTATTTGAAAAATTTCACATTGGCGTCTCCATAAAAAGTGGAGACATACCAATACCCTTATGGGGATGGTATATCCCCACAGGGTTGATAAATTGATTTGAAAAATAGCCGTACACCTACAGATTGGCGTTGGTAATGTTTAACGGCAGTACCAAAGACAGTAAACGACTGTCGGCGTTGTAAAACAATGTGCTTTTTCAGACGGCCTAAAACTAAAGTCGTCTGAAAAAGCCCACTGACGTGGGCAAAGCAGTTCAGGAAACTGCGGTTTGCTGCTTGTCCAGCAGGCGTTTGGCCAACTGCACCTCAACCGAATCCTCGGCTTGGTTCAATATATCCAAACCGGTATCGGGCATTTCGCCGGATGTGGATTGAGCAACAGCAATTTTCTGTCCCATCAGTTCGAGACAGATTTGCTGTGCGGTGTCTATATAGCCTGCAAAATACACTTTAATCGGTTCTTTCTGACCAATCCGCCATGACCGTCTAGCCGCCTGCATCAGCGTATAGACGTTGTAGCCGGTCTGCATGAAGTAGATGGTTGGAAAGGCCAATAAATCAAGACCTGTTTTGACCAGTTCGGGATTGCAGATGATGACCTGATAACCGTCATCCAGCTTTTCGGCTACCCAGTCTTCCCGCGCATCCGCTTTTACGGAAGCACGCATTACCGCCGCTTTGATACCGTTGGCTTTCAGAATTTCCTGCAAGCGTGTGGTGGTATCCCGGGTATCTGTGTAAATGGAATAGACTAGGCATTTGCGGCCGGCCGCCAGTTCGGTTTGGACGACTTCGAGCATATCGGCCTCTTTGGGCGACAACTCATGCTCGTCAAACACCGCCGGCGCGGAGAACAACACCTGTTTCTTGCTTTTCCATACCACATTCTCGGGACTGTGACCGCAATCGGGCCAAGCCAACAGCGTATTGGTGACAACGCCGGTCAGGGTATTGTCGCCTTTGCCCAAAGCCTGTTTCAGTACCTGCTGCAAAGATGCGCTCATCTGCTTGTACACGTCTTCCTGCTTTTGGGTCATCGCCACCGGCCGGAAGATTTCCTCGTATGGCGGCAGTACCCCTTCGCCCAAATCTTTTAGCTTCAAGAATACCGTCATCGGTAGGATGTAGCGCATGATACCCAGCGGACTGAACCCCGGTGCTTTGGCGGTACGAACGGAGCTGCGTTGGGCCTTGGAACTGGTAAACGATCCGCCGTCAAACTCGCTGCCGTTGCTGCGTATGATGTCCTTCAAAACACCGTGCTGGCGCATAAAGGCCATGGCCGCCGTACCGAGCGTATTGGACTTGTTGTAGCCGAAACCGTCTTCAATCATCGCCTGCGGGTGCAAACGCCATAACAGATAGAACAAGTCGTCGGCGTAACCGCCCATCAGCGTACCGGTCAGACAAATGGTCTTTTTGACACAGCGTGCCAATACGCCCATCGCCTGACCTTGTGCCGTGCCGTAGTTCTTGTACTCGTGACCTTCATCCACCACCATCAGCCCGAAAAAACCTTTAGGCAGATAGCGTTTGATAAACTCGGTCGGCTGATAGCCGCCCAAACCCAGCGAGAACTCAGTTTTACTCAAAGCACGGTCGAGACGGGCAGCCTGATGGTCATTGAACACAAACTCACCGTGTTCGTCCATCAGATTGGAAAACGCCTGGATGTTGTTTTCCAAAATACCGGCCAACATTTCTGCGCCAAACTGAGCAACCAGACGTTCCGCTGTTTTCGGGCCGAGACCCGGCAAGGCGGCAACCGCGCCGATAACGCGTTCATACACGCTCTGTTGCGGGGCATTGCTGTCTTTACGGCACAATGTCCACAACGGCTCGCCGCAAACCTTTCGGTTCTCGCCTTTGCCGGAAGTAGCGGTACAGAAGCGGCGGGATTTGCCTAGTGCGGCGGCAATCTGCTCTTCCCAATCAAACGGCTTACCGTCCTCATCCGTGATTTCCCGGCTGCATTTCGGGCAGCAGAAGGATTTGGCGGCAACGCGGTAGCTGTTGCCCTCGGCATCCACATGGGTGTCGTAGCGCTTACGTACCGAATACGCCGGCCGCCAGTGGTAGCCCATTCGCATCCTAACCCGCCCCATTACAAAAAATTCTGGAACGGTCGGTGCTTTGCGCATTTGTCGGATTTTTAGAAGTTTCGCTAAGGTATCAGTGCCATTCAGAATCCATACCCTTGCATTAGGCACGGTATTGAGAATTTCACGTCGCCATTTGTACACCAAATGCGGCGGACTCAGTACCAAAGTACGGTGGAATCCTGCTGCATGGGCGGCAGCGGCACAGGCAATGGCCATCATGGTCTTGCCGGTACCCATTTCCGCATTGATGACCGCCGCCGGTTGGTCTTCCTCCAGCAGCAATTGGTTGACCGCACGTACGACTTCGTGCTGTGCCGGAAACAGCTTGCGCGTCAAACCGTCCAGCGCCGCTTCGTGCGCCGGATAAGTCTGACCCTGATACAGCGGCTGGTTTTGTACGGTAACTGCCTGAAACAGGCTGTCACCGAAATCGGCTAAAAACTGGGACAGGGAAAGATCGCTGCTTTTAAGCTGGGACAGCAAAAGATTGAACTGGTTGACGGCTTCGATATGCTGGGGCAGCTTACTGTCGGCCAGCATCGCATCCATCACATCAAGTTTGTCAAAGATTTGCAGCATGGTTGAAGATATGGGGTTTTGCATGATGTTCTCCTAAAATAAAAATAGGGCAAAACCCCGCAGACGGGGAGTTGCCCCGTCAGGGTGGGAAGTAAAAAAGAAACGGATGAAAAGTTACAAAAATCAGTTACCCAATAATTTGCCGTCTTGCACAAATTGCAGGGTAAATTGGCGTTTACCGACGATTTCTTCGATTTTGTCTTCAGGCACTCCTGCTTCACACAATTCATGCCGTAATTCTTGCAAATTACGGTTGAATGCGAGACGTGCAGCCTGCACACCGTCAACGATGAATTGGGCATTGAAATCATCTTTCAGTTCGTAGAACTGAATATTGGAAGCACAGGTATGAAACCACTCGTACCGGATGGCGACCTCTTGTAAAGCCAGCGTACCGTGAGCCTGTTTGATACCCTGTTCACTTAGGTAAACCGTGCCTTGAATGTTGTGAAATCCGTGTTTCTTGAGGATCCGGTTAACATCCGCATACGTATTACGCCAACTCTGATTGTGGTAATGCGCTTCCAAACAGTGTGTATCCATGTCGAATACAATCAAGGTTTTATCCATGCAAATACTCTCCAAATAAAGGTGCAAAAGCACCGGATTTACAGGAATTTGACGATGGCCACCCAAACCGCGCCGATGGCGGCAAACATACCGGTAACGATTAAAATCGGATACCAGCGGGTTTCAGCATTGAGTTTGGCTGATTCTGCAAGCAGCTTGGCAATCCCAGCATCCACTTTTCTGAGTTCGGCCTGTTTCATTTCCTGATCCAATAACAGTTTTATAGCGATGCCTCAAGTTTAACACGGGCAAACAGCAAAAAACATAAAGTGTTGTAGTACATGGTATGTCTCCTAAAAATACAAACAAAAAAAGGGACATACAGCCCTATAGGGAGCATGTCCCCACGGGGTAGTTAAAAACAAGAAAAAGAATGGAAAAAAGCCGTACGCTCACGAATAAACGCTGGTAATGTTTAACGGCAATACCAGACAGTAAAACGACTGTCGGCGTTTGGTGCTATTGTGATGCAGCTGTTTTACGCTGATTACCCTCGTGCAAGTCCTCTTGCCTGATTAATTTTGCTTCGTACAATTCATAAGCTGAAAATTCCGGATTCTCCCGGAGTTTTTCGATTTCTTGCTCGGCAAATTCTAATTTGGTAAATGCCGAAGTGTACATATTGTCTCCCCGCCAATAAACGAGAACATAATTCATGCCTACCCACAGGCTGATTGCTTCATCTTGATTGTCCATAATACTGACTCCTTCATTTTGTTGATTGTCCATAATACTGACTCCTTCATTTTGACTCTAAAAACCTGCTCGAAAGCAGGTTGAATTTGAGTAACATAATCAATCCTCCTATGCAGCCGCCGGTTGCGGATGATAGCGTGCTGAAGTCCATGCTGAAGTACGGAACGACAACCGTTCGATGGTTAACGGCAGCATCGAGACAGTAAACGACTGTCAGCGTATGAAACAGGTTTTTTGGCTACGCCGAAACCCACACAGCGGTTTTTAACCCGTTTTCAGACGGCTTCGGCGTAGCTAAAAAACCTGCTTGAAAGCAGGTTGGAAATCATCAATCCAACTGTCCTGATCGGATTAATCGCTGTACACGATTTTTTGATTTTTTTCAGAAAGAGTTGCAATTCTAGACATATTAGTTTCCTTGTTTGACTCAGGATACGTGAAGCACCCCGCTCTTAAGCCAATGACTGACCTGAAGGTCGAAGTTATCGGGAATACGGATACGGCAAGCCTGTACGCCGACAAGGGAGGCTTCTTCGCTGATACCCGGTGGATACATCCTGACGCACTCCTGCTGTTGCAGATGCGGCAGCACGGCACCAGCCCAACTGTCGAGCAGCGGAACATCGGTCAGACCGTTGATAACGCGCCAAACCTGATTGGTCAGATCGGCTTCAGTATCGGCTGAAACCAGCCAAGCGGTTTTGCTGTCGAGGTCGTATTTGACGATTTCCGACGAATAGACAAATGCATGGGTCAACACACCGTAGTTACGAGTCGGTATCTTGGTCATGTGTTTATACAGGTCGAAAAAATAACGGGCTGTGGTGCGCGGGGGATGGTAGCGTTGGTCATCCGCATCACGGAAACCCAACGGACCCAAATCGACACCACCGTTATTGTTCATCAAAGCCAGCATGGACAGCATATGGGCATCGCGTCCGTAGAGCGAAGCAAACATCAGTCGCTCGTTGAGGATGAAAAAAGCATCGGCAAACAGATCGTGTGAGGAGGTACGGTACATCTCATTCCCTCCAATACGGATCGTCGAAACGACGAAAGCGGTTGTCGCGGCCTGCAATCAGTACGCCCGATTCGCCGAAACGCATGACCACATGCTCCACATCGGCAGTCGAAGCGTTTAACACAACAAAGTCTGACTTAGTGTGTCGGCCTGCTTTCAGGTGTACCGGCATAAAAAAACTGCCGTCTGAAATTCTGATTTTATTGTCGGCCTCCTCAGTAATACCGCCGAAACGCGCTTTGGATAGTTTCATACGCATTTCACACCTCCTTACTCGGCCAAAATCCAAGACTGGTCAACCGCATTGAAACGGTAGCCACTCGTCTTGAGTTCGTCGCGCAGTTGGCGGAACAGCGTACGGTCTTCCATGGTCGCATCCAACTTGACCGGATCGGACAACGAGATGCGCAGTTGCAGCGTATCCATATCCGAAATCAGGTCATCATCGCCGACAGCGGCAGAGGCCGTCTGAACGGATGCTGATGCTTGGGAAGTAGGTGCGGGAGTTTCGACATCAACAGAAGCCGTTTCTTCCTCCACCATTTCGGCTACGGCCAAACCGGTACTCGGAATGGTTTGCTCGGATTGCGCCATAATGCGTAATTCTTCCCAATCCAAATCGGCACAGAGTTTCGTCCATGTTCCGTTTTTCCAGTTTACGGGAAGTGTATAAATGCGGGTAATCGTGAATACACCTTGGTAGCTGCCTTCATCGAATTGCTCCAAGATACGGTGTCTGACATCAAACGTGCCGATGTCGGCAATAAGTTCAGCGACGGTAAAAACACCGTTTCGGCCAGTACGTTGTATGATATTGAGGGTTGCGGGAATAGAAAGTGACATGGTACATCTCCAAAAGAAAACAGGGATATACCTATCCTGTTGAGGATAAACATATCCCCAAAGGGTAGAAGAAATGCCTGAATCAGGCGGATAAGAATTGGCGGATGGCCTCAGGGCTGCTGCGTAAACCCAAACGGGTCAGCAGGCGTTTGTCGCAACGGTATGCTTCAACCGCTTTCTGCCACAGACATTCGATTTCAAAGTCTGTGCGCAGCCGGTGGCCGCGATTGCAATAGTCTTGCAGCTCTTTGGCGGAAGGAGAAGCCAGACGACCTTCTTCGTCAATCAAGAGTAGTCCGAACAGGGTATGGACAACGATCCATCTGCATCCTGTAGGGAGGTGGGTCAAAACCATACCTTCGCTTATATCCGCAATATTGAGTTGGGAACTAGAGCCGGCATCATTATGCCGGAAATACTTGAACAGATTGAACATGGTGAAGCTCCGAAAAAGCGGGGATACACCAAGCCCATTGGGGATTGGTGTATCCCCGATGGGTTTAAAGAAAAAGCCGTGCCTGAAGAGGTTTGCACTGTTTAACGGCGATGCAGAGACAGAAGGCAGTCTGTCAGCTGTGAAACAGGTTTACCAAAAACTCTGGCCTTTGGTAAACCCGCTCGCAGCGGGCAATGGCCGCATCTTGGATATACGGCGAGTGACGAAAACACCACTCTGCCCTTTGACAACAGGGGCAAGGGATATTGATACGGTCAACATCCAGTGTCGCCGTAGAGCAAGGTTTGTCAAAGTGTTCCGTTTTACACAAAACAACCGGTAAACCCCGTGGGGAGGAATACCGAATTGCCCCCGTAAGATTGACAGTTCCACGGGGGAGAGATAGAAAAAAGCCGCGTCCATACGAATATGGCTGATGCTGTTTATCGGCGACATCGAGACTGATATAGCTAGTCAGGCTGTGGGAACTTTGCCCCCTACTTCGGGAGAATTTCAACATGCTTATCCGAAAATACGGAGTAATACATTCGGATAAGCCTGCTGATGCAGGCTTACCTAAAAAAGACCTAAAACAAGGTCATGCAGCCGGAAAATACCGGCTGCGCATATAAAATCAAGTCCAAATTGTTAAGGAACAAAATGAAAGCCAATTATTTGCTTGCGGATACCGCCCCAAAGACCGGCATCGACAAAAAAACAATCGTTGGAAAGCTCGTCCGATAAAGGCCGGACGTACCTTTTTTGACATTGGAGGCAGAAATTATAGATGATTCAGATGACAGTTGTCCAAATATAACTTGGCTTGAAAAGTTGCATTTGGACAACTGTCAGAAAGATATAAAACAAAATTTTATTAAGTATTACACAGCCCTCGCCGATGAAGGCGGTACGGATTAGGGCATCCGCACAGATTTACCGCTTATCTTGTATTTTAACCGATAAAATCAGATTTTACCAAGAAACGGTAGGTTTTCCGGAGAAATCTCTAATAAAACCTCTCTGGAAAACTCATGTTTATCCTCCGTAAAATGAATTAAAAAAGCCGGGATAAACACGATTCCCAACGGGATAGTGTTTATCCCGGCGGGAAAATAGTAAAGCGAAAGTCCTAAGACTTTCGCTTCAAAGACAGTAATTACTGCCGGTTATTCGCGGTGCGAGCCATAATTTTCCTGATAAAACTGTTCGGGAACAGTATCATCAGAAGCGGCGGTGTTTGCCGCTTGATTGACATTAAGCTCATCATGATAGAACACTTCGCCCCGTACTTTCAGATATTTGATTCTGATCAGACGGCCGTCAATGGTCGGAGTCAGGATTTTTTCTCCTGTCTTCCGGTCGTTGGCTTCATAGGTTTTTGCGTAAATGTCGCCGACGCGGAAACCGATGGTAACGGTTGGACGTTTTTTGTAGTCGTCGGACAGCAAATCAGGATAGGCTTCCAATAAATCTTCGAAAACCTTCTGTGCTTGTCCGCCAACGACGCGAACGTCAAAGCGGGTTTTGTCTTCTTCGTCGCCGCGAAGAGCCTGAATGGTACAGGCAATATACTTACTCTTCTTACTTTCAACCCAGCGAGGGCGGTTCATATAGCCGACACCTTCGCAGGTCAGGTTGAAGAAAGTTTTTTCGGTTTTGCTGGTTTGCATGATGTATCTCCATAAATAAATTAAGGGGATACACCATGCCCTTTGGGGATGTGTATCCCCAAGAGGGTTAGATAAAAAGCCATGCCCGAATAAACGGGTGTATGCGTGAATGGCAACATACCGTACTTTTTTAGTGAAAGCACAAAACACATAAAGCGATTTTATATTGGATGATTTGAAATCCGTTGTCAAGACAATCAGCTGAAATTTTTTACCATTTTGGGTAACTTCCTAAAAATACCTCTTTCAGAGCCTCCCAGCGGGACTTTTTCAACTGTTTTTCATGGTATGCGGAAATTTTTTTAGCTCTTTCAAATACCCTTTCCAACTCAACAATACTTTTAGGATTGCCTGAGTTGTCTTTTTCCTCAAATGACTGTTCCAGCAGCAGAAAAAATAATTTCTCACTCGATAATCCTGTCCAAAGGGATTTTGCAGATTCATAAAAACCACCTACACCGAGTGGCCAGGGCATTTCATATACTTCCCCGGTCTCATTGCCGATTAAACCATAACCGTATGCCTGAAAAATATCACGCCATTCAACCGTTCTGACACCGTAATCCCTCATAATACGGGTTGTTAAGCGAGGAAGCATTACCTTTTGTACGATCTTGCCATCCAATACAGCCCATGTTTCATGAGCGGTTTCCCCTAAAACCAGTTGAATCCGTTCCGGATCGGGATAGTCGTATTCGCTAATATTGACCGCCAGCTTGGGTTGCTGGTGCTTGCGCATAAACGCCACCCTGTTTTTTCCTTCATGAGCGACAATAAATCCCAGTGGTTTGAAATATATATAGCAACTTAAATTGTCGCTACTGAAGCATTCCGAATACTTACGGATCCGTTCGTTGACCTCATTCTCATGAATATCCTCCGGATAGCCGTGAATGCTAGCACCGATAACCCGAAAAGGAGAGACATAAGCCGGATATGTCACCCTTTCTTTAGGCGCAAGCCAAAGAAACGGAATAATTCGGGATAAAAATTTGTATGGATCCATTGAACAGGTCAAATTAGCATGTACAACATCACCAACAAAATCATCTCCCAAATCATAACGGCAATATCGGTCTAAATCAGCTTTCAGGCTACTTATCCACTCGACGGCTGAAACCATATTGGCAGGGATATATTCCTGCTGTGTCAAATCGGTTACGGATTCCATATCAAATTACCCTCTCCATTCACGCAGATGGCCTGTATCAAGGTGGGTAAAGGTATTGTAATGCCCTACTCCGCCACCATTAAAATGTTTGGCCATTTCAGCAACCTGCCAGTTCTCAATCCCGCGCACGGTAATATCGACAGCTTTCCCCTGAACATGAAGAGAGTTTAGTGCCGCCCCTTCAATTCGTGCATTTCTACGCCGGGTACGGTAGGCGCTATTGATAGTAATCAGCGGGTCGGACTTGCCGGCCATACGCGCCCACTCCTGTATCGCATATAGAAGATTCAGAAGCTGTACGTCCATTTGTGCAACGGAATTATTGTCTTTGGCGTCCCGCAGATGCCAGCAGGCTTTACGGTACCCCTCTTTCAGATAACCATACTGCCTGGAATAATGTTGGATAACGCCCTTTTCACCTGTGTCGGCACGTCTGAAGTGAATCAGACGGTCACGCTGCCAAAATCCGTTATCATCCGACAAAGCAAATGCTTCATCAGGAAAAAGAAGCCCGGCAGCTCCGACTGCATAAACTGCCGTGGCCGACTGGAGGGCTTTAGTCAAAAAGTCCCTTCTGTTCATACGGCTGCTCCAAAATCAAAAAATCAAGGACGAGGGGCAATCATACGTGTATTGCGCAAACACATTCTGTTTTGGCTACCTCCTCTGCTGCAATTAAGCGAAGTAAATACATAAGGCTCGGAAGCATGTTTAGGATAATCCGGATTCTTACGGATATAACCCAAATCCAATAAAGCACGGTAAGTTAATCTGCTGTCGGAGTAAACGGTCTCATCCAAAGGGTCGTTGGATTTCTTTTTCGATGTCTTGGAACCCGCATTTGCAACAGAATCCAGCGCAGCGTTGGTACCAGAAATACCGGCATTGATTTTCTGAGCTGCTCGCTCAATCGGGTTATCGGCCCAGTTGATGCTGCCGTCAGAATTAGTGGAACATGCGGCCAACAAGCAAACGGACAAAGTGGGGATTAACATCTTTTTCATCTGAAACTCCTTCTTGTTTGAATATTGAAATGGGTATGCTGCATCAGTTAAAAAAGCAGACTGCTGTATAACAATTTAAAGGCAAGGTTGTTCAACTCGCACGTCTCACTGCAACCACTCAAAATGCCTGCATTCGGGGTACTTAGAGCACCCTAAATACTTTTTCTCAGGCGTATTCTTCAACACTTTTTCCTGCAACACGCCACCGCAATCAGGGCAGACATCGCCGGCTTTGTGTTTGGCTACGTTCTTCGGTTTGCTGGAAGCCGTCGGTTTTGCCGTTCTCGGTCGTTTGGCGGCATCGGCTTTGGCCTGATCGACCAGCTGCCGGATCAGGTCTTCCTGATAGGCCATAAAGTCCGCCATCGTCAATTTACCCGACTCAATACTGGCCAAAGCCAGCTCCCATTTGGCAGTAGTAACGGGATCGGCGACCATTGCCGGTATTTGGGCAATCAGTTTGCGCCCTTTTTCGGTGGAAACGATTTTGCCTTTCTGCTTCTCGATGTAGCTCATCTCAAACAGCCGGTCGATGATATTGGCACGGGTGGCTTCAGTTCCCAATCCTTCGGTGCTGCGGAGGATTTTTTTAATCTGTTCGTCTTCCACGGTTTTGAGGAAGTCGGACAGGGTTTGCATTTCGTCCAGCAACGTAGCTTCGGTAAAACGCGGTGGTGGTGCGGTTTTCTTCGTTTCGGGATTGCCGCCGGTTACGGTTAGTTGTTGACCATCTGAAACAGCCGGCAATACGGTGCTGTCATTATCATCGCCGCTGTCCTCATCGGTTTTGCCCAACCATGTTTTCCAGCCTTGGACTTTCGGGGTCTGTCCGGTGGCTTTGAATTGCTGGCCGCAACTTTCCACCAAGATTACTGTCGCGTCGTATTCATAGTCGGGATAAAACTGAGCGATGTATTGGTTGCGTATCATCAGGTAGATTTCACGCTCGTTTTTATCCAGCTGTGACAGACTGAAATTTGCAGTTTTAGTCGGAATAATCGCGTGGTGAGAATGTTTGTTGACCTGACCGTCGTTCCATACCCGCGACTGGCGGTTCGGATCGGCTTTGGCTAACACCGGTGTAAGGCTGCCGTCGATGGCAGCCATGGCAGCAAATACCTCGGCCACTTCGCTTTGTTGCGACTGGGGCAGGTAACGGCACGGTGTACGCGGGTAAGAGGTAATTTTGTGCTTTTCGTATAGCTCTTGGGCGATTTTCAGCACCTTTGAGGCTGAAATACCCAGCTTTTTCCCGGCTTCTTTCTGTAAGGCTGAAAGGCTGTATGGCAACGGAGCCGGTGTTTTTTTGCGTTCGGTCTTGGCGGAAACGACAGTACCTGTCGCGTTGGCCAACTGTTTGGCCAAGTTTGTGACAAATGCTTTGTCTGTACACAGGCCGTCTGAATTTTTCAGCACATCAGGAATTTGCCATTGTGCTGCAAACTGTTCTTTTGAGACCGTCTGAAAAACAGCACTCAAAACGTAATACGGATAGGGTTGGAAATTTTCGATAATGTGGTCGCGGCGCACCACCAAGTTCAGGGTCGGGGTCTGAATACGGCCGACAGACAAAGTATGTTCTTTGCCGAAACCTTCGGAATACGCCACGGTGTAGGCGCGGCTCAAATTCATCCCGACCAGCCAGTCGGCGCGGGAACGCGCCAAACCTGCCTGATACAGGGTTTCTTTCTGTTTGCCGGGCATAATGGAAGCCAAGGCTTTTTTGACTGAGGCAGTATCCAAACCGCTGGTCCAGAAACGGGAGACTTTTTTGCTGTAGCCGCACAGATCCAAAATTTCCCGCGCAATCACTTCACCTTCGCGGTCGGCATCGGTGGCGATGACGACCTCGTCGGCTTTGGCCAACAGCCCCTTAATGACTCTGAACTGCTTGGCCGCTTTGGGCTGGACTTCCATTTTCCAGTTGTTGGGCAGGACAGGCAGGGCGGAGATGTTACTGAAATCGGCGAACTCCTCCCCGTAAGCGGCAGGCATGGCTTGGCTCAAAATGTGACCGAACGCCCAAGTAACTGCGGTATCGCCTTTTTGGAAATAACCGTCAAAACGGCCGCCGGTCACACCCAATACCTTACCGATGTCGTTTGCCTGGGAAGGTTTTTCACAGAGAAAAAGTTTCATTATACCCTCCTGTCCGTCTTCTTGCCGTTACGAGGGAATACCAGCTGAAAATAAGGCCAGTACACCTGCCGGAATCACAATGAAGCAGGCAATGATACCAACCACGGCCAACAAACCTTTCCAACCGCCGAACATCATACCGATACCGGCAACTACAATGGCGATTAAGACGATGAAGCCACCCATACTACCCTGCATCAGATTGAGCAGCCAATCGATACCATCCTGGAAGGTTTGGTCACCACTGGCATGCGCCGGTGTAGACACCACAGCAAACAGTAAAGCCGTTAACGCTGCCTGACGTGTATTGGAATACTTTTGTTGCAATTTTTTAGCGATATTTGTCTGAGCCATTTTCATTTCCTTTTTGTAAAAAACACGGGTTAAAAAAACTTACTGTAACGGCGGAATCACACCGGCCGGTAAAGAATCGGGAATTGCTTGATTGTCCTGCTGGCGGTTATTTTGACGTGCTACAGGTGCTGCTTTCGCGGTTTCATCGGCTGCCTCTTGAGCGGTGTCTGTATCACTTTCAGTTTCCGCTTCATCTTGCTGGGCTACGACCAGCGGTGTAATCCGCCGCGAACTTTGCAAACCCTGTAAGGCCGAATAACCGACATCCCACTTCCTCGGGGTCACTTCAGAGAATACGCGGCTCGGATAAACCAGATTACCGCTTTCGTCCTCGTAGGCATTGACCCATACGCGCATGACTTTGGCAGGCTCCAACAACGGTTTGGGTTCGCCGATAGCTGCTACGTTAGATACGCTCTCCGGTAAAAAGGGAGCTACACCTCCTGATGTTCTCTTGGTTTTACCGCCTTTTTCATCTGCCGAGCCGATTTGGATGACTTCGTCAGGATCGTATTCTTGCGCCGCATAGTAGGCGGCTCGAACGGTAACGCACGGCATGCCTTTTACCGATTGCGGACAGGAAAGTTTGCTGCTGTCGCCGACGTTGAATGTGGAGGAGCAAGCTGAAAGCAGCATCACCGGCAATACTGCCACTCCCCAAATTAAGGATTTCATTTGCGGCCTTTCTTGGTGTCATGAACGATGTGTAAAAATACCCCTTGGGTCAGAATGATTTCCCCTGTGCGCAACGGCTCGACCTCAACCACCGGAATGGCCTGCGTGCCATAGCTGCTGTAAATATCGGCAATACGGTCGAAAGTTTTGCTGGCCGCTTTACTGGCTGCCTGTCCACTGACTCCGCCCAGGTTGATTTGCGTACTGGTGGAGGTACTGCTCGAACTGCCGGTATTGATGTTGATACCGTTGGCGACACCAGTGGCGATATTGGCCATGGTTTCCATCGCACCGACTTTAAGCAGTTGTGAAATCACTTTGCCGGTTTTGGAAACCAAACGGCCTTGGAAGCCCGGCTTACCGTCTTCACCGAACACCGTCCCTTGAATGTTCGCTTCGACCGCTTTCCCGTCATTGCGGATACAGGAAATAGTTTTGGTGCGCATCATAGCTCGGGCATCCATGTATTGCCCAAAAGTTGAGGCCAATACGAAGCAGTTGGATAAATCGGAACGGTAGCCGTTAGGCAGAATGGCCGTTCCCCTAACCTGCATCAATACCGGCAACGGATCCTTGCTATCGTTGTTAGTATTGGTCGGGGCATTGACACCCGACAGGAGTGCTACCGATAAGGTAGAACCCGGAGGTAGGTAAGTTTTACTTTCATCATCTGCATCAGAATTTTTTTTGGATGTCCCTGTGGCAGCTTTTTTAACAGCGCTGGTACTTTGGAAGGCAGATTTTGGTTCATCATCCTGCTCCTCTTCCGTCGGTACAGTTTCAGACGGTAAAGTTACTTTACCGTCACCTCTATTGCCATCAGCAAGCGGAGCGCCGAGATTGACCGTTTCACGTTCGGAAGTAGTTTTAGCGGCTCTTGCTTCTTCGGCAGCCTGCAATGCGTCGGCAATCTTGCGGTTTACCTCGTCTTCACTCAAACCCTTTTCCTGCACTCCTTGTCCCGGCTGCTGCGTCACACGCTCGCGCCGGTCAGCTTCCATCTGCTGTCGCAGTGCCTGAATTTCTGCCGCCATCCGCTCTTCGTTCATATTCCGTGTCGCAGGAGTTAAAACTTGGGTTTCTGTGTTCTTTTCCGGTTTGCGCAGCACACCGTTGTTGTAATCACGCATGGCGGCGGTAATCAGAATCAACAGGCCGAGACCGCCGACACTGCCGAGTACGGCAATCTGTTTCTGTTTACCGGTCATGCTCGACCATTTACTTTTGAGGCTCATTATTTCGCTCCCTGTTTCGATACCATGATCAGAACGTCTGTAGTTTCGCCTGGATAGACGCTGACTTTGGGGTAGAAAGCTACAGCCATCACATGTTTATTGGCACCAAACATTTCTTCGGCCAGCACTTGCGGCGTATTGGTCGTATTGGTCAGACGGTAGCGGTATACGTCAAACTGGCTGCCACTGTACCGTTCGACCGGTACCGAAGCCATACCGTTGGCCATGCGCATTTTTTCACGCAGCGGACGGACGGTATAACCAGTCGGAACGATACCTTTGACAATATCCTGTAATACGGCTGACAGCATTTGGGTAAATTCTCCCTGCTTACCGAGACGAGTACCGCTTTTTTCGAGCGGAGAAAGCCCGCCCGTAGCCAGACTGATGGTCTGTGAGTTTAATTTGGCCTGCGGCGATAAAGTCAGAGACACCGGCAGCGTCGGATTGCCCTCGTCATACACCATGACCATGAATTTCTGTGCCGTATTCGGTTTGAGAATGAAATTCGGACCATGAATTTCTGCGTCATACAGTTTTTTGTTACCCACCATTTTGGGATTGGCAAACGGTGTCAGAATAATGGACGGATAATTCAAGGCAATCGGCACGGTATGGTTTTCGCCGTAGAGCGAAGTAATATTGTGTACCCCGCGCACCATGCCTTCTTGAATATTGTCCTGATAACCTCCGCTGACAGGTGTTTTAATCTGAACAACACGGCGCTGCGCATAGCTGCTTTTATTGGGCAGACTGGCATTTTTAACAGTTGTGGTCTTGCTTCTTTTAGCTGTGGTTTTCTTAGCAGGTTGAGCCACCACATCCGGCCAAACTTCCTCTACTGGACGGTAAACCTCCTCTTTGGGTTCGGGCTGTGGTTGTGGTGCTGAGGCACAGCCTGCCAATGCCGTTAAGACGGCCAAACTCAACAAACGGTAATTTTTCATGGTCTTCCTCACGGTCAAATGTCCTCTTTGCTGGCTGGCGGCTCTACACCGTCAATACCGGGAGCGGTAGGCTGCAATCCGACTGGATTGGCTGTTTCTGTTGGAACATCCGATACCGGTTGCGTGGCCGGGGTACTCTGTACTGCTTGCTCCGGTTCAGTAGCCTGTACTGTCGGATCCCGTTGGATTTCACTTTCACGGGCATCGGGAACAACCTGTTTCATCCGTTCCTGACGTTTTTCCGCCAGATCCTTATGGGAGCGCACCCATTCTTCGGTCATCGGTTCGCCGACATAGGCTTTGAAGTAGCTGACTCGCGGCAAACCATTTTTCATATACATTTTCAATTCGTAAGTAGCCTGTACCGAACCAATGCTCTGTACCGCACCTTTACTGTACGCTGACGAAGTCAGTTTGCCGCTCACGTAGAATTTTTTAGTGGAAGGTTCGTAAATCACGCCGTTGGTCGGTTGGAAATAGCTCATGGCATTGATGCCGTTGTATTTCGGATTGCTTTTGACCGCCAACAGCTGCGGTCTTAACGAAACCCAAACCTCCGGATCAAAAAACTGTTCCATACTGTCTGAAATGAAGTCCACGGATTCCGGCACAACTGAAGAAATGGTCGAAACGATATAAATCGCCATCGGTTCGAAATACTCAACGGAAGCATGGTCAAATGCAGCAACGGCACTTTTAGTCAGGTTCGGCGGTTGAATGACAATACGCTCGTGCATAGTAGCAACTTTGTAGGTCAGACCCACACTGACAATTCCCAAGCACAGGCAGACGATTTTCAAAGTCCGGTTTTCGCCCAATAAATCCGCCATCTTCTTACGGGCTGTATTCAGTTGCATATCAATCCTCCACACGGCGCAACAGGCCGTTGTTAAAGACTTTGTTCAGTGGTAGGCCGCATAAGTAAATCAGGTGGATAAACGCGCCGGGCAAGGCATTCCGTTTCAATCTGATATACAGGACACTCATCAGGATGCCGCCAAGCAGCCCGAATATGTACAGCATGGGGGAACGGACCTGCATATTGATAATGGCCGCTGCCGCCAGCCCCAAAAAGATAGGCATCAGATCGTCGGCTTCAAAAATCAGAACCTGCTGCATGGTGTCAATACATTCGGGGTAATAAACTTCTTCATTGGTCATTTTCTGTTCTCCTTACTGGCACAAATCGGCATCCGGTAGGCGGTATTTGCCGTAAGCGCATTCTTTGTCCACGCTGATGCCGTGATAACGGAGGTAGGAGGCTACTGCATCGGTACGTCTGCGCGACAATTCCAAGTTATAAGGACCGGAGGCCCTCGGGTCTGCATATCCAGACAATATCGCCCCGCTTTCAGGCAGTGATTCGACAATTGCTTGTAAACGCTGCTTCTCTTTTTGACTGATGGCGGCGGAATCCGTAGCGAAATACACCGTATGCAGGTGTTTCGAACTGCCATCACCGTCACCGAAAGAAAGCTGGATTCCGAACGGACTGATTTCCTGCGGTTTCCAGATATAGGTACCTTCCTCTATCCCTATCAAAGCCACATCCGAATATCCGGCAGGTTGGCGCAGTACCACCAATTCCGTACGTTCGCTCACCGGCATTATGGCCGTCTCTGCTTGTGCCTCACTCGGCTGAGTAGGATATGCACAAGCCCCCAACAGCCATACCGTCATCACGACTGCTGCCGACTTACTTTTGCTGATTCCCATTTTTTTATGCCTTTCCAAGCAGCTGCCGCTGCAAACAACCAAAACCAAACTGCGTTAATCCATACCGCCCAAGCTATAACGGACATCCAATTCTTATAACTGCGATAAGCATGCTGCTGTAATGGCCTCAATGCCTCGGCGGCCCAACCGTCTGTCCCGTTTGACACCGATACCGGAGCAAAGCATTTCGGATAGAGAGACAGGCTGAATACTGTTTTGCTTGCCATCAGCGCAGTCTTGTCCAAATGTTGCGCAACAAACCGACCTGTATCATTCCTTTCGTCAGGTAGCTGACATGTTTGAGCGGGAGGAACATTAATCATGCAGAGACCATACAGTACGGCTGTCGTCCAAAAAGCCAAGCGGCGGTAAGGTTTAAATCTTTTCCATTGCATCCGATACCAATCCGTTCAATAACTGGGTCAGCAGACTGTAATCGCCGTTGGTAAAGCCGGCGTGGGTCGTGTACTTGCCGACAACGCCGAAAGAAGGCGTAACCGAAACCCGATAGCGGCGTGATAAGTCTATGGCACGGGCAATGCGGTTTTGGGTATTTTTACTGTTTAGTGATGCATTGATTTGCTCCTGACTGAAACCCATGCTGCGCAAGATGCCTACATAGGTATCCGGTGTTACTCTGCGGTTGGTCGTTTCACCATAAGCCAGCCGCATGTATTCGTTAATGCGGTTAGGAGCAATATCTCTGACGATGTAGAAAGCCGTAGCAGCCGCGTTTTGTGTTTTCGTGCCGAACAGTGGCACAAAAACCAGTTGGTATGGCTCGGGCAGGGTTCGGCCCCATTGGGCAAAACCTGCCCACGAACTGGCACAATACGGACAATCAAACGATACAAACATATAAATCCGCGTCGCCTCATCTTTAAAATTGCCGACGGTTTGGTACGGTTTGATGATGCTGCTCAAATCAGCAGCTGTTTTCAACTCAGGTGCCGCCGCCGCCATACTCGGAAACAGCAAACACGCCAAAGCGATACCTAATGCGGTTTTATATAGTTTCATGACTTGCCCCTACATCCGATAAAAAAGTTTCTTGGGTTATGGATAACGCATCGTAAAAATCGACTTTTGCTACCGCTGACAGTTCTAGTGCTGCTTCAGTCAGTGTCCGATACACAGGCTGCTTGAATAATGCGGCATGTAAACCGTCTAAGTTCTGTGAAAGAATGGCCTGCCGGACTTCCCTGGTATTAAATGCCATTTCAAATACGGGAATCCTCCCTTTATAGCCCTGATGTCCACACAGTTCGCAACCCTGTTCGCTAATGGCGTAATAGGTTCGGGTCGGAAAACGGGTTGGTAATTGCTCCTGTTGCTCCTCACTCAAATTGACCGTTTTAGCGCAGTTGCTGCACAGTTTTCTGACCAAGCGCTGGGAAAAGAAACACAGTAGAGCCTCAGCCAACGCGTACGGCTCGGCATTCAAATCCATCAAACGTAATAATGTTGCCGGTGCGTTATTGGCATGGACGCTGGAGAGCAGCAAGTGGCCGGTATTGGCCGCAGTCGTAGCAATCGCAGCGGTTTCCGTGTCACGGATTTCGCCTACCATAATGATGTCAGGATCCTGCCGCAAGAAAGAGCGCAAAACCTTGGCAAAAGTACGGTGCGGACTAATGCTGACCTGATTGGCACCGGGAATACGGTTTTCAACGGGGTCTTCTACCGTCATGATGTTGATGGCTTCTTTATTCAGATGGCTGATGCTGGCTGCAAGGGTCGCGCTTTTACCGGAGCCAGTAGGTCCGCTGACAATGATCATTCCCTGCTTGCTGTCCAATACCTGTAAATAGGCAGAGCGTACATCTTCCGGCATGTCGATTTTGGATAACGGCAAATCGGCAGCCTGATTACCCAGACGGCAAACGATGTTTTGACCAAAGGTTGTCGGGGCAATACTGACCCGGATGTCAATCATGGCTTCGCCGTCGCTATCCAGCATCCAAAACGACGAGTCCAGGCAGGAGTCGATGTCGTGTATCGGCAGGCGGCATTTGGCACGGATTTGGTTATTGATGATGAGTGCGGCCTGGCGGGTAAACAGCCATTCGTTGGCTATCTGCATGTTTTCATGACGGATACGGATTTGGCAGCCGTTTTCGCGACTGGAAAAATGCACATCGGACGCTTTGATGGATTTGGCATAAGGAAACACCCAATTCAGAAAGCCGACGACTTTTTCATCGCCTTCGTTCTGCTTGAGAAACCTGCCGGAGTCGCCGATGTCGTATTTTATGCCTGATTCTTGCAGCAGCATTCCGAATTCGGCGGGAATGGCAGTTGGGTTGTTTGTCTGCATGATGCGACCCTTGTACATGCCCATATTCTTAAAGAAGGACGCTGGAACAGACGCTATACGGTGACGCCTGCATGGAACAGGATAGCCAACGCCCCTCTTTAAGAATATGAAGCTGGTTAAAGTTAAGGTGCCCCCACCTCTATCTTCAAACCACAGGTCGGTTGTAAATTGAAAGTTGTCGTGTAAGCGACAGGATTGATTGTGAAACTTTGTCAAAAAATTTGACAGAAATAATATGAATTTGATTTTTATTGTATTGTTTCTTGACAAAAGCAAAAAAGCATGAAACAAAAAAAATGGTAAGGGACTTATCGGAAAAGCCAAAAAGGGAATATGCTCAAAACCGCATATTCCCTTTTTAAAAGGCTTAATGGTTAATGGAAACGCCTTAAATGTAAGGGTTAAAAAGGCTTAAAGGAAAAAGGAACAGCCATATAAAGGTAATGGCAGCCATGGCAACCCATGGCTGCCAAAAAGAGAAAAGACCGCAAAGAGTTCACGGTTTCTGGCTTTTGTCAATAAACAATCCAAAAAAGCCCTGATTCGGATTATCGCTTGCCTGCCGTTCTACATAGGATAACATTTGCGTTACTCAAACCAAATTCGGAAACTCACCATGGACAATTATCAATTCAACCAACTCTGCCTCAGCTTGGAACGTTTTGACAAAGCCAGCCCACGGTGGTCAGGTATTTTGTTGTCGATGCTGCACCAGTGTAAGGGGTTTATCGAGCAATATACACTGAATGAAACATCCACAGAGGCGTTTTTAGTTGAAAAAACCACCAGCCTGCTGGAACAACTTCCTGTAACTTCGACTGACGAACACATCGCCGATCTATTAAGTCGGGAGTTCGAGGGCTGCTACTTCATCGCACAAACACCGAACGGCAACTGGAACAGTCTGACTGAACCGTTCTGCGAATTTTACCGCTATTGCCCCGATGCCGACATGTATATCGGCGACCAGCCTCATGCACCGGCACTACAATTCAAACTCAAAATGATGCGGATGATCCATCCTGACTATGTGGAGTACGCATAATGGACTGGCTGTCCTATATAGGCTTCGCACTGATAGGTGGCGCCGGAGCTGCCTATTTCTATCTTAACCATAAACCGTCAAAACCGCAGCATACGCCTGTTCCGGTTTCTGCTGCCGTTCAAAAAATTTATGGCGATAAGTTTCTGATTCTGTCGGCTGATGAGTTGATTGCCGAATTAGATTTGCAGCCATCTATTGCCAACATCAAAGCAAATCTCGCCCTCTCAAATGAAAACTGGAACAGGGACGGCCTGCCCTTATTGCGCAATTTCATTGTTTTCGTACAGCGTCTGCCTGCCTCAGAATCCCACCACCATGCAGGTGACGGCGGCTTGGTCAAGCATACGCTCGATGTTGCCGCCCTCGCCCTCCTCGCTTCTTCTTCGCGCAGTTGGCCACCGAACGCCAAAACCGAAGACATTGCCCGTCTGACTGCCGTGTGGCGCTACGGCATTCTAACGGCCGCTTTACTGCATGACATTGGTAAAACGCTGACTTCTTTCGACATTGAGTTATACGACAAAGCCGATAGCAGAAAATTTTCTTTGTGGATGCCCGATACCGGCAACATGGACGAAAGCGGTAAAAAACTGTACCGAGTAACCTTTCCGGATCATAAAGCCGCTTACGAAGCCCATGCTGCGCTGGGTTGGACGTTTTTCCAAAGCATCGTACCGTCCAATGCACGCAAATGGATGAATGAGGCTGATCCGAATCTGATTAAAGCATTGCGCAGCTATCTTTCCGGCCAGCATCAGGACAGTCCGCTGACGGATATTATCAAACAAGCTGACATGACATCCACGGCCCGTGACCTACGTCACGGCTCGAGACAACGGTTTGCCTCCGCAAAACGTCCGCCGCTCATCGAAACCGTGATGGATACTCTGCGTACCATGCTGGCTGAACGCGGCGCTCATTTCAGCATTGCCTCTACCGCCGGCGGCGATATTTTCAGAAAAGATGATTTGGTCTTTATGATGGCTAAGAATGTTCCCGATTATATCCGCACTTATCTTGGCAAAAATAAACACCCTGCTGCAGCTTCATTCCCATCGGATAACCAGCGTATTTTCGATACTTTGCTGGAATACGGTGCTGTTCTGCCCAATCCGAAAGACAACCATAAAGCTGTTACACCGGTTGCCGTCAGTTTTGAGCGTATGGACGGTGCGGTTAAATCACATTTGTTTACCATGCTGTGTTTCAAGCTGGATACACTGTACCCTGACGGCCAATACCCTCATGAATTTCAGGGAATGCTGGAAGTATGCCCTGATGCGGTATTACAGATGCACGAACCTGCTCCAGAAGATGCCGTAAGTCTGAAAAACGAACCAGGCAGTATGAACGAAACTGCTTTCACATCAATAGAAAAAGGTGAAGAAATCGACAACATCCCGCCTCCGCCTGCTCGCAAAATGGATTTTATGGCAGTACAGGAAGATATTCCCAAACAGGAAAAAGAGATTAACCCTGCCCCAGTCTCCCCTCCTGAGCGGGAAGTACAAATTCCGCCGTCACCTCAAACCAAGCCGAAAGCAAAATCAGGTATTGATGCACTTTTGAGCCTACACAACCTACTAGATGAGGACGATACCGATACTTCAAGTGATACTCCTCCCAATGAACAAGAATCACCGAGTCCTGCAGAACAGCAGAAACAACTGAATCTGACTGAACAGGCTACTACGCCGTCTGAAGCACAGACTACTAGCGGTCTGCCCCCTGCTAAACAGCAGGGCAAACAGTCTAAGAAAAAAGCAATGTCTGTTCTGGACTCCCTATTTTCCGACTTTAATGGACAAAGCACCGAAAAAATCGACTCGTCATCCGCAAACGATATCAAACCTGATATTCAAGATAAACCTGTTTTTCCGCAACAAAATGTACCGCAGTATCTTTCTTCGGAAGATACTGCCGCTGCTGCATTGAATGAAATCCAAGACGAACGGCAGTCTCTGCCGACCCGCTCTCCGCGACCGGTCACGGTTCACAAACAGAGCAATATACTGGAACAGCAACCTGCCATCCACAAAAAAGCTACTGATTTACTGGACGGACAAAAGCAGGCGCTAAAAGATGAGGGCAAGCGCTTTTGGAATTGGTTAGCCAACGGACTGACTGAGGGCAGTATTAC
This sequence comes from Neisseria sp. S1, assembly GCF_048060015.1. Classification (NCBI taxonomy): domain Bacteria; kingdom Pseudomonadati; phylum Pseudomonadota; class Betaproteobacteria; order Neisseriales; family Neisseriaceae; genus Neisseria; species Neisseria sp. S1. Next base: position 103,754 of record NZ_JBLUPI010000001.1, read on the forward strand.
CGTTAACCAAAGCGGCTCCCCCGTCCATTTTGTCGAACAAGGGATGTTACTGGTTACTCCGGCTATTTTCAGAGAATATGCCGGCGGTGTCTTTGACAAAAACAACCCGAGCTGCCCCGGCCTCTTGGCACAAAAGGGATTTACCGCACTGGGTCTTCATGGCCGCACCAAACGTTCTGCCATCTATACTGCCTTGGCCGTTAAAGCACAGCAGAAATTACTGTTTCACTGCTATCTGATACCAGAAGACAAGCTACACCTGATTGTAAAAGCCGACAGCAGACCACCGAACAACATTGATATTGCACTGGCTGACAGCCAAAACCTACTCCAACCCAAACCGACCGGAGAAGATTCATGAGCCTGACCATTCGTATTCCTGAAAACGTATACCGCTACCCCTATGAATTTTATAGCGCCGCATCCTATTCTGCCGCGATGCTGGCAGCCACACTCATGCCATTACCCGGAATCAGCCGCTATGCGGTTATTCCGGTTTTTGGCGGTCTGGCAGTCAAACGTTATTTTGAAGGCAACCGCATCCGTCGGTATCGGAAGAACGTGAAAAACCTCCCCTATTATGCGGCCACTCCCGACCAAATTCCGGTATCCGACAAAGCATTGTTTTTGGGAAAAGGATTTAGATGGACGCAGAAGCATACTCAGCGCTTGATGATGATTCGCCAGCCTGAAAACGACCACCTGCGCCTCCCGGGGAAGTTATATAAAGCAGCACGCCTGCATGAAATCAAAACACCGAGAGAAACATGGCTGACCAAGCTGACTTCATCAAATGCCTGGTGGAATCCGGTTGCCCCCTTACCTCCTGTCGGCGGTTCTCCTGAAATTCACGGTGTGGAACTGGAGGAAGAAGAAATCTTCATGTCGTTGGGCGAGCGCGTCGGCCATACCGGGGTTTGGGGAACCACCCGTGTCGGTAAAACCCGCCTTGCAGAAGTAATGATCAACCAAGACATCTGCCGTGGCGACGTAACCATCATGTTCGATCCCAAGGGTGATGCCGATGTGATGTTGATGATGTATGCCCGTGCAAAAAAGATGAAACGGCCGTTTTACCTTTTTCATTTAGGTTTTCCCGAAGTATCCTGCCGTTACAATCCGGTTGGAGATTTCTCTCGGATTACCGAAGTGGCCACCCGTATGTCAAACGGTTTGCCCGGAGAAGGCAATTCGGCAGCATTTAAAGCATTCGTATGGCGTTTTGTAAATGTGCTGGCCAAAATTATGGAAGCCATTTCCATCAAACCGACCTATCTGAGCATTTATCAATGCGCCGTGAATATGGATGATTTGGCCAAAGCCTATTTTGAAAAAACACTCAACTTGGAATATCCGGGATGGGAAAAAGAATATGAATCTTACGATTTGGAATCGGAACAAAAGAAAACGGCCGGCAAAACCGGTCGGGATATGGAAACGGTTAAAACCGCGTATTTCCTGAAATCAAAAGGATCGAACAATCCATTGACGGATGCCGTCATCGGCATTTTAGGTAATGAACGCACCTATTTCGATAAACTGGTTTCATCACTGTACCCATTGCTTGAAAAACTGACCAGCGGCAAAGTAGCCGAATTAATCAGTCCGGATTTCAATGATTTAACGGATGAGCGGCCAGTTATGGACTGGCGTAAAGTCATGGCCTCCGAAGCGGTGGTATATGTGGGATTGGATGCACTGACCGATGCTGAAGTAGCCGCAGCAGTCGGTAATGCAATGTTTGCAGACCTGACTTCACTTTCCGGTCATATCTACAAGCACGGTCATGGTTTTGGCCAGTCAGGAGCAACTAAAAAACGGAAAGTGGCTATTCATGCAGACGAATTTAACGAATTAATTGGGGATGAGTTCATTCCGCTGCTGAATAAAGCTGGAGGTGCCGGTTATCAAGTAACCGTTTACACGCAAACATGGTCTGATGTCGAAGCCAAAATCGGTTCAGCCGCCAAAGCAGGTCAAATTGCCGGTAACTTGAACAATATGATTATGCTCCGTGTCAAGCACGAATCAACCGCCGAATTGCTGACCAGCCAGCTACCGGATGTCAAAGTCGTTTCAGGCACTCAAGTATCTTCCGTCGGAGATGTCGCCCTTCCGAAAGACATGGAGGATTTTACCAGTTCGAACGAAGACCGGTTAGCAACAGAAACCGTCCCGATGCTGCAAACATCAGACTTGATCAACCTACCCAAAGGACAAGCTTTTGCGCTACTAGAGGGCGGGCAGCTCTATAAAATCCGACTCCCACTCCCCTTGCCCGACCCGGACATTGATGTTCCATCCGATTTGACTGCCGTTGCTGAAAAAATGCGTGAAATTGTCCGCTTGAACCGCACCGATGACTCAGAAAACAATGCTTTTATAGAAGGACAATATTATGGCTAACCAACCTCCCGAATTTCTGGCCAAGTCAACCAGCATTGGCTTTTTGACCAAACCGTTCAAATGGGCTTTCATCATTTTGTTGGTTACTGCAATCCTATTTTTTTCGTCAGTAGCTATTCAGACCTACTTCGGACAGGGTGATTTATTGAAATCAGAACTGATTCGAACCCAAGAAATTTTTGCTCAAAGCAGTATGACCGATCTACCGTTCCATATTGCCGTTATCCGCTGGATTTACGACGGATTATATTTGGTTATCTTCAAACTCAGCGGAATCGAACCGTTGCTTAACGGCCAGCAGAATGATGCTCTAAGTTCAAGTTTCGCAGGTATGTTGGAAAATTTTGCAACAGAACTGTCCATCCTAAACGATACGCTTAAAATCATCGCCATTCGAATAGGGAATATCATGGCTTTTATTCCATTATTGATTATTATGGTATGTAGTGCGGTTTTTGATGGGTTTATGAAGAGAAAAGTCCGGCAACAAAATGCGGCAAGGGAATCTGCTGCTATTTACCACCGGGCCAAGTTTTGGCGGTCCGGTATTATTTGGACAACCGTATTTATTTACTTAAGTATGCCCTTTTCTATTGATCCAATTATTCTGTTACTGCCTGTCGTTTTATTAAGCATCGCTGGATTTTTTCAAGCAAAATACCTCAAAAAATATTTATGAATTATGAAATTACCATAAGATAAAGTCTTCTTAAAAATTAAAAAATTACAACAAAATCTTAAAAATACCTATGGTTGACTTTAATTACATAAAATGCTTACTATCATATGATACCTAAAAAACAGTAATTGCTAACATGCTACGTGGGAAAAGCATTTGGCCTATATTCTTGATTCTTTTGAGATTTACATAATATAAATTATGCGAATTATTTATATATTTCTTCTTGTATCCGAATTTCCAAGGATAAAAAGCTGCACGTTCTACTTCCAAAGACGTATCCCTCTAAGCTTTCGGCTTAACACTAGTTATACCGATATCCAAAAAAGCCGCTGCTTCCAGCCGATATAAAAATGCCGGCAAGCGGCGTAAGGTTGCATTGTAAAAATTTATTTACTAAAAGTCGCAGTCTTTTGTAAAGAAATGTATTGCGGCAAATTGTAAGGATCAATGCAATGGCTTCTCAACAATATAAACAATATTCCGTGCTGTTTTCCAGCACATGGGCGTTTACCGTCTGTTTCATGGTTTGGATGATGCTGGCAGTTGTCGGCATTCCGATTAAAAATGAATTGGGGCTGAGTGAAACAGAATTCGGTATTTTAGCGGCAACACCCGTGTTATCAGGCTCTTTAGTGCGCGTACCATTGGGTATTTGGACCGACCGCTTCGGTGGCCGTATCGTGCTTTTCCTATTAATGCTGGCTTGCGTGCCTGCAATTTTTGTCATGCAGTATGCCAATCAGTTTTGGCATTTCCTACTTATTGGTCTGATTATGGGATTAGCCGGCGGTTCGTTTTCGGTAGGCACGCCTTATGTAGCACGCTGGTTCCCGAAAAATCAGCAAGGCTTGGCAATGGGGATTTTCGGTGCCGGCAATGCCGGATCGGCCTTGAATAAATTTCTCGCACCGGCATTAATTGCTTACGGCACATGGCATTTTGTCCCAACTGTTTATGCTGCCATTATGTTGGGAACGGCCGTGTTGTTTTGGTTTACTTCTTATAGCGATAAAAGCCATCAGGTATCTTCATCCGTTACTCTCAAGCAGCAGTTGGCTTTGCTGAAAGATCCGGGCGTATTGCGTTATAGCCAGCTTTATTCGGTGGTGTTCGGCGGTTATGTCGGCTTAGCTCTATGGATGACTAAATATTATGTAGGAGAATACGGTCTCTCTTTGCAAACTGCGGCATTCTTAGCAGCCTGTTTCTCTCTTCCCGGCGGCGTATTGCGTGCTTTCGGCGGGTATCTTTCAGACAAATTCGGTGCTTATAAAGTTACTTGGGCGGTTATGTGGGTATGTTGGGTATGTTTCTTCCTTCTTTCTTATCCACAAACCCAATTACACATTCAAACTACTGATGGCGGCACGATGGCTATGCATATCGGCCTGAATGTAACTGTTTTCACTATTTTGATGTTTGCCGTAGGTATTGCCATGGCTGTGGGTAAAGCTTCGGTATTCAAATTTGTTGCTGATGATTACCCTACAAATATCGGGGCGGTATCAGGCATTGTCGGCTTGGCCGGTGGTTTGGGGGGGTTCCTGTTACCGATTATGTTCGGTGCGCTTGAAGATATCACCGGTATCCGCTCAACCAGTTTTATGCTGCTTTACGGAACAGTGTGCGTTTCTTTGGTATGGATGCACTTTTCCATGAAAGCCAAACGCATTGAAGCAGAAAGAAAAAATAATTAATTATTTGTAGGCAGTAAAATTTACCATTCAATTTGTTTTCAGGCGGCCTTTACTGATTGCCTATAGACGAGGCCGTCTGAAAAGAAATTTTTATCGGAGATAAAAATGAATCATTTGATTCAAGATTGGCGTCCTGAAGACAAACAGTTTTGGGAAACCAGCGGTCGAAAAACCGCCAAACGTAATTTGTGGATTTCCATTCCCGCGCTTTTGCTTGCATTTGCCATTTGGCAAGTGTGGAGCGTAGCGGTGGTCAACTTGCCCAATATCGGTTTTCAATACAGTGAAAACCAGCTTTTTTGGTTGGCTGCCCTACCCGCACTCTCAGGCGCGACTTTACGGATTTTTTATTCGTTTATGGTCCCTGTATTCGGAGGTAGAAAGTGGACGGCAATTTCTACTGCCAGCCTGCTTTTACCCGCAATAGGTTTGGGCTTTGCCGTGCAAGATCCTTCCACCAGCTATTTAACCATGATGGTATTGGCATTATTGTGTGGTTTTGGCGGAGGCAACTTTTCATCCAGTATGGCCAATATCAGCTTTTTCTTTCCAAAGGCTGAAAAAGGCACTGCACTCGGCCTTAATGCGGGTCTGGGTAATTTAGGGGTATCCGTTGTGCAATTCGTTGTACCGCTAATCATCACGGCAGGCGTTTTCGGCGCGTTCGGCGGTGATGCGCAAACATGGGTGAAAGGCGATGTCACCAAACAAGTTTGGTTGCAAAATGCGGGATTTATTTGGGTTCCCTTTATTATTCTTTCGACTTTGGCCGCTTGGTTCGGAATGAATGATTTGGCCAGTGCGAAAGCCAGCTTCAAAGAACAAGCAATTATTTTCAGCCGTAAGCACAATTGGATTATGTGTATTTTATATTTGGGTACTTTCGGCTCATTTATCGGCTTTGCCGCCGGCTTCCCGCTGTTGATTAAGGCACAATTTCCCGATGTCGATTCGGTTAAATATGCCTTTTTAGGTCCTTTGGTCGGTGCTTTGGCCCGCCCTATCGGCGGTTGGCTTTCCGATAAAATCAAAAGCGGTGCCAAAATCACTCAAATTGTATTCGCCGGTATGATTATCGCCGTATTAGGCGTGATCTCTTTCTTACCTAATAACGGCCAGGGCGGTAGTTTTTGGGGATTTTTCGCCTGCTTTATGGCACTTTTCGCCCTCACCGGCTTAGGCAATGGTTCGACTTTCATGCAGGTTCCCGTTATCTTCTTAAATATGCATGAAAAATTTGCACAAAATGGCTTAAAAACCGAAGAACAAGCTCGTTTGGATGCAACAAAGGAAGGTGCGGCTGTAATCGGCTTTACCGCAGCTTTTGCTGCATACGGCGGATTTTTTATTCCCAAAAGCTATGGTACTTCAATCGCATTAACCGGTAGTGTGAATGCGGCTTTGATTGCCTTTATTTGCTTCTACACCATCTGTTTGCTTTTAAATTATTGGTACTATGCACGCAAAAATGCCGAAGCAAAATGCTAAATATTAGATTGTAATCCGAGCTTTTATTTCTCTGGCCGAACAGTATTCATATTACTTTTCGGCCAGTTTTGTGTTAAAAAAGCCGCACCTTCTGCATATAAATGCAAAAAGCCTACCAATTCTTGCTCCTGAAAGATTTTAATTTTATGATATGTCCACAGGTATGCAGCAGCATACCGATATAAAGGACACATACATGAACAAAACCAAAATCTTCACCTTGTTTGCTGCCGCTGCCGTATTGGCTATCGGCGCTAATGCGTATGCAGCCAAAGAAATCAAAATTGCAGCCGATAACAGCGGCTATTCGCAAGATGATGCGCAAAAATTGGCTTCTACCGCTGTAAGCATGGGTGTTAAAGAACCGGTTAACCTCAACTTGGCCGGCGGTAACTTAACCGTATCAGGCAGCAACAGCACCAAATGCGTTTTTAAAGTAGGTAGTGAAAGCAAACCCAAAATTCAGGGCGTAAGCTGTAAATAAACTTTTTTAATCATGCAGAGCCGTCTGAAAAATTATTCAGGCGGCTCTGTTTTCATTTAGAATAGCCGCACAAAATTTCAATAAATATTTATTTTTATCATGCAAATATATCTTGTCGGCGGTGCTGTACGTGATTTTCTATTGGGTTTACCTGTTAAAGACCGAGATTGGGTCGTTGTCGGTGCAGATGTTCAAACCATGCTGGCACAAGGGTTTTCTCCGGTAGGAAAAGACTTTCCCGTATTTCTGCATCCGAACACACATGAAGAATATGCTTTGGCACGCACCGAGCGCAAAACTGCCAAAGGCTATGGGGGCTTTGTGTTCCATACCGACAAAAATATCACACTCGAACAAGACCTTGAGCGCCGTGATCTAACTATTAATGCAATGGCGCAAACGTCCGAGGGCGAAATTATCGACCCCTTCGGCGGTCAAGCCGACTTGGCCAACCGCGTATTACGCCATGTTTCCCCCGCTTTTGCCGAAGATCCGGTCAGAATTCTCCGGGTTGCCCGTTTTGCCGCCCGCTATGATTTTGAGGTGGCCTCCGAAACCATGCAACTGATGAAAGATATGGTTGCGGCGGGTGAAGTAGATGCTTTGGTTGCCGAGCGTGTTTGGCAGGAATTATCTAAAGGTTTAATGGAATCTTACCCGGCAAAAATGATTGAAATTTTGCATGAATGCGGGGCATTGGAAATATTACTTCCCGAAGTGGAAGCCTTATTCGGCGTCCCCCAACGTGCGGACTACCATCCTGAAGTAGATACCGGTATCCATACCCTAATGGTACTTCAACAAGCAGCCGAAATGCAGTTGAGCCTGCCTGAGCGTTATGCCGCACTACTGCATGATTTAGGTAAGGCATTAACTCCGCCCGATATTTTACCCAAGCATCACGGGCATGATATCGCCGGCGTTGACCCCGCCCGCAGGGTTAATGCCCGTTGGCGCGTCCCCAAGCATTGTGCAGAGCTGGCGGAACTGGTATGCCGTTGGCACATTATTTTTCATAGTGTTAGCGAACTCAAACCGCAAACCGTACTTAATACTTTGAAAAAAACCGATGCCTTCCGCCGCCCGGAACGTTTTCAGGCTGCCTTGAATGTGTGTGTTGCCGATACGCGCGGCAGACTACATCGGGAAAACACACCCTACCCCCAGCGCGATCATTGGCTGGCTCTATTGGATGCTGCTAACAATATCGACACAACTGCTATTGTCAACACCCATAAGGATTGTCCTCACAAAATCGCAGAAGCAATCGATCATGCGCGTCTAACCGAAATTACACCTTTACAAGCGGCATACCGTAAGATTACAAGTATTCATACGCATTAGAAAAAGTATAAAAATATTACAATGCTGTCTGAAAATTATGCTTTCTTAATTGCCTGTATATAAATTTTTCAAACGGCCTGTAAACCTTACAAACGATAATAGCCGAAATCAAACAAATACTACCGGTTGATCATGAAAAAGTGCCTGCCTTGTTTCTACAGGCTTTCTCATTTTTGCTAACGATTTATTACGTTTTAGAAATTGACTTGATTGCCCGACTTGATATCATTCCACATAAATGACATCGGTGTCTTTTTAGACAGTATAATGCAGTGTCCCATACCTTTTAATTACACCCCGCCGACAGGAACAAAACCATGCAGCTAAAAAACGAAGCCATGCTGATTACCTATGCCGATAGTTTAGGCAATAATTTAAAAGACTTAGCCAAAGTATTACAAGGTCCTTTAAAAGATGTGGTCGGCGGGGTGCACATTCTTCCGTTTTTCCCCTCATCAGGTGATCGCGGTTTTGCTCCTATGGATTACACAAAAGTCGATCCTTCGTTCGGAGATTGGGAAGATATTCGGGCTTTGGCAGAAAATTATTATTTGATGTTCGACTTTATGGTCAACCATATTTCAGCCCAATCCCCTTATTTTAAAGACTTTTTAGCTAAAAAAGACCAATCCGAATACGCTGATTTATTTATCCGTTACAAAAATTTCTGGCCAAATGGCGAGCCTACCCAAGAACAAGTAGATCTAATCTACAAACGCAAACCGCGCGCGCCCTATCGTATTGCCGAGTTTGCCGACGGCACCCAAGAAAAAGTGTGGTGTACTTTTGATGAAGAGCAAGTGGATTTGGATGTCACCACACCCACCACCAAAAAATTCATCAAAAACAATTTGGAATTTCTAAGCAAGCAAGGAGCTTCGATTATCCGTTTAGATGCTTTTGCTTACGCCAATAAAAAAATCGGCACCAACTGCTTTTTTATCGAACCCGAAATTTGGAAAACTTTGCGGGAATGTACCGATGTATTGGACGCGCACAACGTAGCCGTATTGCCGGAAATTCACGAACACTACACTATCCAGCTGAAAATTGCCGAACACGATTATTATGTATACGACTTCGCTCTGCCGATGCTAGTATTACATACCTTGTTTAGCGGCCGGGTTGACCGTTTGGTACATTGGATGGAAATTTGTCCGCGCAAACAATTCACTACACTCGATACGCACGACGGCATCGGAGTTGTGGATGTAAAGGATCTAATGACGGACGAAGAAACCGAAGCAGCGCGTGAAGCCTTATATGCCCAAGGCGCAAATGTGAAGAAAAAATACAGCAGTGCCGAATACAATAATCTCGATATTTATCAGATCAATTGTACTTATTATTCTGCATTGGGCAATGACGACCAAGCCTATCTGCTGGCTCGCGTATTACAGTGTTTCGCCCCCGGTATTCCGCAAATTTATTATGTCGGCCTGCTGGCCGGTGAAAATGATATCGAGCTATTGGAAAAAACCAAAGAAGGCCGCAATATCAACCGCCATTACTATACGTTAGAGGAAATCGAGGCCGCCGTACAACGTCCGGTTGTGCAACGTTTATTTGGCCTTCTGAAATTCCGTAATACCAGCAAAGCATTTGATGGAGAATTCAGCGTAAAAGCTTTGAATGAAAATACAATTGAAATTACCTGGAATAATACGGCTGAAAAAACCAGTGCGAAAATGACCGCAAACACCTGCAATAAAACCTTTACCATTATAGAAACCGTAAACGGCAAAAATCATGAAATCAAAATTTAGTATAGCGAGCGTGATATAACCTTTATATAAAATATGCCGTCTGAAAAAGTTTTCAGACGGCATATTTGATATTTCGTATAGATATTAAAAATATAACCACCAAGGACAAATTAATCCTATTTTAAATACACCCTACCATTTTCCATCTGCCAAGTTTCTTCGGCCAATGCATGGGCATCCGCCTTATCATGAGTAATCAAAATCATCGGCACCCCAGTCTGTGCTTGCAACGAAGCCAATTCCTCACGCGTATGCCTTCGTAAATCAGTATCCAACGCAGAAAAAGGCTCATCCAACAAAAGCAAGCGCGGTTTGACGGCTAAAGCCCGTGCTAATGCAGTACGCTGTTTTTGCCCGCCGGAAATCTGGCCCGGCAGTTTGTCTGCAATATGGCTGATTTTTAACGTATCCAGCCAAAACACCACCTCTTCAGACGGCCTTTTACCCGGATTACGCCATCCTTGCCGCAACCCGAAACCGATATTTTGAGCCACGGTTAGGTGAGGAAACAGCGCATAATCTTGAAATACCAAGCCTGCTTTGCGCTGTTGTATCGGTAAATTGATATTGGTTTCCGAATCAAACCAGATTTCACCGTCGATTTTGATGTGACCGGCATCCGGAGCAAGCAGTCCGGCCAAAATTTGCAAAGTCAGGCTTTTACCGGCACCGGAGGCTCCGATCAAAGCTAGCTTTTCGGCATTGGTTGCCAATTTTACTGCCAAAGAAAAGCCGGAAAAATTTTTTTCAATATCAATATCAAACTGCATCACGCGCACTTCCGTCTTTTGCCTTGGCTAGTTTGCCTAAGACCAACAAAATTATGATACACACAATCGAAATCAATAATACTAAACGGTTGGCCAATATATCATTACCGGCTTGAACAGCTTCATAAACGGCAATTGACAATGTTTGTGTTTGCCCCGGAATACTGCCCGCTACCATTAAAGTTGCCCCAAACTCGCCTAAGGCACGGGCAAAAGCAAGCAACATTCCTGCCAAAATGCCGCGCCAAGCCAGGGGCAGACTTACTCTGAAAAAAACAGAAAGCGAACCCAAGCCCAATACCTTGGCCGCTTGTTCAAGCTGTGGCGGCACACTTTCGAATGCGGAGCGTGCGGGCTTGAATACCAACGGAAAAGTAACCACCATGGCGGCGATAACCGCACCCTGCCAAGTAAAAATCAAGTTAATACCGAAGGTATCCTGTAACCATGTGCCGAAAGCTCCGTTTCTACCGAGCAACACCAATAAGTAATAACCCAGCACTGTAGGCGGCATCACCATCGGCAAGGTCAGCAGCGTATCCAACAGCTCCCGGCCGAAAAAACGCCAACGTGCCAAAACAAATCCGGCTGCAGTGCCAAGCAGCAGGTTACAGAAAGTGGCGATACCGGCAACTTTGAGCGACAACCATAATGCGGTTAATGCAGAAGCTTCTTCCATATTCGAACTTATAAAAAGGCCGTCTGAAAACTTCAGACGGCATAATTGTATCGTTTCGCTATTTTACACGTATTCTATAAAAATGCTTAAGCACTTTGAAGTATGGATAAAAGATCGTTTTATTACAAGCTGCGGTGTACTCGCGCCGGATTACCGAAAGCAACTACTCCGGCCGGAATATCGCGTACCACCACGCTGCCTGCACCGATCATACAGTCGGCCCCGATTTCTACGGTTTGGATAACACAACTGCCAATGCCTACTTGGGTACGCGCGCCAACAGTTACGCTGCCGGCTAAGGCTGCTTTTGGCGCAATATGCGCATAATCACCAATAATACAATCATGTTCGACAATGGAACCGGTATTGAGAATGACACCCGAACCAATTTTAGCTCCGGCATTCACCACTACCCCAGCCATTGCCACTGTACCCGGACCTATCTCGGCGCCGGGCGAAACCACCGCATGGGGGTGAATCAAGCTAACCGGTGAAAAGCCTGCTGCAATGACTTTTTCACTTAGTTTTTGCCGTGTTGTATTATTACCTACGCCGATAACCATATCACCCGGCGGTAACGATTCATGAAAAGGCGTACCATTGGCATCATCAAGAAATACAATGTTTTTATAATTAAAAAATCCGGCAATATCGGCTACTACCCTGCCATGCCCGCCTGCACCATAGATATAAAGCAGCGTTGAATTCATCAAAAACTCTATGTTATTAAGCTGTAAATCAAAGCATCATATTTTTATTAAAAAAGCGGCGCGCATTATAGCAATAAAAAAACTTGTACGCCGATAAATTTTGACAAACGATCAATATGATGTTTGAATTATCTAACCCGATATTAAATAATAAGAAATTAGAAATTAAGTCGGCCGGCTTTTTAATTTGAAAGCAAAAATAATACCGAAAAAAATAATTTATCTAATTAAATATTAGCTACCATACCAACATTCCTTTGCAGACGTGGTATAGGTTAATTGACAAATTAAACCGCTGGCAGTTTCAGAAATTTTTATGGTTTACCAAAACCATACTTTCTTAAAATATTTTGCGCTTCGGCAGAGGCCAGATAGTCAGTAAATCTCCGTGCTTCAGTGGCTTGCCGGCTGTCTTTTACTACTGCCGCCGGATAGGATACCGTCTTGTCTGTTTGCACCGTTGCAGCAATTTTGACTTTACCCGGCATTAAAGCAGCATCCGTACGATAAACAAAACCCGCATCTACCTCTCCCCTTGCCACATAATCCAAAGATTGGTGTACATGTTGGGTTTGAATGATCTTCGGAAGAACCTTCTGCCACTGCCCGCTTCTTTCCAATGCTGCCTTCCCATACCTGCCTGCCGGAACTGAAGCCGGATTACTTAACGCGATTCGGCGAACATCGGGAGATGGCAAATCGTTTATACTGCGGATATTCAAACGGCTTTTCACAGGCACAACCAATACCAGCGTATTACGTGCAAATATCTTTCTAGCCGCCTTATCAACAATACCGGCCACTTGCGCCTTATCCATCGTTTCATCATCGGCAAACGCCAATACATCTACAGGTGCTCCCCGTATCGCCTGTTGCAGCAATGTTCCCGAACCTGCCGTATTTAAACGGATTACGGCATCCGGATAACGTTTTTGATACTGCCCGGCAATATCTTTGAAAGCATTCGACAAACTTGCAGCAGCAGATACGGTAATTTCTGCTGCCCAAACAGAGCTTTGGCAACACAATAATGCAGAGGCCAATATAAGAGAGCGCAATTTCATAACTATTTTCCAAAATTAAATGTAAACAGAATTTTGGCTTTTATCGATTAGAAAAAACAAGACAACAGAATAACTGCCGCTAAAGTAGTATTTTTTACAAATTAATGTAGGCATTATATCCGATAAATTTATGCTAAGAGGCCGCCAAAATGCTTATGTCGATTATTTACGCTTACGGCAGATATTTTCAGACGGCCTATGCTGATGTTATGCTGACATTATGAAAATATTTACTTTTTCATAGATACACATTCATTGAGAAAATCATTATGTACAATTTTAAAAACGATTATGCCGAAGGCGCCCATCCGAATATTCTGAATCGCTTGCTTGCCAGCAATTTAGAGCAACACGAAGGCTACGGAGCTGATTTTTACAGTATTAAAGCCAAAGAAATCCTACGCGGCTTGATCCAAAACAAATCCGCCGCCATCCACTTTCTAAGCGGCGGCACACAAACCAACCGTTTGGCCATGACTGCTTTTTTACGTCCGCACGAAGCAGTTATTTCTCCTTCAAGCGGTCATATTGCAACTAACGAAGCCGGAGCCATCGAAGCAAGCGGCCATAAAGTCATTACCGCCCTGGCGGAACACGGAAAGCTTACTGTTTCAGCCATCGAAGCCGTTGTGAAAAATCACAGCCTCGCTCCGCATATGGTAAAACCGAAGCTGGTATATATTTCGCAGGCAACCGAAGTTGGTACGGTTTATAACTTGGCCGAATTAGAGGCTCTCTCAAATTATTGCCGTAATCATGGCTTATATTTTTACATCGATGGTGCACGTTTGGGGAGCGCCATAATGGCGGAAGGGTGCGATGTTACACTGCCCGACTTAGCCCGCCTGACCGATGCTTTCTATATCGGAGCCACTAAAAACGGCGGCTTGCTCGGTGAAGCCATGGTAATTGCCAACCCTGATTTGCAAAATGATTTTGATTATATCGTCAAACAAAACGGCGCTTTGCTTTCCAAAGGCCGTTTACTGGGTATCCAATATTTCGAACTTTTTTCAGACGGCCTTTATTTCGAGTTGGCTCGTCATGCCAATACAATGGCTGCTAAAATTACGGCTGCTTTACGCGGAAAAGGTTATAATTTTTTAACAGATTCCACTACCAATCAAATATTTCCGATTCTTCCCTATAGTTTGATTGAAAAACTGAAAAGTGATTTTGATTTTTATATTTGGCAAGCAATTGATAACAACCATGCAGCGATACGCTTGATTACTTCGTGGGCAACACCTGAAAGTGCAGTCGATCAGTTTGTTGCGGCATTAGAATAAATTGCTGTCAAAAATATATTTTCAGGCCGTCTGAAATACTTTTTCAGACGGCCTTTACGTTTTCAAGTCATTAAGCCGTACGATTTTCCGTTATAATTCCCAACTCCATTATTAATCATATCTTTGCTTATGCCGTCTTACCGGCCTATCCGTACCTACCGGCGCTGGTGGCGTTACAAAGCCCACCGTCATGATGCAACGCTGCCTGCCCATACTGTCGATTGTCCCGAATGCGGGTTGCGTATTGATATTCCACGCCTGCTTCAAGGGCAGGAGGCGCATTGCCCGCGCTGCAGCCATGAAATCGTCGAAGTGGAAAAGAACCCTTATATCGCTCCGCTGGCATATGCGGTAACTTCGCTGATTTTGATGGTATTCGTATACGGCATGATGTTTATAACAGTGTCGTTCAGTAGCGTTACCTCAATATTATCCCTGCCTGCCATGATGAAAATTTTAATTGTGCAGGATTTCGGTTTTCTGGCCGAAGTAATGTTTGTTCTAACCTTCGGAACACCACTGCTGTTTTTACTGCTGTGCTTATATGTTTACACGGCATTGCTGCGTGAAAAAATGTATCCGGCCTTGTTTTATGCTACGCGCACTTTGGTACGGCTGCGCCATTGGATAATGGTAGATGTGTTTTTTATTTCTACATTGGTGGCTTATATCAAACTGACTTCCGTGGCGGAGGTTGAATTCGGCGCGGCATTCTATCTGATGTTTGTTTTGGCCGTAATGCTAATCCGTACTTCGGTATCGATCCCCCAGCATTGGGTGTATTACCGTATCCATAAAATCAGCGGTCGAAACACCATACAAGCTCCGGCAGCCGGTCTTATTTGTTGCAGCCGTTGTTTGTATTTTCGCCAGGCCGATGAAAATACCTGCGGGGTATGCGGCTCGGCACTTTTCAGCCGCCGTCCTAAAAGTCTGAGTGTTTCCCTGGCCTTTTTGCTGGCCGCCACAATATTGTATATTCCTGCCAACCTGCTTCCGATTATGATTTCCTCAAATCCTTTCAATACGGAAATCAGCACCATTATGAGCGGTATTATTTATATGTGGAAAGATGGTGACAAACTTATCGCCGCCATTATTTTCAGTGCCAGTATTTTGGTACCGGGTGCTAAAATAGCTTCCTTGTTTTTTTTACAAATTGCTGCCGCTTCAAGCAAACTGCCCTTATCGGCACATACATTATCGCGGCTTTACCGCATGACGGAGGCAGTTGGGAAATGGTCGATGATTGATATTTTCGTTATCATCATTTTGATGAGCGCGTTTCATACTCCTTTGGCACGCGTCACCCCCGGACCGGCCGCCGCTTATTTCTGCTTGGTGGCCGTGCTGACCATGTTTGCCGCTTACTTTTTCGATCCCCGCCTACTGTGGGATAAAGCCGCCGAAAACAGGCCGTCTGAAATCCCGGATATCTTACATACGCAATATGACTGACACGCCCAACAAAAAAAACTCTGCTACCGTACCTGCCCGCGTCCGTAAAACCAATGTTTTTACTTCGGTGGTTTGGTTGATTCCGCTGATTGCATTGATTACCGGAATTTGGCTTCTGATGCAGAATATCCGTAACACCGGCCCTGAAATTACCCTGCTGATGGATAGCGCAGACGGTATTGAAGTCAACAATACCGTTATCAAAGTGCTAAGTGTAGATGTCGGGCGCGTTACGCGAATCAAGTTGCGTGAAGACCAAAAAGGCGTTGAGGTTACCGCACTGCTCAACGCGGATGCAAAAAACATGATGCGAAAAGATACGCAATTTTGGGTAGTCAAACCGCGTATCGACCAAAGCGGCATTACCGGCCTGAACACTTTGGTATCAGGCTCATATATTGCCTTTACACCCGGTAAAAGCGAAGAAACCCAAGATACCTTTACCGTTCATGATATTCCCCCGATTACCGCCATCGGCCAAGTCGGACTACGTCTGAAACTGGTAGGCAAAAACAATAAAATGCTGAGTGTCGGCAGCCCGGTTTTATACCAAAACTTCACGGTCGGCCAAATCGAAAGCGCTCATTTCGATCCCAAACAGCAAACCGTAAACTACACCATCTTTATCCAAAGTCCCAACGACCATTTGGTTAGCACCGACAGCCGTTTTTGGCTAGACAGCGGTATCAGTGTGGAAGCAACCGGCAGCGGTATTCGGGTGGACTCTGCCCCTCTTCCAGCCCTGCTTTCCGGTGCTATCGCTTTTGATTCCCCTTCGGGCTCCCGAGGTAGCCAAGCCGTTCGCAATGAAGATACTTTTACCATTTATAATGACCGCAACCAAATCGATAACCTACCCGGTTCCCGTGCCCTGTATTACATTACTTTTTTCAAACAAAGTATCCGCGGCTTAAATCCCGGCTCTCCCGTAGAGTATAAAGGTATTAACATAGGCTCCGTAGCAGACGCACCGTATTTTGCTGAAAACGACAGTCTGAAAATCTTTGAAAACGGCTGGATTCCGGTACGCATCCGTATCGAGCCGGAACGTTTGGAAATCAACGCCAAACAACAAAGCCGGGAATACTGGCAAACCCAATTTCAGACGGCATTAAGCCGCGGGCTATATGCCACATTGGCCAGCAATAATTTGGTAACCGGGAGTAAAATTATCGAATTGTCGGATAAACCCTCGGATACGCCTGTATTACGCCCCTATCCGAACTACGGTGGCAATACTGTTATTGCCACCCGTGGCGGCGGCTTAGATGAATTGCAAGTACAGCTAAGCAACCTGTTAGAGAAATTTAACCGCTTACCTATCGAAAAAACAGTGGGCGAGCTGAATAGTTCATTAAAAGAGTTACAGCGTACCCTGAATTCGGCCAACAAACTCCTCAGCCAACCGCATACGCAAAATATTCCGCAAGAGCTGAATAAAACATTGGCTGAATTAAGAACCGTATTGGCAGGAGTTTCGCCGCAATCACCGATTTACGCTGATGTCCAAGCTACCTTGCAAAATATCGATAAAACCCTGCAAGAGGCCCGCCCTGTCATCAACACGCTGAAAGAAAAACCGAATGCTCTGATTTTCAACAGTAACCTTAAAGATCCGATACCAAAAGGAAGCCGCTGATGCGCCGATTGCTTTATCTTTTGCTGACTGCCGCCGCCCTCACCGCTTGCAGTACACCACAGCAAACCCGATACTTTACCCTGCCCGACAGCCAATTCAGCCTGCCGGATCAACACGGGCAAGAAATTGCCGTGCAAACCATTTTGGCTGATCCTCTCAATAACGGCGGCTTGGTTTACCAAACTGATGCGCACAGTTTGAACTTCGCCCGCAATCATCTTTGGGCTGCCCCGCTGAATCAAGCTCTGAACGCAAGTTTCAGCAATAAGCTCAACCGTATCGGTAATGCGCGCTATGTATTCGTTCCTGCAGGACGCAGCCAAAGCAGCCTAATTTTGAAAATATATATCGAAGCGTTTCAGGGTACATACCAAGGTAGTACACAAATTAACGGTTATGCGGTTTGGCCCGATGGCCGTAGTCGCAATTTTCAAATTGACACACCTCAGGAACAAGATGGTTATCCGGCTATGATTGAATCACTTGATCGCGGTGTGTATGCTGCTGCCGCCACCATCAGCCGCTAAACTGAAATCAAATAACCCCCTTGCTTATTGTTTGAAGCAAGGGGGTTATTTGATTGATGCCGTCTGAAAGCTTTTATCAACTAATAGTCTTTCGGAGTATAACGTCCGGCCATCGCTTTATAAATCATATTCTCGTATTTTAAAACTTCATAGCGTTGGCTGAGTACATTTTGCTCCGAGCCATACTCACTGTTAAGCGCCTCCAGCCAAGATTTCAATTCGTTTTTACCGTATTGGTAGCGTACTTGGTAATAGCGGCTGTTTTTCTTATCCAAAGCATACCGCCTCTCTAAGTTGGAAAGTGTTTGCAAGCCGGTTTGATAAAGCCGGTAATGGCTATTCACTTCATTTAATGCCGTAGTCAAAGCTTCTTCAAAGCTTAACCGTGCACTTTCAAAATTAGCTTCGGCCGTTTTATCTTCCCATTTCAAAACCTTCCAATTTAGGAACGGTAAATTTATCTGTACCGAGCCGCCTAAAACAGGCACTTTAAACAACGATGAAGCCTTATCTGAGGCAGTGTTTAAAGAAGCTCCTAAAGTAATACTCGGATACCAACTACGCTTTTGTGCTTCCAGACTTCTTAAAGATGACTGTAATCGGTATTCAGCGGCACGCAAATCCGGACGGTTGGCTAAAACTGTAATCGGCACATTTAAATCAACATTTCCCACTTTTTTAGGTAGGCGGTAATGTTCTGAGGTTACAACCGGATTTTCCGACGGCTTTAGGTTCAATAGGTTTCGTAAGGTAGTTTCAAGATTTTCACGGCTGCTTTTTAAATTTAACAAAGTACTTTGAAGGGTCAATAAAGATTGTTCGGATTGATTAGGTTCGGCAGAAGAAACTTTCCCATACCGGTATTTGGCACGCACAATTCTATCAATGTCTTGGTATTGGTTAACTGATTTTTGCGTAAGCGCAATCGCTTCATTCAAATAAGCGATATTAAAATAAGCATCGGCGACATTATTAATCAGAGTAAGACGTGCTGCGGCCAAATCTTTACGGCCTGCCTGATATTCCCAAACTTGTGCGTCAGTCTGAGCACTGAGCTTCTTCCATAAATCCAGTTCATAACTTAATCCCATCTGGCTGCTGAAACTATTACTACTCGAACCGCCTGTCTTAAGATTTTTAGAAGCAGAAGCGCCTAATGATGAGTTAAACGATGGGGTAAGGTTCGCACCGATAATATTTGCTTGATACAGTGCTTTATTGACATTCAATGCTGCCTGACGCAAGTTGATATTATTTTGCAGAGCTTGGTTAATAAGGCTGTTTAAGGATTCGTCTTGGTAAATCTGCCACCAATCGCCGTTGACATCATAACTTTCGGTAGTTTGTTTTGCCGACAATACTTGGCCGCTTGATTCTAATGTCAGCGGTTCTGCTACTTTATGGGTAGCACAAGCACTTAGTGCCAAAGCAGCCGCTACGATAGAGGCCGTCTGAAAAATATTTTTTCGATTCATTTAATTTTCCGCACCTGATAAGAATACTCAGAATTCAAACCGGATAGTTACTTTAAAGCTAATGGCTTAGTCATGGGCTAATGCATCTATCGGATTAAGTTGGGAAGCACGCTTAGCAGGCATAAAGCCAAATATGATACCGATAACAGTTGAGCAAGTTACCGCTGCAATAATCGATACGGTAGAAAACGACATAGCAAAATTGGTCGTGAAATGATTGAACACAATACTTATTAAAACCGAAAACAATATGCCTGCCAAACCGCCGATCAGACAGATTAATACGGCTTCAATCAAAAATTGCTGCAATATATTGAATTGCCGGGCGCCGATTGCCATACGGACACCGATTTCTTTTGTGCGTTCGGTTACCGATACCAACATGATGTTCATCACACCTATACCACCAACCAATAATGAAATCAAAGCAATACTGGAAATTAAAAGAGTGAGTGTATTAGTAGTACTTTCAATAGTTTGCTTGATGCTGTCGATATTATTCATGAAGAAATCTTCTTTTCCATGGCGTGCAGTCAATAGCTCTGTCAGACTTTTTTCAGCTGCTTTAGAGTTAACATTGTCTTTTACTTTCACCGAAATCGAACTGATGTGACGCGCACCGGTAATTTGCTGCATAACCGTTGTGTAAGGGGCCCAAAGCTGTAGCTGGTCATTTGAACCGAAACTTGAATCTTCATTCATTGCGACACCAATTACACGTAACGGGCGCTTTTTAAATAATATCGTTTTCCCCAAAGCATTCTCACCCGACCGGAATAATTGCTTTTGGGTATTTTCATCTATCACAACAACTTGATTACTACCTTTAACATCGGCTAAATCGTAAAAGCGCCCTTCTTTCAGCTTTATGCCTTGAACATTAAAATACTGCTCCCCCGCACCGTAAAGCTGGGCCGTGAGTGCTATATTGCGGTAAGTTAACGTCCCTCCCCCCGAAGTCATCGGAGTAGCACTTTCAATATAGCTTTGCTTACTGATAACATTCGCATCGCTTACGGTTAAAGTTTTTACCCGACTGGACCTACGATCGCCAAAGCCTTTACCCGGGTAAATCGTGATGGTATTGGTACCCATCGCATTAATGTCTTTTAATATTTTTTCTTGTGAACCGCGTCCTAAAGCAACAACCGAAACTACCGAGGCAATACCAATAATGATGCCTAGCATAGTCAGTAGCGAGCGCATTTTATGAGCCAAGATAGCCTGCACAGACATCCGGAAAGATTCTGCAAACTGATCTTTATAAAAAGACCATGAGCGATTTTCATGTACACTCTGCACAGCTACGGCAGTAATATCAGTATTTTTACTGATATCGGAAATAATTTCACCATCACGGATTTCAATGACACGATTAGCGTTTGCTGCGATATTGGGATCATGCGTAACTAAAATAACCGTATGCCCTTGTGCATGCAATTGATGGATGATTTCCATCACATTGGCTCCGCTTTCGGTATCCAATGCACCGGTAGGTTCGTCTGCAAGAATAATTTCCCCGCCATTCATCAACGCACGGGCAATACTGACACGCTGTTGTTGGCCGCCTGAAAGCTCGCTGGGTTTATTATTCTCTTTTCCAGCCAATCCCAAATCACTCAGCAAACCATCGGCACGACGACTGCGTTCTTCGTAATCCAAACCAGCATATACGGCAGGCAAAGCGACATTTTCACGCGCGCTTAGCGAGCTCAATAAGTTATAGCGTTGAAAAATAAAACCAAATCGCTTTCGGCGCAAGCCCGCCAATTCATCGGCGGTCATGGCTGAGGTTTCTATACCGTCTACTTTGTAAGAGCCGGAAGAGGCAACATCCAAGCACCCTAATATATTCATGAGTGTCGATTTGCCCGAACCCGACTGACCTATAATTGCAACAAAGTCGCCTTTCTCGATATTGAGATTAATGTTTTTCAGCACATGAACACGGTTATCTCCGCTGCCGAAATAGCGGTTAATATTTTTACATTCGATTAAACTCATGGCGGCACCGTTTACATAGGCGGGCGGCCCATGCCGCGCGATGTATTTTTTTCATCTGCCGATACTTCGGAAACGATAACCTTTTCACCCTCTTTCAAACCCGACTTGATTTCGGTAGACATACCATCGCTTAACCCGACAACTACTTCGCGCTCCTGCGGTCGGTTTTGCTCTCCCAACACACGCACAACCGCTTTTCCATGGTTGTATTTCACCGCTAAAGTCGGTACTGCTAATACTTGTTTAACTGAATTAACCACAATAGAATTTTCAGTAGTCATACCGATATAAAGAGAGTGGTCTTCATTTGGCACATATGCCCGTGCATAATAGTAGATTGCGGAGTCCGTAGTATCGGTACTTTTGGTATAGCTGCCTTTCGACATGGTTGTCAGTCCCGGATCTACCGAATCCAATACCCCTTTTCGTACTCTATCGGGCTGAGCCAGTGTCGTAAACGTTAAAGATGAGCCTGCTTTAACTTTATCTACATCACCTTCGGCCACTTGCATTTTATTAAGCATTTTGGTCAAGTCGGCAATTTGTACAATAGTCGGAGCCGATTGGTTTGAATTGACCGTTTGGCCCTCTTCTACCACGATCGAAACCACGGTGCCGCTCATAGGTGCTTTAATACGCGTATGCCCTAAATCAGCCTCGGCCGTATTGATAGAGATTTGAGTTTGCCGAATAGCTGATTTGATTTCCGCAATATTGGCTTTAGCTGCGGCCAAAGCATCCTGTACACTTTCCAATTCTTCTTTCGAAGTTGCATTTTCCGCCCATAAAGCCTGTTCGCGTTTATATTTATTTTCAGCGGATTTCAAGGCAATTTGAGCCGATACCAGCTTGGCTTGATAAGTTTCCAACTGTGCTTTGTGCGTACTCAAGGTATTTTTTTGAGTAGTGGAATCGATGTCCGCAATCAAATCGCCTTTTTTTACCTGTTGCCCGACTTTTACATATAACTTGTTGATTTGACCGGTCGACTGCGCCCCTACATCAACTAGTTGAGCAGCAGAAATTTCACCCGTAGCACTTACAGTTTGCTCAATATCGGTACGCTTGACGTCTTCAGTTAAATAAGTGATTTCATTTTTGGGTTTTAACCACCACCATGCACCAGCGGCAATTACTGTTAAAAAAGCTAAAATAATTAACCATTTGATTGGCTTTTTCATAAATCACAAAGTCCATAATTCGAGAATATTCAAAGATATATTTTTTATCCGGTTTCAAATCATCAGGCCGTCTGAAACTTTATAACATACTAAAATCCAAACAGACTAATAATAAATTAGCCGCAAGTTTACTGGAGTTCATAATGCCAGCCAAGCGCAAAGTAGCAGAAAATATTATTTAATGCATTGATATTTAAAATATTATTCCAAATATCTTTACAAATAGAACGCAACTATTTTACAAAATTGCATATTATTTAGTGAAAATATTAACAAATATCGCGCTCGTCGCATTTATGCAACGCTCAGATAAAGTTGCACTAAATTTACAATAAAGTAAGCTACAATTTACATTTTAAATATATTATTGATGCCTAATGACATCGGCATTATCTATTTCTTATGAAACAATACCAAAAAGGCTTCACCCTAATTGAAATGATGATTGTGGTAGTCGTATTAGCCATCCTCGCCACAATAGCCTACCCCTCATATCAGAAATATATACGCGATACGCGCTTAGAAAGTGCTCGTGCCGACTTGTTGCATAATGCCCAATTAATGGAGCGTTATTATGCGCAACATGCCCGTTATCCTACTGATAAAGACAATATTGCCTTACAACAGAACAAATATTTTTCCATTTCGTTGGAGACTCCGAATAATAAGAATCAATGTACTAATAATTCTCCTGAAAATTGTGGCTTTATGTTGAAGGCAAGCTATAAAGATGAATATAAAAGTAAGGAAGATGGGGATCTCTCAATTATTCTAACAGAAAGTGGTACCCTTGTTTGTGAGGGTCCTTCTAATAATTTAAAATGCTCTAGCCGTTAATTTTACGCTGACAATAAAATTACATTGTCATTTTTAAAATTGAAAGGCATAATAACAAAAGTTATTAAATTAACTTGGAGTTATTATGCTCTTTAATATGAATAGCCGTGGTTTTACCATCATACAAATCATTTTTGTTATTCTTATTATCAGTATTATTACCATGGTGGCGCTCCCCACCTATCAGCAGCATACCCGTAAAGCCCGAATAGAAAGAGCTCGTGCAGCTCTACTGGAAAATGCCCACTATTTAGAACGCTTTTACTCACGTCATAGTACATTTAAACAGACTTCAACCACATGGCCTAACTTACCGGTTACCCATACCCAATATTTTTGTATTCGCCCACAAGGCAATGCCAGAGGCGCGCTGGATGATAAATTTATGTTGAAAGCCGTAGCTTACAATAAGCAAGATGAACCACGCATAATCAAAATTAATGAGTCACTTACCACATATATCTGCGAAACCTCTTCATCTACCTGCTCGGATAAAAATACATTTTTCACAGGTGGCAGCCGCGTAGATAAAAACTGTAAACTGTACCAATAATATAATCTGCCCGTTCTTGTTCGGTGGTAATTTAAGATAATGGTAAAATACTGTACTCTGTAATCCGTTAAATAACATGCTACTCAGATAGCGATTGTATTGTATGCATGCGGCTACTGCGTTACACTTACGCTTTGTATCATACATTATCAGTTTCAATGAACCATATTGCCATCTTGTTTTGCCTAATCCTCGCCATACTATTCGGTATCTGTGTTGAACGCTTTCTTGCCAAAGACAGATGTTTGGATAACGGAGGCAAATACCATAACAGTATTTGCTTTACCAATAAGCCACTTCCCTCAGGAAATTAAAATATGTCTGAAAAAATCCGCCTAATTATCGATACCGATCCCGGTCAAGACGATGCAGCGGCCATTCTGATGGCTCATGGCTTGGCCAAACGCGGTTTAATTGATTTTATGGCTCTAACCGTAGTTGCCGGTAATGTCGGTTTACACCATACCAGTACCAATGCCCGCATTATCTGTGATTGGGCTGGTGAAAAAAACTTCCCCGTTTATGCCGGAGCATCAAAGCCGTTATTGCGATCATTGGTTACTGCCGAAGAGGTACACGGGAAAACCGGGTTGGATGGAACGGAACTACATGTGCCTACCTGTCCGCTCCAACCTATTCACGCAGTTCCCTACCTCATCGATACGCTGCGAAAAGCTGATGATTCAAGCATTACTATCTGCCCAATAGGTCCGCTAACAAATATTGCCCAAGCTTTAAGCTTGGCTCCCGATATTGCCCGCGCCATCAAACAGATTGTATTGATGGGCGGTAATTATTTTGAAGCCGGTAACATTACCCCTGCGGCAGAATTTAATTTCTATGTCGATCCCCATGCCGCGCAAATCGTGTTGCAAAGCGGAGTTCCGATTGTTGTTTTACCTTTAGATGTTACACATAAAGCTACTATTACTACCCCCCGCATGGATATTCTGCGTAAACAGGATAATACCAATGGTATGCGATTAGCCAATATTTTGCAGAGCTATGAGCGTTTTGATACCCAGAAATTCGGCTTGGAGGGAGGCCCTCTGCATGACCCATGCGCCATCACTTATGCCGTATTCCCCGAGTTTTTCAGTGGTCGAGACTGTCATGTTGACATAGAAACACAAAGCGAACTCACAATGGGCGCATGCGTGGTAGACTGGTGGGGGACAACCGGTAAACCTGCCAACGTTCACTGGGTAACCGAAGTAAATGCCAATAAGATGTTCCACGAATTGGCCGAATCAATCAAACAACTTCCCTAATATTAATTATCAGGCCGTCTGAAGAAAATATTTTCAGACGGCCTTTTAAAATTTTATGAATATATCCAATCATTTAAAACCAGGTTTGACCGTTGCTTTAATTACTAAAAATGAAGCGGCCAACTTAGATGCTTGTTTACAAAGCCTATCAGACTTAACCGATAAAATCATTATTATTGATTCCGGCAGCACAGATGCTACTGCCGAGATTGCAAAGCGTTATCATGCAAGCTTCTATCAATATGCAGACTGGCCCGGATTCGGCTCCCAACGTAACCGTGCCCATCAATATATCCAAACTGAATGGGTGTTGTGGTTGGATGCTGACGAGCGTTTAACGAACGAATTACAGCAAAGCATCCGTGATGCCGTACTGAATACTCCGGCTGATGGTCATACCGCATTTGAATTTAACCGTCTCAGTAATACTTTCGGAGCATTTATCCGGCATTGCGGATGGTATCCCGATTGGGTCGTTCGTCTTTATCCTACTGCCTATGCCCGTTATAGTAATGATTTGGTACATGAAAAAGTAATCCTGCCTGCGCATACCCAAATAAAAAAATTAAAGGGAGATGCCCTACACTATACCTATACAACATTAGAACAATTTTTAGCAAAGCAGAATTTATATAGTAAAATCTGGGCCGAACAACGCCTCGCAGAAGGTAAAACATCATCTTTAGGCCAAGCTTTACTGCATGGCGCCGCAAGTTTTATCAAAATGTATATTTTGAAAGCGGGATTTTTAGACGGCAAACATGGTTTGTTATTATCCGTATTATCCGCACAATCTGCATTCAATAAATATGCAGCATTATGGTTAGCACGCAAATCATAATTTTTTCAATGAAACAAGCCGTCTGAAAATTTTTTCAGACGGCTTGTTTTTTGACCATACCAACTTAGCGCTTATCAAAACTCCACTTTGGGCGACATAGCAAAATATGCCAAATTACCAATGCCCAATATACATAAGCCTTATCCCAAGCTTTATTTTGCTTCTTGCTTAAACTGAAAACAGCAACTAGGGTTTGGACTACTGCATTTACTAATGTGCGCATTAAAGTCCCTACAAATAATAATACAACTGCTCCGATACCATAATGCTTGTAAAAATATTTGTAGCGAGATTCTTGAAACTGTACTCTGGCTCCGATCGGGCGTTTATTGGCACTTTCACCCTGCATATGCATAAGCTGTGCTTTGGGCTGATAAACAATCTTACCGCCCGATTTTATGATTCTCTTGCAAAAATCAGTTTCCTCAAAAAAGAAGAAAAAACGTTCGTCAAAAAAGCGTCCGTCTGCCCCCAGCCCCAACGCTTTTAATTTTTCAATATCAACAGCCATACAAGGCCCTACGATACTTGCTACCAGTGAGGGATTACTTCGGTCGTAATCTAAAAGCCTGCGGGCTACACTGCGATTAGTCAGCTCTGTTACCAGTGTCGGCTCCGGTACGACTGCTGCTTGTAGAGAACCGTCCGGTCGATGAAGCTCCGGACAAGCCAAAACAGCATTAAATTGTTTTAGAGCTTCAACCAATAGAGCTGGCACATCATTTTTAAACTCAATATCCGTATTTAAAATTAATGCAAAACGGCTTTCCGAAGCATTCAATCCCGCATTCACAGCTGTTGCGAAACCAGAGTTATAACCCATTTCGATCAGCTTAGCTTCCGGCAAGCGGGCTTTGATCTGTGCACAAGAATCATCAGCCGAACCGTTATCCACTACACAAATCCGATATGGTAGAGAAGTTTTATTTAGTGTTGCCACTGCAGCAAATAATAAGTCGGCAGAGTTCCAATTAATAAAAATCAGTTCAACCTGATCCATTCTTCATCCTTTTATATTTACATAGCCGAATATTTTCCTGCTGTATGTAGCAGTTCGTCTTTCTTTTCAGACGGCCTAATAATTCGCTTATTATACCCGATAAGGATAACGCCTCTCTTTAAATATTCCCACGTATCCCCACTTAAACCATTATGACAATACCAAACCACCGTAAAAAATTGAGCCAAAAACTCCCTCATCGAGATGAAATTTTCGCATCCCGATGGGCAAAGCCGTTTGCGCCTATGTTTGACAAGCCCTATTTTTGGACACTTAACCGTAGACAAGCGGCTGTATCTGTAGCAGTAGGCTTATTTTGCGGACTTATGCCGGGCCCGACGCAAATGCTTAGCGCACTAATGGTTGCTTATTTTTTGCGTACAAACTTACCGGTTGCTTTATTTACTACGCTGTATACCAACCCTCTAACCTATATGCCTCTTTACTATGCCGCCTACCGTATCGGCGCATTAATTCTAGGAAAAGATTCTTCAGAAAGCTTGGAATTTCCTTCTTTAGATAATAATAACTTTATTATCGAATCATGGAATTGGCTGTTAGGTGCCGGTAAACCCCTCCTGGTCGGTGTTCCTACACTGGGCATAACATTGGCAATCATCGGATATATTGGCGTTTTATGGATATGGCGGTTACGTACCACTCATAAATGGCACAAACGTAGGGGGAAAAATGCAAAGTAGCTTTAGGGCTCTTACGGATACTGAAATCGAAACGGCAAAAAAGATTTTTGGCAATAGTATCGATTATCAAAAAGTACGTATTTTTAAAGGTATTCCCTTACTACCTTTCATTAAGACAGCAGTGGCTCCCTGCAACAGTATTTTTTTTCCGCGCAGTAATTGCCCTGATGATTTTACTTGTACAACCGAATCTCACCAAATGTGGTTGATACACGAACTCACCCATGTTTGGCAGTATCAAAACGGCTTTAAACCATTATTGGCCGGAATATGGCTGGCTTTATGCGGCGGATACCGACATAAAAAAGCTTATGCTTACCCTAATCTTGAAAGCATCCGCTCATTTTCCGATCTAAATATGGAACAACAAGCCGATATGCTGGCACACTACTATGCGGGTAAGTATCTCGGTTGGCAGAACTATGTTAAACAGCTGCCTTTATTTGAAAATATTCTGAAAGAATTTCTAAGCAATCCAAATAGCAAAGCCTTGTTGCCTTCCTATCAAAAGCAATACACCTGATTTATAGGGTTACTTGTGCAAAACAAGCAAAGGCCGTCTGAAAACTATTCGCTTTTCAATGAAATATGATTTTCGGCAATACGGTTACAGCCATTGTTCCAAATGGAATTTTTGCAAGCAAGATGCCCAACATATTGTAATCTGGCAGTAGCTCTAACGGTGGCAATATCACCTTCTCGCATATGTAGAATATCTTGCGGTGTCACCCATTCGGCCGGAGTTCGTGTGAGCGGTTTACCAATGGCGTTAAATGCTTCTATCACAAATTGGGAACAAAAAAAGCCCTGCCCTGCAAAAGGTGTAATTAAAATAGTTGCCATAGAGCTAAGACAAAAATGGCGTATGTGACGCGGCATAATAGGTAATTCGCAGACATTGCGGGTGATAGAATAGGTGCTTTGTTTGGCAATACCGAGATAATTATAATTTTTTCCTGCCTGCTGTTCGGCAAAATGGCGTAATTGCAAAATATCTTCTTCATTTACATCCGGGTGTCGGAAAGCAGCCATTAAATTAGACTCTTGTAGGGCTTCTTTTAATGGTCGAATGCGCACACCGGAACCTACTGCTTCGGCAATTTGCCCATCACCCAAATAAATAAAAGCATGACTGACGGCAGCGTTATTAAAAAGACGTACACCTAGTGAGACCACTGAACGGTTAGCAGAAAATAAAATATCGCCTGCTTGCAAATCTTGGCTTTGAATGGGGCGAGCTTCGGCTTTTGGTAAGGTGCTGCTGCGCGCGTATTTGAGTTTTAAACCGTGTTCATTTTTCTGCCATTGTGTAGCACAAGCTGAAAGTGCACCTATTACAGGTAGTAGAAGAACCAATCTTTTCATAATACTGCTGATGTTGATTTTGGTGTATTTATTTTCAGTAATGTCTATATTTTACCGTTTGGCCATGTGTTTTTATTTTTAGTTTGCCTGAGAGTTAGCGAATTTGGTTAAATGGTAGTAAATACGCTAAGGGTTTGCTTATAAGCTGCTGCTTGAATGAGGTCATCTAAGATATGGTTACATGCCTTGGTACGAATCAATCGCCCAAAACAGTTATGATTTTGCTGCTGGCCTCGAAAACGTTAATTTGCATAAGGTGATTAACACCGCACTTTTCTATCCAACGGTTATGATGCTATTTTAATCATGATGGTGTAAGTGATAGATCTGAGCAACCGCATCCACCAGCTCGTTATCTTGCCCACTCGCCTTATTCAAGGTGCGCGTAGGTGAATGCAGCAGCTTATTGGTAAGCTGTACTGACAAACGTTCCAGCACTTCCTCCGGTGGGGTGCCTTTTGCAAGCTGTTTCATTGCATTTTCGAGAACGTAACGACGTGCACGCTCGCCTTCGTCACGCAAAGCACGGATTAAAGGAACGCTCTGACGGCTTTTTTGCCACTCAATGAATTCACCTACTTTCTGCTCAACCATGGTTTCCGCTTCTGCAGCAGCTTTTCGACGCGCTTCTTTTCCCTGTTGCACGATTGCCATCATATCGTCAACCGTATATAAAAAAGCATCATTAAGTTTGGCAACTTCTTTTTCAATATCTCGAGGCACGGCTAAATCCAGCATGAATACAGGCATATAATGACGCCGCTTTAACGCTTGTTCCACCATACCTTTACCGACAATCGGCAACTGGCTGGCTGTAGATGAAACCACTACATCATACTGGTGAAGAATTTCAGGTAGCTCAGTTAACAAACAAGGCGAGGCATTCACCCCTAATTTTTCGCACAACTCTTGCGCACGCGACAATGTTCGGTTAGCAACCGTGATCATTTTTGGATTTTTTGCTGCAAAATAAGTGGCTACCAGCTCAATCATTTCACCGGCACCGATAAATAATATATTTAAATCAGAAATATCCGGGAAAATTTGTTCGGCCATTTTTACCGATGCGGCAGCCATGGAAACCGAATTTTCCCCAACTGCGGTACCACTTCGTATATCTTTGGCTACAGAAAATGTTTTTTGGAATAAGGCATTCAACCAAGTGCTTGTCGTACCTTGCTCTTGAGCAACCCTGACTGCATCTTTAATTTGGCCTAGAATCTGCGGCTCGCCCAGCACCATACTATCTAGCCCACAAGCAACCCTAAAAGCATGGCGGATAGTATCGCTGCAACCGTAAATATATAAATAAGGTCTGATTTCCTCAACCGGCAATTGTTGGTAATCTGCCAGCCACTCGACTATAGACTCCGGATCGCCGATGCAATAAAGCTCGGTTCGGTTACAAGTAGAAAGAATAACGGCCTCTTGCGCCGCATGGCTATTAACCAACCCACGAACGGCATCCGGCAATACTGCGGCCGCAAACGCAAGTTTTTCACGTATGCTAAGGGGTGCGGTTTGATGGTTAAGGCCTATGGCGGTGAGTTGCATTATGAAAGTTGGTTTATTGTTAATAAGCAAACACGCTATTGTATCGCAAATCTCGATTGAAAAAAATGCTATATACCGATAGCGAAACAGTATATAAACCTAAAAACGGCTGCCTCTCTATTACCGCGCCAGAGGAAAATTCTATAGGCATATAAAAGATACAAACTAACAAATTTTCTATTCTATTTACATAGAAACAAATAGCTCATTTGCATATCTATTTATCGTTATCAGAAATAATAAATCAAGCAAATATCTATATATACTGCTCCAACAGTACTTCTGTCTTACTGTTAGGATAAATTCGAATCAGAAAATCTACTGTGATGTGAAACTTAAATCAACTGATACTGTGATTACTCAAATTTTCGGGTAGAAACTGCAGAGAAATACATCAGTCTCTTCAGCATTATAGTGAATCCATAAAAATCATCACTATAAAATTAAGAATTGGCGGAGAATGTTTTAAAGTCGCCTTTATTAAATAGCCGCATTTTTATATATATTAATTATTAAATCAAAAATATATTCTCTTGCTCAACAAGCTTTCGTAATAATCGGTAGCTGACGCCCGTCATCTCTATGGTTTTAATCGGATAGCTTTGCTGCGATTATTACGAAAACTAAAACAACAATCAAAGATATAAATTTACTTATTAATTATTAGAAAACTGTTGATTCAAACGTTCTTGACATCCACCCAAATGGCGGCGCATGGTTTTACATACGCGCGCACGTTTTCCTTCACTTAACAAATCCAAGATTTCTTTGTGTTCTTCATATGAACCATTGCGACGTACAGGTTTATCGAATACCGCAATCATAAGTGACGAACGCGCACAGAGTGAATTCATCATCTCGGTTAAAACATCATTATTTAGCAAACGTACCAGTTCGACATGGAAAGCATTAACCAAACGTACCCAATTAACTTTATCCCCCTGCTCGAATGCAATTTTTTCCTGCTCGATCATTTCATATAAAGGGCCTAACCGACTGGATAAGTCAGGTAAATCAAGTAACATTTCCATAACCATTTCTTCGAGTGCAATCCGAAGCTCATATACGTCTTTGGTTTCTTTAGCATCCGGTTCATGTACGAATGCACCTCGATTAGGCAACAAATCAACGATTTTGTCATGTGCCAATAATGACAAAGCCCCTCGAACAGTACTGCGGGAACAATTCATCTGACGGCACAGATCAGATTCCGTAAGTTTTTTTCCCGGCAGTAATACACGGTCGGTAATGGCGTCTAAAATAGCGGCGTAAACACGGAAAAGCTCGCTGTCGTGCCGCTCTTCAGGAAGCATAGATGAAGCGGCAGGCGCCTCTATTAAACGATTTTCTAATTCATTTTTCATAATATTTTTTCCACCGCATATATTGCAGCTTTGTTTTATTTTCAGAGAGACAGGCTTTAAATGCCTGCCTTATAGCTTATTACAGTACCAAATAATTTATGAAATATATTATAGCCGAAGTGCTAATATTGTTGACAGTTTATTTCTGCTGCTTAGGCAGGGCAGTTTGAATAGCCTGATTATTCTAATAAAAAAGCGGAATCCCGGTAAGATTCCGCACTCTTCACAAATTAAATTATAGTTTAGGCTGCAACGATTTCAAAGCTGTGACTGATTTTAGCTGCTTTGCCCAGCATAATAGAAGCCGAACAATATTTCTCTGCCGACATTTGTACGGCTTTTTCAATGGCGCTTTCTTTTAAATCATAACCAATTACTTTGAAATGAATATGTATTTCGGTAAATACTCGCGGGGTTTCATCTGCTCTTTTGCCTGTAACAGTAGCTTGGCAATCAACGATATTCTGACGCTGTTTTTCGGCAATCATCACAACATCAATACTTGAGCATCCCGCAACCCCCATAAGCAGCATTTCCATCGGGCTGGGGCCCCGCTTTGCCTTACCTTCGGCGGCGGATCCTTCCATGATAACACTGTGGCCTGATTCGGCCGTGGCAACGAAGCACATATTGTCGAGCCATTGAGAGGTAATCTGCATCTTGTTCTATTCCTTTTCGTGTATCGGATGAGGCGATACCAATATTCCGTCGGCATCGCTGTAAATATAATGACCGGGGATAAAATCAACCCCGCCGAAGCTAACTACGATATCTGTTTCCCCCAATCCGTCTTTGGCACTTTTACGCGGATTGCTGCCAAGCGACTTCACACCAAATTCCATCATATTGATGGCTTCGGTATCGCGGATAGCTCCGTTAATCACGGCTCCAGCCCAACCATTAGCTGCGCCTGCGCCGGCAATTAAATCTCCCATTAGCGCGCTATACAGCGAGCCGCCGCCGTCTACCACTAAAACTTCTCCGTTAGCCGGGCTATTCATCAATTGCTTGACCAAACCATTATCGCGGTAGCATCTGACAGTACGGATTTTTCCATAAAAGCATGCTCGGCGGCCAAAATGTTTGAATTGTGTTTCGCACGATGGTGTATCAGGGGCGATATCAATTAGGTCGGCAGTTGAAAAGTTAAATTTCTCACTCATATTGCGCTCCTTATTTCATGTTTTATCGAAGTACCTGCTTAAAGCTGAATACATTTGATTTGAAGCGTTTTCTTGAATATTTTTCAGACGGCCTTATAAAATAGAAGGCCGTCTGAAATTATTATTTACTGCAAAATCACACTTACAGGTTTTGCAGCATCCAATGCACATAACGGCTTACGCCTTCGTTTACATCGAGGAAACCATCTTCATAACCTGCCTCTCGCAAACGGGAAATATCGGCTTCGGTAAAGCTCTGATATTTGCCTTTGAGCGCATCGGGGAAAGGAATATATCTGATGAGCTCTTCTTCTACTAACTCTTTCAAGCTCATTGCCTGCTTGCCTTCTGCTACACGGCATGCATTAACTGTAGCAGCCGCCAAATCATTAAATGGTTGGCTTCGCCCTGTGCCGAGGTTAAAGATGCCGGATTGTTCAGGATGATCAAAGAAAAACAGATTAACTTTAACCACATCTTCAACACTAACGAAATCACGGGACTGCTCCCCGTTGCCGTAACCGTCGTACCCGCCAAAAAGATTAACATAGCCGTTTTCACGGTATTGGTTGAAATGATGGAAGGCTACGGAAGCCATGCGGCCTTTATGCTGCTCGTGTTGGCCGTACACATTGAAATAGCGGAAACCCGCAACTTGGGCGGTTAATCCCTGTTCCATGCGGCGGCGGACGATTTGGTCGAACAGGAACTTGGAATAACCGTATACATTAAGCGGTGCTTCCAACTCACGCTCTTCCCTGAAAATTTCACCCTTTCCGTAAACAGCGGCACTGGATGCGTATAGAAACGGAATACGCTCGTCTTGACACCAATCAAGCAAATCAAGAGTGTACTGGTAGTTGTTTTCCATCATATACAGGCCGTTATGTTCCATGGTGTCGGAACATGCACCTTCGTGAAACACCGCTTGGATATCATCGTAAAGCAGAGTGTGCTCACGCACTTGACGGATAAATTCATGTTTGTCGAGATAGTGTGCGATTTCGCAGCTAACAAGGTTTTTAAACTTTTCGCCTTTAGTTAAATTATCTACGGCAATAATATCGGTAATGCCGCGCTCATTTAGGGCTTTGACGATATTGCTACCGATAAAACCGGCGGCTCCGGTTACGATGATGGTCATATATTTTCCTCTACTATTTAGTGCCGTCTGAAAATACTTTCAGACGGCACTTCAATTTAATCTTGTGCCAAGGCGTTATTTAACTCTTCAAAACCGCACACGGCAGTCCCCAACTTAGCAACCACTACGCCTGCTGCCGCATTAGCCAAATGCATGGCTTGGGCAGTATCGAATCCGGCAGCCATTGCCAAACCCATAGTTGCAATTACGGTATCTCCCGCACCTGAAACATCATATACTTCTTGGGCGCGCGTAGGCTGATGGGTAATTTGATCTTCTCCAAATAAACTCATCCCCTCTTCGCTTCGTGTCAGCAACAAAGCATCCAAACCTAAGCGGCGGCGCAAGCCTTGGGTTTTCTCGGTTAACTCTTCTTCTGTTCGCCAACTACCGGTTACTTCCCTCAACTCCGCACGATTCGGCGTGAGTAAGGTTGCACCGGTATATTTATCGTAATCATCGCCTTTGGGGTCTACTAAAACGGGCTTTCCCGCTTCTCTCGCCCAATCTATCATAGCAGAAACGTGGGTAAGGCCGCCTTTGCCATAATCAGACAATACGATTACATCATATTCCGACAACAGGCTGCGGTATTGCTGTTTCACGGCGTCCAATATTTCTCGATTGGGCATTTCTTCAAAATCAAGGCGGATAAGCTGCTGATTACGGGCGACTACGCGTAATTTAACGGTGGTTGCAATTTCATTATCACGCAACAAATAAGAAGCAACACCGTCTTGCAACATCAGATTTTCCAATACGTCGGCGGCTTCGTCATCGCCTGTTACCGACAATAAAGCCGCTTTTCCACCTAAGGCGGCAATATTACGCGCAACGTTAGCAGCTCCGCCGGCCCGTTGGTCAATCTTACCGATTTTAGCAACCGGAACGGGAGCTTCGGGAGAAATACGCGAAACATCGCCGAACCAATAGCGGTCGAGCATCACATCGCCAACCACCAAAACACGTGCCTGTGCCAAGCGCTGTTTTAATTCTTCTGAACGGATATGGGCAATCATGGATTGGCTTTCTTATTTAATAACCTGCATTGGCAAACGCATTCACTTCGTCCAATACGGCAATAGGATTAACAGCTTGGGTAACGGGACGGCCCATCACCAAATAAGTAGAACCTGCCGCTAATGCTTGTGCAGGTGTCATGATTCGACGTTGGTCATCATTATTACCGGCAACATCTAAGCGGATGCCGGGCGTGACCAATACAAAATCTTCTCCCAAAGTACGGCGCAATGTAGCAGCCTCGTGAGCTGAACAAACCACTCCGTCCAGCCCTGAATTTTGTGCCAGTTTCGCCCAGTTTGCCACGAGTTCCTCTACAGGGCGGCTCAAGCCGATTTCGGCCAAGTCTGCCTGCTCCATGCTGGTTAATACGGTTACGCCGATTAACAGGGGTTTTTGGCGGTGATTCGCTACTGCATCGGCGGCGGCTTCCATCATACGGCGACCGCCTGAAACATGCATATCTACCATCCATACCCCCATATCGGCAGCGACTTTACAGGCTGACGCAACCGTATTCGGAATATCATGGTATTTCAAATCAAGAAACAGTTTGAACCCTTGGTTAATGAGGCTTTCGGCTAAATTTCTACCGGTAGCCGTAAACAATTCTTTGCCGATTTTCAACTGGCACAAATCGGGATTTAGGCGGCGGACAAAATTGAGCGTATCTTGCCCATTAGCAAAATCCAGCGCCACAATCACAGGAGTACGGCGGTTTTCCGAATGAAAATCGGCAATTAAAGGGTTCATAATATCTCTTTCTTATCAAATACTATTCAGACGGCATGCTTAATTATCCAGCCGTCTGAAAAAAGATTTCCGACAAATAAAAGCCTGCTGTTTTATTAAATTTTAAATACGCTATGTTGTACTTTTAGTATTGCAGCATGATTTTATCAGTTTTTAAGCAGGTCGAAACCTACTTCGGGCTGCCCAAAGCAAGTGCTTTCTGCTAACATCCTGCCGTTATTTGATGATTTATCCGATTATGCCGATTATTTTACCTCCCGTTTCATTCAAACGCCGACTGGCAGCTTTGATTTACGAAGGCCTGCTGATAGGTGCGGTAACCGCCGTGGCTGCCATAGCCGCCGGTATTGCCGCAACGGTGCTAAACGCCATATCTCCTTTTCTTTCCAGCATTTGCGTTACTCTTATTTTACTAATCTCTTGGTGGTTGTACTTTAAATTAAACTGGAACCGCCAAGGCCAAACGCTGCCTATGAAGGTATGGAAAATCGGTTTGACCAACCAGCAACAAGTCCGCCCGCCTCTGCCCCAATTACGTCTGCGCTTTATGTGGGCTTGTGTATTTGTGGTGTTTATCCCGTTATTGGCCTATGTAGGATTGCGTGATCTGCTCCATCTACCGCCGGTTAACGCCTTTTTTATGGCATTGATTTGGTGGATACTGCCGTGGGGATTTGCCTTTTTTAATGATGACCGCCAATTTTTGTATGATTTTTTATCGGGCACGCGCTTGGTAAATTTGAAAAAGACTGAAGAATAAACCTTTCATATAACTTAATAAAACAAAAAGATGCCGTCTGAAAACTTTCAGACGGCATCTTTTTGTTTTAGCTAAAGCTACTACTTGTCCAATTTAGCCTACCAAAAAATCTGCTTTCACAATGCCGGCCAAATCTAATTCCAATTTATCGCCGGTGTTCAGCTCTCCTACGCCGGCAGGAGTACCTGTAAATACAATATCACCTTTTCTTAATCCATAGGTTTCAGACAATTCTTTTAAAATATGCGATAAAGGATAAATCATATGTGAGGTTTGTCCTTGTTGGCGCAATTCTCCATTGATTTTAAAAGTAAAAACGCAATCATTTGGATCAGCCAGTTTATCTGCCTCAACGAAACGCGATAAAGCAGCCGCGCCGCGAAAACCTTTGGCTTTAGTCCAAGGCAAGCCTTTTTCTTTCAGACGGCTTTGTATGTCGCGTGCAGTCAAATCCAATCCGACCCCATAGCCCGAAATGATGGATAGCGGATCGGTTTGATTAATGGAGTCCGCATCTTGTCCTATCAATAATACCAGCTCGCATTCATAATGCACGGATTGGCTGTATGCGGGTAATGTTAGAGTTTGTCCGCTTTCAATAATGCTATTGTTCGGTTTCATGAAAACTACCGGTTCGGTAGGTGTTTCATTTTTCAATTCAGCTATATGGTCAACATAATTACGACCGATACAAAAAATATTGTTAACTTTTACTGTTTCTTGCTCTAAGTGGATTTGTGTCATCTCATATTCTCCTTCGAGTTATAAAAATACCGCCCTAGTTGTAGCCGGACGGTATTTTGAGATGGAATTTATCTGCTAATTTCAGACGGCCTATGCGTCTTTAATCAATCTGCCAATACCGCCAATACTTTACCTACAATTTCGCCGATAGCCACAGTTTCGTTTTCTTCTGCGGCGCGGGCCCGGTATTCAACGTTACCCTCTTTTAATGCACGGTCGCCGATAACGATGCGGTGCGGAATACCCAATAATTCGGAATCATTCAACAATACGCCCGCACGCTCATCTCTATCGTCCAACAATACATCCACACCTTGAGCCAACAACTCTTCATAAAGCTTATCGGCCGCTTCGCGTACACTATCGGATTTTTTGTAATTCATCGGCACAATCACCACAGTAAAAGGTGCCATGGCTTTTGTCCAGATAATACCGTTTTCGTCATGATTCTGCTCGATGGCCGCCGCTACGATACGGGTAATACCGATACCGTAACAGCCCATTTCCATGATTTGCGATTTACCGTTGTTATCCAAGAAAGTGGTATTCATGGCTTCCGAATATTTAGTACGCAATTGGAAGACATGTCCGACTTCAATACCGCGCGCTAATTTCAGACGGCCTTGCCCGTCGGGGCTGGGATCGCCTTCCAGTACGTTGCGTAAATCGACAAACTCAGGCTCAACCGCATCACGACCGAAATTGAAACCGGTGTAGTGGTAGTCGTCTTCATTGGCACCGATAACCCAATCGGCCGCTTTTTCGGTAGCAAAATCGGCATAAACGCGGCCTTTAAAGCCTACCGGTCCCAAGGAACCGCCGTTCGCACCGAATTGGTCACGAATCAGGGCAGGATTTGCCATGGTAAGCGGTGATTTTACACCTGCCAGTTTTTCGGCTTTGATATCGTTGAATTCATGATCTCCGCGCAATAGAAGCAATACCAACTCGCCCTCTTCTTCACCTTCTACCACGATGGATTTTAAAGTGCGCTCAATCGGTACATTTAGGAATGCTACCAACTCATTAATGGTTTTAACATTAGGAGTATGCACTTTCTCTAATGTCTCTGCGGCAGCGGCACGTTCGCCCGCTAGCGGCAGGGTGGCGGCTAATTCGACGTTGGCGGCAAAGTCAGAAGTATCACTGTAGGCAATAACGTCTTCACCACTTTCTGCCAATACTTGGAATTCATGCGAACCTGTCCCGCCGATACTGCCGGTATCAGCAGCCACGGGGCGGTAGTTCAAACCTAAACGGTCAAAAATCCGACAATACGCATCATACATCGGTTGGTAGCCGTCACGAACTAATGATTCATAGTCGGCATGGAAAGAATAAGCGTCTTTCATCACAAATTCGCGGGCGCGCATAACGCCAAAGCGCGGGCGAACTTCATCGCGGAATTTGGTTTGGATATGATAAAAGTTTTTTGGTAGTTGTTTATAGCTGGTGATTTCCTTGCGCACAATGTCGGTAATCACTTCTTCACAAGTCGGCCCCATGCAAAAATCACGCTCGTGGCGGTCTTTGATGCGCAATAATTCTTTACCGTAAAATTCCCAACGGCCACTTTCCTGCCATAATTCGGCAGGCTGCACTACCGGCATCAGTAATTCTACCGAACCGCTGCGGTTCATCTCTTCACGCACGATAGCTTCCACTTTACGTAAAACACGCAAACCCATGGGCATCCAAGTATACAAACCGGATGCGACACCTTTAATCAAACCGGCACGGATCATTAATTGATGACTGGGTAAAGTGGCTTCGGCAGGTGCTTCTTTGAGCGTGGAAATGAAAAATTGACTGGCTTTCATAATATGTAAATTCTGGTCATTAGAATGATGCCGCATTGTACAGTGAAACCGTGCCGAAAGTATACTTTTCTCACCGGAACCGCCGTATTTTGATAGTTGTCAACTGCTTTCATACACAGCTTTTTCAACCGCATTGTTTTTACTTATAATTTTTTTAAATAATAAGATTTATATCAAAATTTAAATAACTAATTGATTTTAATATGATTTTTAATTGACTATTTTTTAATCAGATTAAGCAGAGGATTGGAGTTTTCTTGATTTTTTCACATTACCCAAAGCTTATCCACGAAGTTATCCACAGATATTGTGTATGAATTATGACTGCCCGCCAAAATGTAAAGAAAAACCAGGCAGCCATACCGTTTCCACATGAAATTTTTATGCTATCCGACAGTACTTGTTGATTTATCCCACTCGGTAGAACGCCAAACTACCTAAAAGATTAGGCAGCTTTTCGATTCTTTTACTACCAGCCATCACCGCACGTTCCAATACTCGGATATTATTTTTGGCACATAGGCGGTCAAAATCTTCCAAAGTACACCAATGAATATTCGGTGTGTTATACCATTGATAAGGCATACGCTCGGATACAGGCATATGGCCGCCAAATGCGATTTGCAAGCGGTTGCGCCAATAACCGAAATTCGGAAACGATACAATGGCCTGTTTAGCGACACGGGTCAGGTCGCGTAAAATAGTTTCCGTGTTTTGCATAGCCTGAATGGTTTGGCTTAATACGATAACATCGAAACTATTGTCGTCAAATACCTGTAGGCCCCGTTCCAAATCCGCCTGAATAACATTTATCCCACGGCCGATAGCCGCAATAACGCTGTCCGTATCAATCTCCACGCCATAACCGCTGCACTGCTTGTAAGTAACCAAAGCAGATAGTAATTCGCCGTCTCCGCAGCCGAGGTCTAAGACACGGCTGCCGGCAGGAATCCATTCGTAAATCAATTGCAAATCATCGCGTAATTTCATGCCCGAAGCTCCTTATCAATATTATTCATATAGGTGCGCACTGCACGAATATACGGCTCATCCTCCATCAAAAAGGCATCGTGCCCGTGATTGGATTCTATTTCGATGTATTGAACAGGTTTTCGGGCGGCAATCAATGCCTTGACCAACTCATGGGAACGCTCGGGTGAAAAACGCCAATCGCTACTAAAGCTGGCTACGAAAAATTTGGCTTGCGTATGACTCAAGGCTTTTTGCAGATCATGCCCGTATTCGGCGGCAGGATCAAAATAATCCAAGGCTTTTGTCATCAATAGATAGGTGTTTGCATCAAAACTGCCGGCAAATTTGTCTCCCTGATAACGGAGATAAGATTCCACTTCAAACTCAATATCATACCCGTATTGATAACGGTCATTGCGCAGTTCGCGTCCGAATTTTTTACCCAATCCTTCTTCAGCCAGATAAGTAATATGCCCCATCATCCGGGCAATCTTCAAACCGCGCTTAGGTATTTTGTTGAACCGTTCATAATGGCCGCCGTAAAAATCAGGGTCGGTTAAAATCGCTTGGCGGGCAACATCGTTAAAAGCAATATTTTGAGTAGAAAGCTTCGGTGCGGAAGCAATAACCAAAGCATGGCTTACACGCTCAGGAAAATCTATCGCCCATTGCAGAGCCTGCATGCCCCCCAAGCTGCCACCGACTACCGCCGCCCATCGGTTGATTCCAAAATAATCGGCCAACAGAGCCTGCGAACGAACCCAGTCTTTCACCGTTATCATAGGGAAATCGGCTCCGTAATTGTGGCCGCTTCGCGGATTAGGCGATAAAGGCCCCGTACTACCGTGACAGCCGCCCAGATTATTAAGGCCTACGACAAAAAAGCGGTCAGTATCAATCGGCTTGCCGGGACCCACCATATTGTCCCACCAGCCGGCATGTGTATCCTCGGCACTATGCCTGCCCGCAACGTGATGATGCCCTGACAGCGCATGACATATCAATACGGCGTTAGATTTTTCTGCGTTTAATTCGCCATAAGTTTCCACCATCAAATCAAAGCGTGGTAAAACTTCACCGTTTTCTAAAGACAATGGTGTTTCAAAAGAGATTTTTTGCGGTGAAACCAACCACACATTTTGATTTGTGCTCATAACAATCGGACAAATACGGCGGAAAACGGTTATTATAGCGGCTTGTCGGTATTTTGTGGATAAAAGGCCGCCGGAATAAGGCGTTCAGACGGCCTGCAAAAATCAAAATGATTGGCCGTATCTTAAAAATTATCTTCTTTTTGGGAATTATCGGATTGATTATCAACCGATTATTCAACCGTAAGCAAAAGCAGGCGATTAGCCGTGTCATGATTATCAGTGCATGGGTTTATCTCGTCGTTTCAGCCATTGTTTTAGCCTGGTATCTTTATAAATCACTTTCATAACCTGCCA
Organism: Neisseria sp. S1; assembly: GCF_048060015.1. Classification (NCBI taxonomy): domain Bacteria; kingdom Pseudomonadati; phylum Pseudomonadota; class Betaproteobacteria; order Neisseriales; family Neisseriaceae; genus Neisseria; species Neisseria sp. S1. The sequence goes on from NZ_JBLUPI010000001.1 coordinate 145,727, forward strand.
CTGCCACACTTTCAGACAGCCTATGTTTTCAGCAATAAATATAGCTAGCCTCTATCTTATGCCTTCATTTTAAAACTAATTTTTGATGTTTAAAAACCCACCTGCCATTTTCTATTTAGATCTGTCTAACGCAAGCCAAATATTACGTTTTCAGGTATCATTGAACTGATTTTCTTTAAAGTTTATACCATGCTGCAAACAGATAACCTCACGGCTGCCGCATCGCAGCGTATCATTACCTCGCATAATATTTCTTCGCAAGAAGAGCTACTTGAGCGCGCTTTACGTCCGAAAACCCTGCAAGATTATATCGGGCAAGCCAAAGCCAAAGAGCAGCTGGCTATTTTCATCCAAGCTGCCAAAAAGCGCGGCGAAGCACTTGACCACACATTATTATTCGGCCCCCCGGGACTGGGCAAAACGACACTGGCGCACATTATCGCCAAAGAACTCGGTGTAAATCTACGCCAAACCAGTGGCCCCGTATTAGAACGTGCGGGAGATTTGGCTGCATTACTCACCAATCTCGAACCTCACGACGTATTGTTTATCGATGAGATTCACCGTCTAAGCCCTGTAGTTGAAGAAATCCTTTATCCCGCATTGGAAGATTATCAGTTGGATATCATGATCGGAGAAGGTCCCGCCGCCCGGTCGGTTAAAATTGATTTGCCGCCCTTCACTCTTGTGGGAGCGACAACCCGCGCCGGCATGCTGACCAATCCGCTGCGTGACCGTTTCGGTATTGTTTCTAGACTGGAATTTTACGAACATACCGACTTAGCGACTATCGTCAGCCGTTCGGCACAACTTTTACAATTGAATATGGGTAAAGAAGGCGCAATGGAGGTTGCCAAGCGCAGCCGAGGCACCCCTCGAATTGCCAACCGCCTGTTACGGCGGGTACGCGATTATGCAGAAGTCAAACACAGCGGTATCATTGATGCGGCCGTGGCAGATGCCGCACTTTCTATGCTTGATGTAGATGCGGCCGGATTAGATTTAATGGATAGAAAATTCTTGGATGCCATTTTGCATAAATTCAGCGGCGGCCCGGTAGGCTTGGAAAACGTTGCCGCTGCCATCGGTGAGTCTACTGACACGATAGAAGACGTTATCGAACCGTACTTAATACAACAAGGCTTTTTGCAACGCACACCCCGCGGCCGCATGGCTACCGAACGGTCATATCTGCATTTCGGCCTAAACAAGCCGGATTCAGAATAGATATCAGCTTGCCCGAACACTAAATTGCTGCAGTAAAAAGTTAGGTATTTTAGTTAGCTTTTCACTGCAGCAATTTTTTTATAGGCAAATTTAAATGATCCCTATTTAAAGAAACAGGGTTATATTTCTTTTTTATACAAATGAAAAATAAATAAAATTAAAGGCTGAATCCAGTAAATAGAGTTCAGCCTTCGCTACTTTTTATAAATCATTCAAAGTTTGAAAAGTCATTCATACTTTCAGACGGCCTTATTTACTGCCTCTCATCAATTCAAAGAAATCATTGTTGTCTTTTGAATCTTTCAATTTGCCAACTAAGAATTCGGTAGCTTCCAGATCATCCATCGGATGTAAGAATTTACGCAACAGCCACATTTTCTGTAACTGATCATTCGGCACCAATAATTCTTCACGGCGCGTGCCCGACTTATTAATATTAATGGCGGGGAAGACACGCTTTTCTGCCATACGGCGGTCAAGGTGAAGTTCCATATTACCCGTACCTTTGAATTCTTCGAAAATCACATCATCCATACGGCTGCCGGTTTCTACCAAAGCAGTCGCGATAATGGTTAGAGAGCCACCCTCTTCGATATTCCGTGCTGCGCCAAAAAAGCGTTTCGGACGGTGCAAGGCATTTGCGTCAACACCGCCTGTCAGAATTTTTCCAGAGGCCGGAACAACAGTATTGTAGGCACGCGCAAGACGGGTAATCGAATCGAGCAAAATGACTACGTCTTTCTTATGCTCTACCATACGTTTGGCTTTTTCAATCACCATTTCGGCTACCTGCACATGGCGCGCTGCCGGTTCGTCAAATGTAGAAGATACCACTTCACCGCGCACTGAGCGGGTCATCTCGGTAACTTCTTCAGGACGCTCGTCAATCAGTAAAACAATCAATTCCACTTCAGGATTATTGGCTGTAATCGCATGGGCAATATTTTGCAGCATAACGGTTTTACCCGACTTCGGCGGAGCAACCAATAAAGCGCGCTGCCCCATGCCGATCGGCGAAACCAAATCGATGGCACGGCTGGTAATATTTTCTTCGGCTTTAATATCACGCTCCAGCTTGAGCTGGCGTGTCGGGAAAAGCGGAGTCAGATTTTCAAACAGAATTTTGTGTTTGCAAACCTCAGGATGGTCGCCATTGATTTTATCAAGGCGTACCAAAGCAAAATACCGCTCGTTATCTTTCGGAACACGTACACTGCCTTCAATAGTGTCGCCTGTATGCAGGTTAAACCGGCGGATTTGATTGGGCGATACATAAATATCGTCCGGGCCGGCCAAATATGAAGTATCGGAACTGCGCAAAAAGCCGAAACCGTCGGGCAGAATTTCCAATGTACCCGAGCAGGTAAAACTTTCGCCCTGCTTCATCATTTGGCGCACAATGGCAAATACTAGATCTTGTTTGCGTAAGCGGTTGGCATTTTCAATACCGTGTTGCTCGGCCATTTCTAAAAGTTTGGAAATATGCTGGGTTTGTAATTCGGAAACGTGCATGATTTTATTTTATATGATTTGAATAATGAAAAATTGAAAGCCGTTGAGAAAGGCCGTCTGAAAAATAATTTGAAACTAAATTTAAGGGAGTTGCTGCCGATTAGGCTGAGATAGGACGACAAAGCATTTGTCTGACGCGGATTCTATGGACTAGTTCCGTATTTGTCAAATTTAATTATATTTAAAATCTGTTTTCGATTGATTGAAGGGTTATAATTAAAGCCGTCTGAAAATTCCAGGCGGCTTTATTTTCGAATGGCTAATTTTTGGCTTGCCAATTATCTTTTAATGTAACGGTGCGGTTAAACACCGGAGCATCTGGCTTATGATCGTAGCGATCCGTTACAAAATAACCCAATCTTTCGAATTGATAACGGGATTCAGGAACTAAAGTATTTGCAACAGGTTCTACCCAAGCATCGATTTTCGTCATCGAATCCGGATTGAGAAAGTCTGTAAACGGCAAGTATTCGCCGTCTTCTCCGCGTACCGCATCGGGGCGCGCTTCGGTAAACAGGCGGTCATACAAGCGTACAGTAGCATGCACGGCATGCTCTGCCGAAAGCCAATGGATAACGCCTTTTACTTTCCGCCCTTCCGGCTTTTTACCCAAGGTATCATGATCGATACTGCATTTTAGCGAAACGATACGGCCACCGGCATCTTTCACCACCTCTTCGCATTTGATAACGTAGCTGTAACGTAAGCGGACTTCGCCGCCCAGAGTCAGACGCTGCCAACCGGCCGGTGGATTTTCACTAAAATCATCAGCTTCTATATAAATAGTTTTAGAAATCGGTATTTCCCTCTCGCCGAATTCAGGATGATTCGGATGATAAGGAGCGCTACGGCTTTGGGTAATGGCAGAATCATAATTGATCAGCTCTACTTTAATCGGATTAAGCACAGCCATCATGCGCGGCGCACTGTCTTCCAGCTCTTCGCGGATAGCACCCTCGAGTACGCTCATATCAACAATATTTTCCGATTTGGAAATACCAACACGTTTGGCAAATAGGCGTAAGCCTTCCGGCGTATAACCGCGGCGGCGCATACCGGAAATAGTGGGCATGCGGGGATCATCCCAGCCATTTACATGACCGTCTGTAACCAGTTGATTCAACTTACGCTTGGATGTAATCGAATAAAGCAGCTCCAAACGGGAAAACTCGTATTGACGCGGGTGGTTATCAATCGGAATATTGTCCAACACCCAGTCGTATAAGGGGCGATGCGCTTCAAACTCCAATGTGCATAACGAATGGGTAATATGTTCGATGGCATCGGAAATAGCATGAGTATAATCATACATCGGATAAATACACCATTTATCACCGGTATTGTGATGGTGCACGCGGCGGATACGGTAAATTACCGGATCGCGCATATTAACGTTACCTGATGCCATATCGATTTTTAAGCGCAGGGTTTTACTGCCGTCGGGAAACTCACCGGCCTTCATACGCATGAATAAATCAAGGTTTTCTTCAACGCTACGGTCACGGTACGGGCTGTTTTTACCCGGTTCGGTTAATGTGCCGCGATATTCGCGCATTTCCTCCGCGCTCAAATCATCTACATAAGCTTTACCGTCTTTAATCAAGCCGACCGCATACTCGAAAAGTTGATCAAAATAATTTGAAGCGAAACGGGGTTCACCCGCCCATTGGAAACCCAGCCATTGAACATCTTCTTTAATGGCACGGACATATTCTTCCGACTCTTTTTCCGGATTGGTATCATCAAAACGCAAATTGCACAAGCCGTCATAGATATAGGCCAAACCAAAGTTTAAGCAAATGGATTTTGCATGACCGATATGCAGATAACCGTTGGGTTCGGGCGGGAAGCGGGTTTGAATGGCTGTATGTTTACTGCTGGCAAGATCTTCATCAATGATATTGCGGATAAAATGATTATCGGCAAATTGTTCTTTATTCATCATAATATTAATGTGGTCGATTATTTCGAGTAAGTGTATGAAAACATTATGCGGCCGTCTGAAAGGCCTGTTGCTTCGTTTGAGTAATAATGGTGTATTGTACCTGAAATTTCAACTGCCTGTTTTAGACGGCCTGCTTGATTTAAAAAATTTCAGATTTTACTAAGGTCAGGCATGGGTTGCCAATCGCGTCGGAGATAGAGTCGCCTCGGCAACTATGCCTAATAAAAAAAGACCACCCGTTTCGGTGGCCTTTTTATTAGGCGAATAATGGTTACTTGGCAGCCGAAGCTTCTGAGGCCGCAGCTTGTTTGGCACCTCCGAACCATTTATCCTGAATCTGCTGGTATGTACCATCTGCTTTGATAGCAGCCAACCCTGAATTAATTTTAGACAACAATTCGTCACTACGGCCTTTTTTAACAACAAAACCATAGTATTCTTTCTCAAAAGAAGGATCAGCAATAGTTCGGAGTTTGGCGTTCGGATTATTGTTTACAAAGTTTTGTACCACACCGTTATCGCCCACGGAAGCATCAGCACCTCCGCTCAACAACTCCGTGAGTGCTAACGGCATATTTTCAAAACGCTTGATATTCGTGCTATTTGCACCTTGTAATTTTTGTACAACCAAATCACCGGTCGTGCCGTTTTGTACGGAAACGGTATGGTTTTTCAAATCTGCAAATGATTTGATTGTATCTCCTTTTTCACCAACGACAATCAGCTGGGAAGCTTCAAAATACGGGTCTGAAAAATCCAATGAAGCTTTGCGTTCGTCTGTAATGGTTACGCTTGAAGAAACTACATCACTATCACCCTTATTCAAGTTGGCGAAAATACCTTCCCAAGGTGTATTCACATAATCGAATTTGATACCTTCTTTGGCCGCAATGGCGTCTAGAATATCAATTGAAAAACCTACGACTTTACCGTTATCTTCAAATTCAAATGGTGCATAGGCGGCATCAGCAGCCACGATATAGGTTTTACCTGCCGGAGCTTCGGTTGCAGTTTTCTGACTGCTTTCATTTTTCGAGCATGCTCCCAGAAAAAGAGCAGAAGCCAAAGCTGCCAATACGGCGGTTTTTTTAAACATGGTGAATCCTTATAAAATCATAATATGCCGTTAAAACGGCATATCATACACAATATTTTTTGAGCTGGAAATTTACTCTACGCCGGTAGCCATATCCGTCATTAAATTCCGGGTATTTGTGCGACAGAATGCCTGCAAACATACCTTTAGAATTTGATGCCTTTATGAAGCGCTACCACACCGGCAGTCATATTATGATAGTCGACACTATCAAATCCGGCATCCAACATCATTTGTTTTAATGTTTCCTGATCAGGATGCATACGGATGGACTCGGCCAAATATTGATAGCTGTCGGCATCTTTGGCAATTACTTTTCCCATCAACGGCAACAGTTTGAATGAATATAAATCATATGCAGGTGCCAGCGGTTTGAATACTTTCGAGAATTCCAATACCAATAACGTGCCTCCCGGCTTAAGCACGCGGTACATTTCTTTCAAAGCAGCATCTTTATGAGTCATGTTACGTAAACCGAAAGCAACCGAAACCAGATTGAAATAATTATCCGGGAAAGGTAACTTTTCGGCATCTGCCAAGGAAACAGGCAGAATCAAGCCTTCGTTAAGCAGTCGGTCCCGGCCTACGGTAAGCATAGATGAGTTGATATCGGTCAGCCATACTTCGCCTTCTTTTCCGACACGCTTGGCCCAACCGCGCGACAAATCGCCCGTACCACCCGCGATATCCAATACTTTATCCCCCTTATTCAAACGGGCTGTATTGATTGTGAAATGTTTCCAAACACGATGCAGCCCGCCCGACATGACATCGTTCATAATGTCATAATTGCTGGCTACCGAATGGAATACCTCGGCTACTTTTCCGGCTTTTTCACTTTCATCTACGGTTTTGAAACCGAAATGGGTTTTGTTGTCACTCATTTTTTATCCTGACACTCTGTTTTTTGCTTTTAATGTTTGTCGCAACCGCCCGAACCGCAGCCGGTTTTAGCCGGCACGGCTTCTAGCGGAGATGCGATGCGCGACGCACCTGCCGCTTCGATTGCGCGTAAATAGTCTGCCCACATTGTATCGTATTCGTGAGCCAATTTATATAAATAATCCCAGTCGTACAAACCGCTGTCATGGCCGTCTGAAAAAGTAATTTTCAAAGCATATTGCCCTACCGGCTCCAATCCCATGATCAAAACAGCGGCTTTCCCTGTTTGTAATACTTCCTGGCCTACGCCGTGGCCGCGCACCTCGGCACTAGGAGAATACACTCTCAAAAACTCGGCAGGCAGTGATTTTGCCGAACCGCCATAAACCAAAGTTAAGGCCGCACGGCTGTTTTGCAGCCTGATTTCTTCGGGAGTCGGATACTTCATAGTTAATGTGTTCCTGCTTGAGAAAATAAATTAATTACCAAAACACCGGCAATAATCATGCCTATACCGATTAAAGCCGCCATATCGAGTTTCTGATTCATAAACAACCAGCCGATTATTGAAACAGCGGCGATACCAACGCCCGACCATATGGCATAAGCAATTCCTAGCGGAATGGTTTTCAACAATACCGACAGGCAGTAAAAAGCCAAACCATAACAAAATAGCGCCCCGGCTGCAGCCTGCCAGTTAGCAAAGCCATTGCTCAGCTTCAGCAGTAATGTACCGCATATTTCCAGAGCGATGGCCAATACCAATAAAATCCACACGTTCACCGGCTATCCTTACGCTTCAGTAAAAATACGCGAATACTAAACAGCCCGCCTATCAGCGCAAAAAACACCAATGCATATAGCGACAAGCGCACTGCCCAAAGCCACCCATTACTATCCAAGCCCATCGGCAGTAACATGAAAGTTACCACCAAAGTAAAAGCCAACATCATGGCTGCAATAGAGAGAAACGCGGCGCGTGTGGCCCTACGGATTTTCACGCTGTCCATCAAATGTCTTTCAAGAAGCTGTAATCTTATTTTATTGTAGCAGAAACTGCCTGTGAGCTTTTCTTAAAACATTAAGGAAGGTAATCCGATAGGCTTCCCCACCTAATCTTTTACCTAAGTTTCAGACGGCCTATTTAAACTTTCTTTAACCGTGACCCAACAACAGAACTAAGGAAATAGAAAAAAACGATATAACTGTTGTCAGTAACATTACCGCCGCAGTTTGCCGGGCAAAACCGTATTGCCTACCGAAAATCGGGTACATACTGGCCATAGGTACGCTTGCCAGCAAAGCACCCGCAAACATTATTTCTTTACTTGCGCCAAAGCCCCACAAACAAGCCACTACCAATAAAGGAAATACCAAAAGCTTTCCGATCACTACCGGCAAAATATCTTTCAAATTCCCCTGAACAGACAAGCCTACTAATCCGCCGCCTATCACAAATAAGGCCAGCGGCGAAGCCGCCGAAGCCAACATAGCGGATACCCGCTCCAATACCGCAGGCACGGGAATAGCTGATACAGAAAAAAACAACCCTATCAACAATGCCAAAATAATCGGATTTTTCAAAAGGTTAATAGCCAGCCGCCGTAAAGTTGCCCCGACTTTTTCACTACCCTTTGCCAAATCAATCAATACAAACATCAGCGGCAGAATCAAAATATTTTCAATCAAAACATTCATGGCAAAATATATGCCCGCCGAAGTGCCCAAAGTCATTACCGCCAAAGGATAACCGATGAAGCCGGTATTCGACATTCCCGTTGCCAATCCGTTAAGAGCGGACAATACCGCTTCTTGCCCACGATAACGGCTAGCAGCCCAACCCACAACAAATGCTAACAACGAAGCCATACCATAGCCTGCCAAATATATAGGACTAAACACATCGGCAATCGGGCGAGTGGCAATGGCATGAAACACCAACATCGGCAAGCCGATACGGATCACAAATTTACCCAAAGCGGCCAATTGGCTTTCGGTAAACATTTCGAAGCGGACTGCAAAAAATCCCATTGCCATCACGACAAATATCGGTGCGGTAATGGTTAAAACGGCAAGCATGGCTTTATCCTCAAAAATCCGCCGGTTTTAAAATAAATTACATGGCAGATTTCGTAATTTTAACAGAAGCAGCCAGTCCAAACTGCCTAAAACGCCCGTAATCAAATCTTGTTGCCAAATCTTCAGCTACAATCTTTTGCACACGCTGTCTGCATCCGCTCTTTCAGACGGCACCAAATCACGCTATATTAATATTTTTACCCCATACAGCCAGGAGCCGTTTTATGCAAACCCAAGCCGTTATCGACCACATTGTCAATTGGCTGAAAACCTACGCCCAAAATGCCAAAGCAAAAGGCTTTGTGGTGGGAGTTTCAGGCGGCATCGATTCTGCTGTCGTATCTACTTTGGCCGCCCGTACCGGCATACCCACCCTGCTTTTGGAAATGCCCATCCGCCAACAAGCCGACCAAGTCAGCCGAGCGCAAGAGCATATTAAAAATCTTACGGAGAAATTTCCCAACGTATCAGGCTTAAGTGTTGACCTTACCCCTACTTTCAACCAATTTGCCGAAACGGTAAATGTAGATGAAAATGCCTATCCCGCCAAAAATCTAGCATTAGCCAACGCCCGCTCCCGGCTACGCATGGTAACACTTTACTACTATGGTCAAATCAACGGCCTGCTGGTTACCGGCACGGGCAATAAAGTTGAAGATTTCGGCGTGGGCTTTTTCACAAAATACGGCGATGGTGGCGTTGATATCAGCCCTATTGCCGATCTGCTGAAAAGCCAAGTTTACCAATTAGCTAAAGAACTCGATGTAATCGAATCAATCCAAAAAGCCGTTCCCACAGACGGATTATGGGATATCGAGCGCACCGACGAGCAGCAAATGGGCGCAAGCTATAACGAATTGGAATGGGCTATGAGCGTTTACGGCAAACAAAAGCCCGAAGATCTGCAAGGCCGCCAACGTGAAGTATTGGAAATCTATACCCGCCTGCACAAAGCCATGCAGCATAAGGTTAACCCTATTCCGGTATGTGATATTCCCGATGAACTTCTGAAATAGTTTTGCGCAATCGAAACAGCTTATCCTTTTAATTACCGGCCGCAACATATGTTCAGAGTTCAAAATTAAGAACCTTACGTTTGAGAATAGCAGCCTAGCATTATCATAAAAAATGCCGTCTGAAACTTTCAGACGGCATTAAATATTTATCCATATCTTCTGTAATGTTTCTACCAGACTAAGCAATAGAATTAAGCCGAAGATTAGTTAATCAAATCAACCCCACTGCCAGCGGTTACGCCATGCTCCCAGCACCGCATTCGGGTATTTATTGCTACCCAAACTACCGTTAAAACGTGCCAGTGCGCGGGAAAGATTACCGCGTTCGACATTATTGTAATGCCGTAAGATTGTGCAACCGTAACGAAGATTCGTGCGGATATCGAAAAGGTTGTGCTCAGGCTTGCCGATATATCGTTTCCAGAACGGCATAACCTGCATCAAACCTCGGGCACCCACACTGCTGATGGCATATTGGCGAAACGCACTCTCTACCTCTATCAAACCCAAAATAACCTGCGTATCCAAGCCGGCACGCACCGACTCATATTGGATATTAACCAACAGGCGGCGGCGTTCGCCTTCGTCGGGTACAAAACGGGCCAACCGTGCCGACATATCACCCAACCAGCGCCGACCATCCTCTGCACGGGCAAAAACCAGTCGGGGCGGATTGACATTATTAATCGAACTGCGCATCACCGAAGCAACGTCATCCGAAAGGGTTTCCTCGCGTTGCGCCCCTGCCTGAGCCCAAGCCGGCAATAAAAGCGCAGATCCCGCCAATAACAGGCGGCGGCGACCAATGGGGAAATCTAAGTGAGGTAGAAACATTTCTTTTTCCGTATCGTGAATAATCATTATTAGATTTTTTGAAAATATACCGCTAAAAGCCGTCTGAAAAACCTTAACGATATTTATGGGGTATTTCAGACGGCCTATTGGATTTAATACGCTTAAATTAATATTCGTATTGCACACTCCAAGCAACCGTTGCACCGGCTCGCATCGGTACTATCTTTTCACCGTTACCGAAAGGCAAGCTTTCAGGCACTTGTTGGGCTTGTTTGTGCAAAGTTAACGTACCCGGATTTTCAGGCAGCCCGTAGAAACGGGCGCCATTTTTTGATGCAAAGGCTTCGAGTTTATCTAATGCGCCAGCCTGTTCGAATACTTCGGCATAAAGCTCGATAGCGGTAACGGCACTAAACATCCCCGCACAGCCGCAAGCATTTTCTTTTGCGGTTTGGGCATGCGGCGCACTGTCCGTTCCCAAAAAGAATTTATGTGATTTTTCACCTGTTACAGCCGCAACCAATGCTTGGCGGTGGCTTTCGCGTTTCAATACGGGCAAACAGTAATGATGCGGACGAACACCGCCGACCAACAAATCATTACGATTCAGCAACAAATGCTGCGGCGTTACCGTTGCGGCGACATTTTCGCCCGCTTCACACACCAAACGGGCGGCTTCCGCCGTGGTAATGTGCTCAAATACCACCTTGAGATTAGGCACTTTTTCTAAAACAGGCTTCATCACGCGTTCGATAAAGACTGCCTCACGGTCGAAAATATCAATTTCCGGATCGGTCACTTCACCATGTACCAAAAATAAAATTTCCTGCCGGGCCATCTCTTCCAACACTGGAATCAGCTTGAACAAATCGGTTACGCCGGAATCTGAATTAGTAGTCGCGCCCGCCGGATAAAGTTTGAAAGCAACGATACCCGCGGCTTTGGCTTCGCGCACCAACTCCGGTGTGGTACGGTCGGTGAGATATAGTGTCATCAAAGGCTCAAAACCTACTCCTTCCGGTACCGCAGCCAAAATACGCTGTTTATATGCCAAAGCCTCTTCGACTGAAGTTACGGGTGGTTTCAAATTCGGCATAATCAGCGCACGTCCCATCTGCCTTGCGGTAAACGGCACTACCGTCTGCATGGCTTCGCCGTCGCGTACGTGCAAATGCATATCATCCGGCCGGATTATAGTAAGTGTTTGCATAATATTCCTTTATAGATATTTGTATGGAGCTAAGTTAATGATTAATGACTACTTTTCCGAGCTGCTCTTCCCGATAATCCAAAGCGGCCTGTGCAGGCAGAAAATCAGATACCGAGGTATTTGCGGTTAATAACACTTCGCTTCCACTCCCGGGGCGCCACCAAGAATAGACTTTCTGGGTGAAAGGAAACGGAGTCGAAGTATAATTTTCCGCACGCAAAGCCGCCTGTACACCGTTACGCCCCTGTAAAGCCAACTTGGCGAAGCTCTCCTGCAGGATATCCGCATCGGCACGGGTAACTTGTATACGGCAGTTTCCGTCTCCACTCAAATAATACGCTGTGTCTTTATCCGGCCTGAACAGCCATACGTTTTTTGCATCTGCGGCTAATAATCCGAACGGCTGAGCGGCCAATTCGGCTTTTTCCAGCTTATGCCAGCCTTTTTGCCGGGCCCAAGCAGCCATGCCTTGCAAATCGGCACCTGTTCCGATACAGGCTTCGGCAAAAAAAGCAATTGCCGTCGTCGCATTGTGCCGCATCAAATTGGCTCCGGCCTCATCCGTCCGGTTGCAGGCAGAAAGCAGGGAAACGGTTAATACTGTTCCCAAAACACCGTATGTTTTCACTTTCAGACGGCCTTATTTATGCTTAACGACTAAGCGGTAAGTACCGTCTTCTTCTGAGGATTCCAGCAAAACATGTCCGGTTTGCTTACAAAACGCAGCAAAATCGTCAGGAGCACCGGCATCGGTCGCCAATACGGTCAAAACTTCCCCCGCCTGCATAGCAGCCAGTGCTTTTTTGGCTTTCAAAATCGGCAACGGACACTTCAAACCCGTCACATCCAATAATTGCGTATCCATAAATATTCTTCTTTAAATAATTTTTAATTATATAACCAAATAAAATGAATCACCAATACGGACAGGATGCCTGCACCCGGCCTTTTCCTTAACCTATATTGCACGGCCGAAACGAAATCCCTACAATAGTGCACGCAAATCAATTGGAGAACACTATGCGCCGTTTATGTTTGCTGGCTATGATTATCGCAAGCGCCCAGGTTGTCGCGGCATCCCGCCACGATAAAGACACGCTGGTTAACACGCGCTATGTAGAAAGCGCGGCCGAACGCGCCGCAAATGGTTTTAAAGAAGCCGAAGTAGATTTACCTCCCGTACCGGATACTCGCACAGGCGAGTGGTTCGAACTCCATATCAACAATGATTTCAACAAAAGTCCGCTATTACTTCTGGATAGTTTGAGCCTGGCTCCCGACGGCAGTGTGCGTTATATATTGAACACCCGCTCGGCACAAGATTACGACAACCTGAGCGCAGAAGGCTTTTACTGCGCGGGTACATCGTTGGCTGCAGATGAAAAAAACCGCTCCAGCTTTAAAACTTTTGCTTATGCAGATACTGTTAACCAACGCTGGATACGGCCGCGTAATGCAGAGTGGAAACCCATCGGTGCAATTTTGAATACGGCCGACCCCATACGCAGCGTCATTTACCGTGCGTTCTGTATTGACGGCGTTCCCGGTACCGAAGAAGGCTTGAAACAACGCATACGCCAACGCAGCGGCCGTTATGCCGATACCCTTACCAATACCGCCAAATAACCTTACAGGCCGTCTGAAATATTCAGACGGCCTCTTTAACGACTCTCCCCTTTATGGACGAACATTTTATTCTGCTGCTTATTATCGGCTTTTTAGCCGGCCTGATGGATGCCGCCGTCGGCGGCGGCGGATTGCTGCAAATTCCCGGCTTGTTCAATTTCCTTCCCTCCTCTACACCGGTAGCCTCGTTAATGGGCATCAATAAATTCGCATCATTTTGCGGAACCTCCATGGCTACCGGCCGGTTGGTACGCAGCATAGCCGTACCGTGGAAAATGTTGCTTCCTGCTGCTGCGGCTGCTTTTGCCGCCTCCTATTGCGGAGCCAAACTAATCGCTTATCTGCCCGTGCAATACATCAAGCCCGTTATGTTGGTGATTATGGTGGCTATGTTTATTTACACCTTCGCCAAAAAAGATTTGGGGCAAACCGTACGCACCACCGCACTTAGCCGCAAAGAAAACTATATAGGCTTGGGTTTCGGCGCACTTATCGGTTTTTATGACGGCATTTTCGGCCCCGGAACAGGTAGCCTGCTGGCTTTCATATTCGTAAGGTTTTTCGCCTATGATTTTCTAACCGCCAACGCATCGGCCAAAGTGATCAACCTTACGACCAACTTGGCCGCACTCACCTTTTTTATTCCTAATGGCCATATCGTCTGGGCATGGGCATTACCGCTTGCCGCCGCAAATCTTTCGGGGGGCCTTATCGGCGCACAGGTTGCACTGAAAGGCGGCAGCCGCTTTTTGCGCTACGGCTTTATGGTTTTACTGGTAATTATGATAGGCCGTTTCGGCTGGGATTTATTCAATGCTTAAGGAAAAACCGTGAACATCAGCGAAGCGGCCAAACGTACAGGGCTTTCCGGAAAAATGATCCGCGATTATGAAAAAATGGGGCTGATCGCTCAAGCGGAACGCAACCAATCAGGTTACCGCCGCTATACCGATGCCGACCTGGAAGCTCTGCACTTTATCAAACACGCGCGAGATGTGGGTTTCTCGCTTGCGCAAATCAAAACCCTGCTTGAGCTGAAAAATAACCCCCAACGCACCAGTGCAGAGGTAAAACAGCTGACTGCCCGGCATATTCTCGACCTACGCGAAAAAATCGAACGCCTACAAAGCATGACGTCCACTTTACAAAGTTGGCACGACAGCTGCCAAGGTAATCTTGATCCCTGTTGTCCGATTATCGAACAGCTGTCAAATCATACATAAAAAAGATATAAAAGCCGTGGAAGCATATACTGCAAAATAAAAATACTTATAAACCCCGTTTTCAAACATAGCATAAGGTTGGTCGCAATCATCAAGCACCATGATTACCCCGGGCCTAAATACAAAATATACAAGGCCGTCTGAAACTTTTCAGACGGCCTCTTCTTTATCCATATTTTATTTTCAATACAAACGCCCTATCATTTCACGCAAAGCACTACGGCGCGGTTCGTTCAAAACACAAGCACGCTTAAAGGCCGCCTCCTCTCCCCAAAAAACAAATCTTTCACGCGCCCGTGTAATAGCAGTATAAAGCAAGGCTTTGTTCAACCCCGCCCCATTCTCGGACAATAAAGTTACGGAAGGCGGCAGCAGCCAAACATCGCGGTATTCCGAACCTTGGCTTTTATGTACCGTCATCGCAAATGCTTCAACGGTTGCAGGCAAGCGGCTCAAGGCAATCTGACGATATCCGTCTGCCGAAGCAAACCAAGCGCTTAAGCGATTATTTTCATCAGGCATCACCAATCCGATATCACCGTTAAACACGCCCAAACTGTAATCATTGCGCTCCACCATCAATATCTGCCCTGCAAACCATGATGTATCGGTCCGCACCCGCCCGTATTTCGCCAAGCAGCGGCGATAGGTTGCATTAAATTCGATCGCATCATCACGCCACGCAGCCAATACAACCGCATCGGTTTGACGGGCAAATGCTTTGGCCACATTACCTTCGTCTACAGCTGCCCAATAGTCCTTCTGTAATTCATACAGTTCTTCGGCTTGCAAACGGCTCGTCCCCTGCCTTGCCGACAATACTTCGGGATGACGTTCAAACTGAGCCCAAGCTTTGTCGGCATCTTCCGCCACTACCGAACGTGCCAAATTGCCGATTCCACTGTTTTCGCCAAAACGGTGGCTCACCAACAAGCGGGCGATATTTTCCGATAAAGGCTGCGGCTGAGAGGCCGTCTGAAAACCGTGTTGCGGCAACATGTTCTGCAATAGTTGTGCAGTCTCGCCGCTTAATATGGTGGGTTGTGCCAACTGCGCCAACACGGCCCCTGCACCTACCGAAGGCAATTGGTTTTCATCTCCTAACAATATCACACGGCAACCACTGGGAACAGCAGCCAACAGCTGGCGCAACAAAGCGATATCAAGCATAGAGGCTTCGTCTACAACCAAAATATCCAAAGACAGCGGTTGGTCGGCATTAAATTGCGGCGCCATCTGCGGAGGGCGCAATTTTAATAAACGGTGTACGGTTTGGCCTTCTAACTGAAGCAGATGATTACGCACTTTTTCCGACAAATCGAAATCATCCAAAGCTCTGTATAAAGCGCGCGCCATGTGTGCCGCGGCTTTACCCGTGGGCGCCGCCAATGCGATGCGCGGCAAAGCAGAAATACCGCTGCACAACAAGCCCAACAATTTTGCCACCGTAGTGGTTTTGCCCGTACCCGGGCCGCCGCTAATCAACATAAACGGCTTCAGCAACGCCAAAGCAGCTGCGTCTCTCTGCCCTTCACTACCCGGACGTATAAACCAATCGGATAACAATTGTGCCGCTTGCATCCAATCTACCGGCGCAATTTCAGACTTAGCCAAACGTACGATCTCTCTGGCCAAATCGTATTCAAGCTGCCAGATTCTGCCGATAAACAGCCGACGCCCCTCCAAAATCAGCGGCGTATTGCCGCTGTTACCCACAATCGGAAATGCCAGGGAAAGCTCTTCCGCCTCCTCGTCATTCAACCAAATAAAAGCATGGCCGTCTGAAAGCGCAGAAAACAAACGCGGCAGATACGGCAACACTTTGCCGGCCATTTCGGGACTGCGGCGCATCAGTAAATCGGCTACTGCTTCCGCTGCCGCGCGGTTAGGGTCTATCTGTAAAACTTCGCCTGTCATCGTTTAGTTAATTTCTAAAATAATATATTGATTTATATTAAAAATAAGACAAAAAGCAAGGCAGTATGATAAAAAGCTGCCGAACAAATCGTTCATTCCGGCCAAATATATTTTCAAACGGCAAAATCAAATAACCGATCAGTAAACTACCCCTAATCTTGCTCGATACGGAAAAAGCAATGTTAGCATATAAAAACGGCACGCCCATAAGGTGTGCCGTCTGAAAAACTGCCAAAGTATATTGCGCAAGAGTCTTGTATCAGCTCTCCTGCGCCCCTGTTTGCAGGTAATTGGGCAAACCCAAACTGGCAATTAGTTCTTGCTGGGTTTCCAGCCAGTCAATGTGTTCTTCGTTGATATTTTTTTGCTTTTCAAGCAGCGCACGGCTGACATAGTCCTGCTTCTCTTCACACAAAGCAATTGCCGCCGCTAAAGCTTGATGTTTCTCATTCTCTTTGTTCAAATCACAGGCAATGATTTCTTCGGTATTTTCGCCGATCAACAATTTACCCAACTCTTGTAAATTAGGCAGGCCTTCCAGCATCAAAATCCGCTCGATTAAAGCATCGGCTGATTTCATTTCTACGATAGACTGT
Source organism: Neisseria sp. S1 (assembly GCF_048060015.1). Lineage (NCBI taxonomy): Bacteria > Pseudomonadati > Pseudomonadota > Betaproteobacteria > Neisseriales > Neisseriaceae > Neisseria > Neisseria sp. S1. The sequence continues at coordinate 162,851 of NZ_JBLUPI010000001.1, forward strand.
TTGTAAAAATGCTCGCCTAATTCTTCCAAGCCCCAGTTTTTCAAAATGCGGGCGTGTAGAAAATATTGGTTGATGGTTACCAGTAGCAAACCCAGATTTTTATTCAGTTCGCGAATCACCATACGGTCGCCTTGCATCACACTCTCCTTAATTTCGTGATGATTACAGTTGGCTTTGCAAATAGTTTTGCAAACCCATCAATTCAATCAAACGCAGCTGCTGTTCCAACCAATGCGCATGGTCTTCTTCGGTATCTTTCAACTGTGCCACCATCAGCTCACGGGTTACATAGTCCTGCTTTTCCTCGCACAACTTAATGCCTTTTTTCAAAGCATCGCGTACTTCATATTCCGTATTCAAATCAGCGCGCAACATGGCCGGAACATCTTCACCGATATTCACAGCGGCGGGGACCATTTTAGGTGTGCCGCCCAACATCAAAATACGGCGGATAAAAGCCTCTGCATGCTCGGTTTCTTCTTCCATTTCATGTCCCAAGCGCTCAAAGAGTTTGTTATACCCCCACTCGGCATACATCCGTGAATGGATAAAATATTGGTCACGCGCGGCAAGCTCACCGGCTAAAAGTTCGTTCATATAAGCAATCACTTCTGGGTTGCCTTGCATTGTGTCTTTCCTTTCCGTATTAACAATATGCAGCCATACCGCCCTAGCCATTCAGACGGCATGTCACGGTTTCTATTCATGGCGCCATTGTAACAACCGGGTTATATTTTTCAACTTTCTATTTAAAATACAAACAATTATCAAATGTAACCACATTACCTCCATGATTACACTCCCGCTTAGATATTTGTTTATTTTAGATTTTTACCAATTATGATATTGATAATCTATCACACGCCGCCTGTTAATTTACAAAAATTAACCCGAAAAAATGACCATATCATTGCAACACCCGCCACCTTCAAGATTTACATACATATAACGATTCGCAAATTAGCTGAAAAACCGTGTTATAATGTGCAGTTATCTTTTTAGAAATTTATAAAGGCCCTTAAGCCATGAAAGCAATTCGCAATATTGCCATTATCGCCCACGTTGACCACGGTAAAACCACCTTGGTTGACCAACTACTGCGACAATCCGGTACATTCCGCGCCAATCAGCAGGTTGACGAACGCGTAATGGACAGCAACGATCTTGAAAAAGAACGCGGCATTACCATTCTTGCCAAAAATACAGCCATCGAATATGAAGGCTACCATATCAACATCGTTGATACGCCCGGACACGCCGACTTCGGTGGTGAAGTAGAACGTGTACTCGGCATGGTCGACTGTGTAGTATTGTTAGTCGACGCCCAAGAAGGTCCCATGCCGCAAACCCGCTTCGTTACCAAAAAAGCACTCGCACTCGGCCTGAAACCGATTGTTGTCATCAATAAAATCGACAAACCGAGCGCACGTCCGAGTTGGGTAATCGACCAAACCTTCGAATTATTCGACAATCTCGGAGCCACAGACGAGCAGCTGGACTTCCCCATCGTTTACGCTTCGGGCCTTTCGGGTTTTGCCAAATTGGAAGAAGAAGACGAAAGCGACAACATGCGCCCGCTTTTCGACACCATTCTGAAACATACTCCCGCCCCCAGCGGTAGTGCGGACGCACCGCTGCAACTGCAAATTTCACAACTCGATTACGACAACTATACCGGCCGCCTGGGTATCGGCCGCATCCTTAACGGCCGCATCAAACCGGGCCAAGTCGTTTCCGTAATGAATCACGACAAACAAGTCGCCCAAGGCCGCATCAACCAACTCTTGGGCTTTAAAGGCTTGGAGCGCGTGCCTTTGGAAGAAGCCGAAGCGGGCGATATCGTAATCATTTCCGGTATCGAGGATATCGGTATCGGCGTAACCATCTGCGAAAAAGACAACCCTGTCGGCCTGCCCATGTTAAGCGTGGACGAACCTACCCTCACCATGGACTTCATGGTTAACACGAGCCCGCTGGCCGGCACGGAAGGTAAATTCGTTACCTCCCGCCAAATCCGCGACCGTTTGCAAAAAGAGTTGCTGACCAACGTAGCCCTGCGCGTAGAAGATACCGATGATGCCGACGTATTCCGCGTATCCGGCCGTGGTGAGCTTCACCTGACTATCCTTCTTGAAAATATGCGCCGCGAGGGTTATGAGCTGGCCGTAGGCAAGCCGCGCGTAGTATATCGTGAGATCAACGGTGAAAAATGCGAGCCGTATGAAAACCTGACCGTAGACGTGCCCGACGACAACCAAGGGGCGGTTATGGAAGAGCTGGGACGCCGCCGCGGCGAGCTGACCAATATGGAAAGCGACGGAAACGGCCGCACACGTTTGGAATACCATATTCCGGCACGCGGTCTGATCGGCTTCCAGGGCGAATTCATGACCATGACCCGCGGTACCGGTTTGATGAGCCACGTTTTCGATGACTATGCACCCGTAAAACCGGATATGCCGGGCCGTCATAACGGTGTATTGGTATCGCAAGAAAACGGTGAAGCCGTAGCTTATGCCCTGTGGAATCTTGAAGACCGGGGCCGTATGTTTGTATCTCCGGGCGAGAAAATCTACGAAGGTATGATTATCGGCATCCACAGCCGCGATAACGATTTGGTGGTTAACCCTCTCAAAGGTAAAAAGCTCACCAACGTTCGCGCCAGCGGTACCGATGAAGCCGTACGCTTGACCACACCGATCAAGCTGACTTTGGAAAGCGCAGTAGAATTTATCGATGACGACGAGCTGGTCGAGATTACTCCGCAATCCATCCGCTTGCGCAAACGCTACCTGCAAGAACATGAGCGCCGCAAGCATTTCAAAAAACTTGATTAATTAACATTAATCTTGTGAAAATGCCGTCTGAAAATATTTTCAGACGGCATTTTTATTAAAACCATCAATTACGGATATTCACTGGAATACCCGTAATCAAATTTTTTATTTTGCAAACATTTGATTTGCAACCCCTCCATCCCTTTCTTCCTATCCGGATATCAGTTAACCCTTCATAAAATTTGACAGTACGTTTAAAAATACGCACACTCGCAGCACCTTTATATATCCGTTTTCATTATGACTTGGACAGCCCGCTTTCAACAGGCATTAGCCGAACAACAGCGCAAGCAGGCTTATCGCTGCCTCATCGCCCGCCGTGCAACTCAACCGCCTTACCTCGAGCGCAACGGAAAACGCTACCTGAATTTCGGGGGAAACGATTATCTTGGCCTTAGCCATGATCCCGAAATCATCTGCGCATGGCAGCAAGCCTTATCCTGTTATGGTATAGGCAGCGGAGGCTCGCCCCTAGTTAGCGGCCATACCGAAGCGCATGCGACCCTAGAACAGCAATTGCAACAATGGTTGGGCTATGAGCGCGCCTTACTGTTTTCCAGCGGATACAGCGCGAATCAAGCCGTATTACTCGGTCTGCTCCGTCAAGATGATATTCTTCTGGCCGATAAACTTTGCCATGCTTCCATGCAGGAAGCCGCCGCACTCTCTCCGGCGCTTTACCGCCGTTTCACCCATCAACGTTACGACATTCTTGCCCAACAACTCGAAACATACGCCGATAACTCTGTTTTAATCGCCAGTGAAGGCGTATTCAGTATGGACGGCGATTGTGCCGATATCCCGCAATTATGCGCACTCTCCCGCCGCTACGGAGCCTTGTTGCTCCTAGACGATGCGCACGGTATCGGAATACTCGGCGAAGAAGGCCGGGGCAGTGCGGCAGCGGCAGGCGAACATCCCGACATCCTGATCATCACATTCGGAAAGGCAGTCGGTTCAATGGGAGCCGCCGTATTGTGCAACCATGAAACTGCCGAGTACCTGACCCAATTTGCCCGGCATCTGATTTACAGTACGGCTATCCCGCCAGCCCAAGCCGTTGCACTCAGCACCGCATTCCAACGGATACGGGAAGCAGACGGATTAAGAGCGAAACTGCAGCAAAACATTACCCGTTTCCGAGCAGGGATTCGGCAACTCGGTATGGCAGAACGCCTGCTCCCCTCTCAAACCGCCATTCAGCCGCTTATATGCGGCAGCAATCAAGCCGCATTGGATGCCGCTGAAAAGCTATCGGCACAAGGTTTGTATGTACCCGCTATCCGGCCACCTACCGTACCGCAAGGACAGGCGCGCCTTCGCATTACATTAACTGCCGCTCATGAAGCAGAACATATCGACGCCCTTTTGCAAGGATTGCACTATGCCGTCTGAACAAAAAATACGTATCGCCCGCGCATTCAGCCAAGCCGCCCAAGGATATGACCGCGCGGCCGAACTCCAACGCCATGTCGGCCATACCCTGCTGCAATATTTGCAATGCACTGAAGCAAACGGACTAACCGGAAAAAACATTCTCGATATCGGTGCCGGCAGCGGCTACTTCAGCCGTATTCTCACCGAAGAAGGCGCCAACGTGCTGGCTTTAGACTTAGCCGAGGGCATGTTGCGCCATATCCGCCAAACACCCGATGCCCCTGCCTGCCTCCTGGCCGATGCCGAAGCATTGCCTCTTACCGAAAACAGTTTCGATATCTGCTTTAGCAGCCTTGCGGTACAATGGTGCGATCTTCCTCAAACCGCCGCAGAAATGCTGAGGGTATTAAAACCGGGCGGAATAGCGGCCGTTGCCACACTCTCACAAGGCAGCCTGAGCCAGCTTTCACATGCTTGGCAAGCGGCAGACCATGCCGCACACACCAACCGCTTTCTACCGCAAGAGGAAATCACCGCTGCTTTCGATATTTTTGCTACCCGCACAATTTTTAGTGAAACCTGTACCCGCCGCTTCCCTGATCTCAAAAGCCTTTTGGGTGATTTGAAACACGTCGGCGCCAATCATGTACTTGAGCGCACTGAACGCGGCCTGACGGGCAAACAGCGTTGGCTGAAATTTCAGACGGCCTATGAAGCCATGCGGGATGAAAACGGCTTGCTACCGCTTGATTACCATGTAGTTTACGTTATCGCTCGAAAAGCCTTATAGGAAAACACCTATGGCTGATTTTTCGATACGGCCTCCCATTACCAAACAAGATTACTTGGAAAAAAGTCATGAAAGCGCAAAAATGGAAAACGGCAGGCTGCATCATCCTTCTCGCGGCACTATCCGCCTGCTCTCCTCCTGGTTCAGGCCAACCACGGCAAAAAACCTCCGCCCAGCAACCTTGACAATCGGTATCCCGCCAAGATGCCAGCCAATAGGCTGGCCTATATCGCGGTGAATTGCCCTGACCGGACTGCGATTACATTGAAGCCGAACTAACGCTCCGCCCATAGGGAATTTATGTTTTCAAAAGCCGCTATGTCGGCGGAGTGGCAAGCGAGCTGCCGCAAATCAGGCGGGGAAGGTTTCTTTGGAAAAAGACGATATGATTGAATTAGATGCCGCAGCACATAATATGGTATTTTTTGTAGGCAACGGCGCGCTGGAAATACGCGGTACGGATGGCAAAGCACATCCCGACCGTCACGGAAAAATCTGCCGCTTGCCCAAAATAGAAAGCTTTGACCCTCCCCGCTAACGGCTTAGAAAACACCAGCAGGCAACCATACGAAACCAACGGATCCGCGCTTTATAAGTTTTTATTACAAAAATAAAATGCCGTCTGAAAACCACACATTTTTCAGACGGCATTTTTACGAGGAAAATTAATCGGGCAATAAATGAATATTAACCTTCTGCCCTTCGGAAATGGTTTCTCCGGGAGGCACTTCGCAAAACGCATGCGCGCGCGCGCAAGTACTGAGCATGGCGGAACCCTGATTCGGTAACAAACGGGCCACGGTATCGCCAGCCTCATCTGTTTCTACCATTACCCGTAAAAACTCCCTGCGTTTAATCGGTTTGGCAGTATTGAAAGCCGCTTTGGCAGTGATCACGGGCAATTGCCAATGACGGGGGTTTTTACCCATCATTTTGTTTAGTACCGGCAACAGCAACATATGTGCGGTTACAAATGTCGCAACAGGATTACCCGGCAGGATAAATACATTGGTACGTGCGATACTGCCCCACGCGAAAGGCTTGCCGGGCTTGATGGCCAATGTGTGCGTAGTCAGATGGCCGACATTTTCGATTGCCTGTTTGAGATAATCGGCTTCCCCTACGGAGGCACCGCCGCTGGTAACAATTACATCAAATTTTTTAGCGGCAAAGCCCAAAGCAGCTTCCGTCCGCGCCAAATCATCGGGCAAAATACCGCCGTCCATAACTTCGGCGCCAATCATGCGCAACAATGCCATCAATTGGTAACGGTTGGCATCATAAATTTTACTTTCCCCCAAAGCATCGCCCGGTTCGGTCAATTCATTCCCGCTGGAAAACACGATAACCTTCAAACGTGCAAACACGGGAACATTCTTATACCCCTGGGAAGCGGCCAAGCCCAAAGCAGCGGCATTCAGGGTGCATCCTTCCGGCAACAACTCTTGCCCTGCATCGATTTCTTCAGCCTTCAGGCGCATATGCTGTCCTGCACGGATATCGGCCTCAACCGAAAGAATATCGCCGTCTATCGTAGTTTGCTCCTGCGGTACGACGGCGGTAGTATTGGCCGGCAGCGGCGCACCGGTAAAAATCCGTACCGCCTGCCCGTGAGATAACGGCATATCGGCGGTTTGCCCTGCTTGAATGCGGCTGACTACGGAAAATTGCTTCACCCCCCCTTCGGTATCGCAAACGGCATAGCCGTCCATCGCACTATTATCAAACAAAGGGCTTGGATATCGGGCATTCAGCGGAGCTGCCAATACACGGTTGGCAGCTTCTCCTAAGGCAAGATTAACGCATTCCAGCGTACAATTATGAGTATCGAATAATTGCCGGCGGGCGGTTTCGAAATCTATCATGTCGGATATTCCATATCTTGTGGTGAGTTGTAATTAGTGAAATCAGCCTCGTGCGGAAACATCACTGCTCGGGCGCGCTGTTGCTGCAGCCAACCGCGAATGGTACGGGCACCGGCATTCAGATAAGTGACTGCGGCAGGCAAAAGCTGCGGACGGACAAACATAATGCTGTAATGCGCACGCGCGGAAGTTTGCGCATAAAACGCATGGCACAAAGGGGATTTACGGGCGGCCACCGAAAATGTGGCAACCAAATCCTGCGGCAGATGGGGAGTGTCGCAAGGCACGGTTAACAGCCAATCCGCACTGGCCAATTGCAAATCGCTGGCAGCGGTACACAATGCGGCCAAAGGGCCCATCATCTGCCAACGCCGCGCATCGGAGAATACATGCGGGCTGCGTTGTGCGTATTGCTCCAAATTGCGGTTGGCACTGATGGCAATATGTTTTACTTGAGGACGCAGGCAGTCGACCACATGGTCAATAAAAGCTTTGCCTTGCCATTCGATCAAGCCTTTGTCTTCGCCCCCCATACGGCTGCCTTGTCCGCCTGCCAAAATCAATGCCGTAATATTCATTGCGCCTTTTCCCAACTTTGGGCGGCTTCCACATCGGTAACTTTTGCTTCCACCCAATGAGAACGGCTGTCTGAAAAATGCTCTTGCTTCCAAAACGGGGCTTCTGTTTTAAGGTAATCCATCAGGTATTCGGCAGCGGCAAATGCGGCTTTGCGGTGTTCGGAAGCAACCAATACCAAGACTATTTGCTCTTCTGCCGCCAACATTCCCACCCTGTGGATGACGGTACAGGCGGTAAGCGGCCAACGGCTGAAGGCGGAATCGGCAATACGGGCGATCTCTGCCTCCGTTACCTCGGGGAAATGCTCCAAGAATAAATGCGAAAGCGGGGTATCGGTATCTCTGTCGCGCACCAGTCCGCTAAACGCCACGACGGCTCCGGTATTACGGCTTCGTTGAAGCAACGCCTGATATTCTTCGTTGAGGTTGAAATCTTCATGTTGGATGCGGATAAGGGTTTTCATACTCAGCCTCCGGTTACGGGCGGCAACAGGCCGACTTCGGCATCCGAAGGGATATAGTCTTCCCAGTTACTGATTTTCTTATTGATCACCAATCGGAAAATTTTATCTTCTGCCAAAGCCTCACGCCATGTATCACCGCGCGCCTGCAAAAGTTCGAGTAGTTCGCGACCACTGCCTCCCTGCCATTCCAACTGTTCTTGTGCGGTAGCCAACTGCTGTTTTAATACGCCGAAATAAAGAATCGTAATCATTGTGTTCAAACCATTATCGTATTATTTGTAGCCACGGTATTTACAACCGCATTACAAGCCGTCTGAAACGCCTTGCCTGTACCGTTTCCTACCGTGTTATGGAAATATTGTCAGAATTTTACCGCAAAACCCATCTTCATAAGACTAAAGCGGCATCCTCCCTTTGGCGGATTGCAGCCCGCTTCTTACGGTGATAGGGTATCCATCATTTTTACCAACCTGCCTTAGCCATGAATCTGATTGCACGGTTCCGCCGAAAATACACCGCCAGTTTATCCGGGCGACTTAAACTACTTACCTGTTTGTGGGTAGGCGCGGCTTTGTTTTCCATCGCTTTCACGCTGGTACTTTCATGGCGGCTGGAAGGTGCAGGGGCAGCTATCAACGAGGCGGGCAGCCTGCGTATGCGTACCTACCGGTTGGCTTATCTGGCCGAGCGCCAAGCAGATTATGCGGTGATCGAAGCCCAACTGCAATCTTTCGAAGATGCACTGCATACCATTGAAAAAGGTGACCCCAAACGCCCGCTGTTTCTGCCCGATACACCGCAAATCCACCAAAATATGCATAATATGCAGCAACATTGGTATCAGAATATCAAGCCGAAGATTCAGGCAGGCACCGTACCAGATGCCGCGCAACTCAAACAATTCGTCGGCATTATTGATGACTTTGTTCTTTCGGTAGAAAAAGTCAATACCCGCAATACCGAATGGCTCCGCCTTTTTCAGACGGCCTTGATGGTCATGGTATTGGTTGGAGCCGGTGTGATGGTGGTATTACTGTATTTATGGGTAATCCGCCCTATTGATATCTTACGTGAAGGAGTTAGCGCCATCCGAAAAGGCCATTTTGGCACCCGCGTTGGCACCGGTACCGTCGCTGAATTTGCCCAGTTGGGCAAAGGTTTCAACCAAATGAGCGCACACCTGCAAACTCTTTACACCGACCTTGAAGGCCAAGTGGCATTGCAAACGCGTAATCTCGAATTGAAAAACCACGAGTTGGAAACGCTGTACCAAACCTCAAGCGAACTACACCAATCACAAACCGCCGTAAAAGCCGCCGATAATTTTCTCAATAAAGTATTACCTCAACTACCGGCTTCGGCAGCCAGTATCCGGCTGCTTGATTTCGACAGGCAACGGATGGATTTAGTTGCCAGCAGTGGCTTGCCTCAAACAATGCAGAATGCCGAACAATGCGAACATCTTGAAGACTGCCTTTGCGGAAAATCTGCCGCGCGTACGGACGGCTATCCCGTACAGTTTTACGATACTCATCAAAAGGTATCCGGTGAAAATATCGCAAAAACCTTATGCGAGCGCGTCGGCTTTGATGATATCGCTGTTTTCCAGATCCGCTACCAAGAGCAAAAAATCGGTATTCTCACACTGTATTTTTCAGGCGGCCTCAAACTATCCGACCAAGAGACCGCCCTACTCAAAGCACTGTGCGACCAACTCGGCGTAACCATCGCCAATATCCGCTTGGTTGAGGAAAGCCGCCAACTGGCCGTATTGCAAGAGCGCAACTTGATGGCGCAAGGCCTGCACGACAGCATCGCCCAAACACTCACCTTTCTCAATCTGCAAGTGCAAATGCTTGAAAGCGCCATGCAGCGGCAGGAACAAGAACAAGCCGAAGAAAATCTGCGCTTTATCAAAGACGGCGTACAAGAATGCTATGATGACGTACGCGAACTACTACTCAATTTCCGTACCAAAATCAGCCGTAAAGAATTTCCCGAAGCCGTGCATACTCTAGTAAAACGCTTCGAACAGCAAACCCAGATTCCCGCCGATATCCGTTGGCAGGGAGAAGGCTTTCCCCTTAGCAGCGACGAACAACTTCAAGTGATTTTCATCCTGCAAGAGAGTTTGTCGAATATCCGCAAACATGCCCAAGCCCGACATGTCGACATTCAGATTATCAACGAGCAAGATTTCATACTACGCATCCGCGACGACGGCATCGGTTTTGATACCGCCCGCCTCAAACAAATTTCCGGCGAGCACGTCGGACTAGGCATTATGCACGAGCGCGCACGTCGCATTCATGCAGAACTTAACATACAATCCAGGGTAACCGAAGGTACTGAAATTACCCTTACCCTGCCACATCACGAAAGAACCGTAACATGAGCCATATTAAAATTGCATTAATCGATGACCACACACTATTTCGCAGCGGAATCAAAGCATTGCTTTCAAGACAGAATGATTTCGAAATCGTCGGCGAAGCTGCCGATGGCCTAGCCGGAGTCAAGTTGGTAGAGCAGGTATGTCCCGACATTGTACTACTGGACTTGGATATGCCCGTAATGAACGGCCGCGAAGCCTTGGCGCAAATCCTTAGTGCCAAGCCCGAACAAACCGTAGTGATGCTGACCGTATCGGAAGACAGCGACGACCTCACCGAATGTATGCGTATCGGCGCACGCGGCTTTCTGCTGAAAAATATCAATGCAGACTTTTTACTTGAAAGCATCCGCAAAGCCGTAGACGGTGATAACGTTTTTTCGCCCGAAATGACGGCACGCCTGGTTCAATCGCTGATTTCCCCCGCCACTCCGCCGAAAAACCAAGAATTAGCCAGCCTAACACCTAGGGAAATGGAAATTCTCGGCCACTTGGCCGCGGGCCACAGTAATAAAGTGATTGCCCGCCACTTGGATTTGGCCGAATCCACTATTAAAGTACACGTGCAAAATATCTTACGTAAACTTGAGCTAACCAGCCGAGTACAGGCAGCCGTATATGCCGTACAGCACAACGTACCGCAACCGGACTAGAAAACATAGCCGAGCACAAAAATGAAGCGGTAAGCCCGTTTCACTTTCCTTGTATTCGGGTAAATCAACCTTAAAAAAAGAGACCCTTCCGGGTCTCTTTTCAGACGGCATTATTTCAATTGCGGCTCACTTTCACCAAACTGACATCTTTTGTCTCGTGTACGCTCCATAATGCCAATAACGATAAAATACCGTTTACGGCCAAATAAACGCCTACACCCATTAAACCGTAATTTTCATTCAATTTAATCGCCACAATAGTTGCAATCGACGCTCCGACAATAGCGGCAAAATTATATGCAAGCGATGCGCCCGAATAGCGTACTTCAGTAGGGAAAAGCTCAGGCAACAAAGCTGCCATCGGGCCGAAAGTACAACCCATCAACACCATACCGACCAAAATAAAAGCCAAAACACTGACAGGTGTACCGTTCAGCAGAAACAAGGGCATCGCCAAACCGAAAATAATAATAAGCAAGGTTATGCCGATCAACCAAGCACGGCGGCCGATTTTATCTGCAAAAATACCTGAAATACTGGTAAAAATACCAAACACCACCGCTCCGATCATCAAAAATCCGGTAAAGGTATTTGCCGCGATACCCAAACCCGTAGGATGTCCTGACGGCGACAAAGCCACGGGGCTTTTCGAATAAACCTGCACAAATGCCGTCATCACATAAAACAGCACATACGTTGCAGTCATGATAAACGTACCCTGCAGAATCGGCTTGATATGCTTCACCATCACCTCTTTTACCGGCGCATCCACTTTCAAACCTTTATCTTCAACTTCTTTAAAGACATGGCTTTCATGCAGCGTCAGGCGCATATAAAGACCGATTAACACCAAAACAATCGAAATTAGAAAAGGAATACGCCAAGCCCATTCAACCAATGCATCGGCACCGAAAATCGCACTCACGCCGAAAAAGGCACCGTTAGCCAATAACAGGCCGATGGGTGCTCCCAATTGCGGAAATGTACCGAACCAGGCACGCTTGCCCTCGGGAGCGTTTTCCGTAGCAACCAGGGCCGCACCGCCCCATTCTCCGCCTAAGCCAAGCCCCTGCCCGATACGGCAGATGCACAAGAGCAAAGGTGCCCAAATACCGATACTTTGATAAGTGGGCAACAAACCGATGGCAACGGTAGAAATCCCCATAGTTAGCAAAGAAGCCACTAAAGTTTTCTTACGGCCGATTTTATCGCCGAAATGTCCGAAAAGTGCCGATCCCAAAGGGCGGGCAAAAAAAGCCAAAGCCAATGTGGAAAGTGAAAGCAAAATAGCAACGCCGGGGTTGCTTTTGTCGAAGAACTGGGTATTGAACACCAGCACAGCTGCTGCCGCATAGATATAGTAATCGTAAAATTCGATAGCCGTACCGATCATTGAGGCAACCGCCACTTTGTACGGATCGTTGCGCAACACGGCCTCTTGCCCGTCTGCACCCCGGGTAATATTACTCATTTTCAGATGCACTCCAAAATATTGTCTGTTAAATAAACACCGCTTATTTGCCGTCGGATAGACAGTTAACCCGGAGTTGTGCATCTGTGCTTTGTGAGCGAGATATCCCTCGGAATAAGCATATGGTAGTGCGTTCTTCAGGCCAATCAGGTTTTGCGGCAGTATCGTACCCAATATAGCAAGTTTACAAAAAACCATCAATTGTAAACTTAGGTAACTCCGGAGCCATTAATGCCGTCTGAAAATTTTCGGCATTGCGGTGGTTGTTTTTCTCTAAAACAACACCTCACCGGTGCAGCCAAACCATTTTTTTTATGGCATGATTCAACAGTTCGCCCTTTTCTGCCGGGCTCTGATAACACCCGCGCTATGCGCCATATCGGAAGATTTATTATGCAAACCCTTATCCAATCCGTTCAGCAGGAACTGCGTCTAAAAAAGCAGCAAGCCGTAGACGCCTACCGTGAGAATCGTCAGCCCAATCTTTTTTTCGAACGATACGGCAATGCGCTGGATACTGCATTGGGTACGCTATGGGCTGAATTTTTTGCAGGCAGGCCTTTATGTTTGCTGGCAACCGGCGGTTACGGACGCAGCGAAATGTATCCCTTTTCAGATTTGGATTTAGCCATTGTTTCCGAAGAGGCGCTTACCGAAGGCGAACAAGAAAATATCGCTCTGTTTATACAAACCTTATGGGATATGCAGCTGGCTCCGGCTGTAAAAGCCGGTAGTATCAACGAATTATGCGCAAGCGCCGCCGAAGATATTACGGGCGATACTGCTTTTTTAGAAGCGCGTTTTTTATGCGGCAGCCATCTCGTAGCTGAAAAAATGTTTATCCATTTGGGCTTCCAACGAGATACCGCCACTTTTATCGAAGCCAAATTAGTAGAAATGCAGCAAAGGCACGATAAATCCCAAGGCTCCGGCGCTGTCTTAGAACCCAACGTCAAAACGTGCCCGGGTGGGCTACGCGACATTCATACAATGCTATGGCTGGCTAAAGTACAAGGCTTGGAAGCCGATATTCATACCCTGATCAGCCAAGGCATTATTACCCGCACCGAAGCGGGTATGCTGATGAACAGCCATAAACAGCTGGCTAAAATACGTATCGACCTGCACCTGACGGCCGGGCGGGAAGAAGACCGGCTGATTTTCGACCTGCAAACCCAAGTGGCCGCTAATCAAGGGCTGCAAGACGACAAGCGCAATATCAAAAGTGAGAAACTGATGCGGGCGCTTTACCGTGCCACCAAGACAGTCAAACAGCTCAACGGCATTCTACTACCCATGTTGCGCGGTCGCGTATATTCTCGCCTGCCGCGAATCGTTTACGATATCGATGAAGACTATTATCAAGTGGGCAACCAAATCGCTGCCAAAGATAAAAAATTATTTATCAAAAAGCCTACCCATATTTTCAAAATCATCCAGCTTTTGCAAAGCCGCAACGATCTCACCGACATTGCCCCGCAAACCCTGCGTGCTTGGTGGGCTGCCTCACAACGTATCAATGAAGACTTTTACCAAAATCGGGTCAACCGCGAACGTTTTATCAGTTTTTTCAAACAAGGCGGCGGCCTTACCCACGTTGCCCGTTTTCTGAACCTGTATGGCGTGCTAGGACGTTACCTGCCTGCCTGGGGAAAAATCGTCGGGCTATTACAGCATGATTTGTTTCACATCTATCCGGTAGACGACCATATTCTGATGGTTTTGCGCAACATGAGGCGGCTGGCTATGGATGCCCACAGTCATGAGCTCCCATTTGCATCAGCCCTGATGAATTCTTTCGAGCACAAATATATCTTATATTTGGCTGCTGTTTTTCATGATATCGCCAAAGGCCGGGGCGGCGATCATTCCGAACAAGGTATGGCGGATGCCCGCGACTTCGCCCGCGACCACTTTATGCCCGAAACAGACAGTGATTTGCTGGTGTGGTTAGTAGAAAACCACCTGCTGATGTCTGCTACCGCTCAAAAAGAAGATATCCAAGATCCCGACGTCATCGCCCGTTTTTGCAGTAAGGTTCAATCCCAAGAACGGCTGAATGCCCTTTACTTGCTTACCGTAGCCGATATTCGCGGTACTAATCCCAAATTGTGGAATGACTGGAAAGCCAATCTTCTACAAAACCTCTTTCACGCTGCTGCCCGACATTTTGCAGGTGAAACCCGAGACCGTTCGGTCATTGTCAGCCGCCGCCAAAAAAGTGCGCAAGAACTACTCTCCCACACCGGTACGCCTGAAAAACAACAAAAAAAATTGTGGCAGGTACTCGGCCCTGCCTATTTCGTGCGCCACGAATCACAAGAAATTTTGTGGCACTGCGCCAATCTCGTTCATAACATAGAAACCGCACAAGCACGCAGCCGCATATCGCCCGATGGCAATACTTTGCAGGTGATGGTGTTTATGCCCAATGCCGCCCGTGTATTTGCCCGCTTGTGCCGTATTTTCAGCCATCATGGCCTCAATATTCTTTCGGCCCGTGCCTATGTAACCGAACATAATTATCTGCTCGATACTTTCATCGTACAAATACCCGCCCGCCACCAAAGCAGCGATTATCCCTATATACAAAGTGCCCTCGAAGCCGAACTGAACAACTTCATCCACGGTTTTCATACCGAAGACGACGCTACCTGCGGTATCCGTAGTCGCCGCAGCCGCCATCTGCCGATAGCTCCGCATATCGTTTTAACACCCGAGGAAAACCGCCCCGGCTGGTACACGCTGGAGCTTATTGCCGTTAACCGGCCTTATTTGTTGGCCAATATCGCCGAAGTCTTGTCCGACCAAAACATCAGTTTGCGCTATGCCAAAATCACCACGCTGGATGAGCGCGTGGAAGACAGCTTCGTGCTTTATTGCCCGCATTTGGAAAACCCCAAAAACCAATTGGAACTCAAGCGCGCCCTATTGGAACAGTTAAGTAATTAATCCAAGGCCGTCTGAAAATATTCAAAACTTTCCACCAAAATAAAATACCGTCTGAAAATACTTTCAGACGGCATTTTTCCAATAAAAACCGCTTTATCTATATATTAAAACTGCGACAAAGCCTGTTCAAGTGCTTCTGCCTCTTTAATAGTACGGATATGCTCAAATAACAATTGAGCTTCCGGATAAACCTTGCGCAGCATCCCCAACCATTGCTTCAACCTTGCTACCGGATATTTATTGTTCGCCTCTTTTTTCAAACACAAATCAAAAAACAAGCGTACCCAATCCATCACTTCTGAAAATTGTGCTTCTACTACCGTTGTTCCATGCTCATATTGTGCGATTTGTCTGGCCAAATCAGGCCTCATCACCGCACCGCGCCCAAGCATAATGCTGTCGCATCCGCTTTCACGCTTGATGCCGATATAATCGTTTAAGGTGAAAACATCGCCGTTGGCCGTTACCGGAATATTGACCGCATCACGTATTTTCCTTACCCAGCGCCAATGCGCCGGCGGTTCGTAACCTTCTACTTTGGTACGGGCATGAACGGTTAGCGCACATGCCCCTCCTTCGGCAATCGCACAAGCATTTTCTAAAGCCAGTGATTTATCTTCGAAACCCAATCTCATTTTTGCAGTGAGCGGGATGTGCGGCGGCAATGCAGAACGTAAAGTCTGCACAATATGCCGGATAAGCTCAGGCTCTTTCAAAAGCACCGCCCCGCCCTTGTGCTTGTTAACAGTAGGTGCCGGGCAGCCGAAATTAAGATCAATTTTATCCACACCCAGGCGAACCGCCGCCAAAGCGTTTACAGCCATGTTCTCGGCATCGCTACCCAATAATTGGACGGTACAAGGCACCCCTGCATAAGTACGGTTGCCATTAACAATTTCAGGAACATATTTCAACCAAGTTTGGCGGGAATGAACCGTATGGGTGATGCGTACAAATTCACTAACGCATTCATCAAAGCCACCGATACGGGTAAGCAAATCCCGCATTACATCATCACAAAGCCCCTGCATCGGAGCCAAAACCAAACGGTGAGTGTTCATCAAGATATACCAAAATATTAAAAAATATCAGCGGGTTTGAACCTTTCAAACCCGCTGCTTCAACAGCCCATAAGTTTATTTTAGCGGCGGTGGTGCTTTTTGACTACCGGTTTGCGAACTTCATCCGACTTTTCAAGCAAATCTGCCGACTCTGATTGATACCCGATATCATGTCCTTCGTCTTTCGCTGATTGTTTACTTTTTTCATTCCACATAAATGCTTCGGAAAGATCGGTAAAAGTAATCACATCTTGACGATTACGGTCTAAAGTGAAAACAGGCTTTCCATAACGATAAACCAAATTGGCATCAATATTCAAAACATGCTGCTCGGCATTAACTTGGGCATAGTTGCGTACTCCCAAAACTCGCCCGTTTCGGTTTAGATAAAAACTTGTATAGTAATCGCTGCCAAAATATTTTTTGAAATCGAATTCTGCCATTGCTTTTGACAATTTTTCAGCAGAATCGCGCGCCTCTTCGATTTTCTGCTCATCTATATTTTGCTCGGGCAAAGTTTTTTGCAAATAATCAAAATGCTGCCTGTATGCTTTTGTAAAAGCATCGGCATAGGCAGTTTTTGTCGGCTTGTCCCACCGGATTTCCAAGCGGTATTTAGCGCCTAATTCTTTGGCAAACTCGTCTTTCTCTGCCAACCGATAAGTTTCCGCAGGCAATGAGCCGTATGCGCTATACGATGCCAATACCCATGCCCTAAAAATATTCCGTAACGGTATGTCATCCAAAGTACCTTTCGGTAAGGTGAAACGGAATGGTTCGTTTAACATACGCAAACGCATCGGAGAAGCAACGAAAAAATCCAATATTGCCGTAATACTGCCCGGAGCTTCCATAGTAAGGCTCAGATTTTTCAAATCAAATAAAAGCGGCAGTTTCATACTGCTATATTCATTACGTCCCCGCATAAGCAATTCGGGCGTTAACTCCAACAATTCTTCGCGTAAATCAACCGCTCCCGCATATTTCAGACGGCCACTTTCCAAATATTGGGTTAGATTGGGATATTGTTCTAAAGCTCGCGTCGCTAATACACCTACATTCTCACTTTCCTCGGATGAACCAAGTATGGTTGACAACAAATCTCCCTCTGCTGCATTTTCATCAGCTCCGCTTACAGACTCATCCGCCAACGACAATGTGGCTGTTTCATTGTTTCCTGTATCTTCCCCATCCGGCAGCTTACTTTCCTTATCTGCAGACTTCATAGGTAAAACACCTTCATATCCGTCTGTCTGTCCTACTTTTTCAGTATCGCCCTCTTTCAAAGCGATTTTACGGCTCTTTTCAAAAGCCTGGGAATCAGAGGGCACTCCCTTATTTTTCTCACTTAAGAAAATACGCATTTCACCGCTGAAATTGTAGCTGCTATCCTGCTTTGTACTACGCTCCATCGCGATTTTCATCATATCTTGCGGAGATTTTCCGTTTAATGTACCGCAAGCACTTAAACCAAAGACAACAGGCAGCAATACCGCCAATACAGTCCTCCTCATATCCTTTTCCTTTTAAAATATAAAATTTATTCAATATTCTAAACAAATTCTTAACAATCTCCAATACAAAAAAGGTCATTAACCAATATCGCCCATCGTTGGCATATGCAGTATCATGTACAAAATCACTATTTATCATCTACGCCTTCAACACCACCCGTCATTATTATGCCTTACACCGTTACTCTCGCACCGGACAATACCGAATTCCCCATTAACGACAACGAACCGATTCTGGCTGCAGCAAAGCGCCATGGCCTTAATCTGCCGCATTCCTGTCAAAATGGTATTTGCGGACAGTGCAAAGCAGAAATTATTGAAGGTGAAGGACTACAGGGCTCGCACGCAGAATCCGCATTAAGTTCGGAGGAAGCATCACAAGGGAAAATCCTGATGTGCTGCTGCGGCGTAAAAAGTAATATCCGCCTCAAAGTACCTGCATATAACGGCCTCACAGCACCACCGGTTAAAACCCTGCCTACCCGTGTAACGGTCATTGAAATTAAAAACCATACTGCCATTGTGAAACTCGCTCTACCCAAAGTGCCTCCGTTTATTTTCCATCCCGGCCAATACATTGATATTTTATTACCCAACAACCAAACCCGCAGTTATTCGATTGCGAATAACCCACAATATACTGAAGGGCTGGAACTACATATCCGAAAACATGACAACGGCTTATTCAGTAATATGATTTTTAACGATAAGCCTACCGTTCAACCCAAAAGCATTTTACGTATCAGAGGCCCTCTGGGTACATTTTCCCTAAGAGAGGGACAAAAACCGATTATCTTTTTAGCTGCCGGTACGGGTTTTGCCCCCATCCAAAGTATGCTGCATCATCTTATCAACATAGATAGCATACGCCCTGTTCACTTATATTGGGGTATGCGTACGATACAAGACTTTTATGCTTTGGATACCGCAGAAAACTTAATCGCACAGCTACCGAATGCGCGCTTTACTCCGGTTCTCTCCCGTGCAAATAGTGATTGGCACGGTGCGCGGGGTTATGTTCAAGACCACGTTATCCAAGACTACCCAGATCTGTCCGGTTACGAAGTTTATACCTGTGGCTCTCCTCAAATGATTCAAGCTGCCAAAACGGTTTTATCAGAAAGATGCAGGCTACCTGAACATGCTTTTTTTTCAGACATCTTCCTACCGGCATCAACCTAAACCATAAAAGCATACGGCCTTCCATAACCGGTAGCCGTTTTACTTTTACTTCAGGTAGCTAGGCAATACAAAATACAAATATTCCCGATTTAACAACCAACTCTCCCAACCTTGACTTGCATCAAAGACCTTGCTCGGATTTTCCCTATAATGCCTAATAACAAAGCCTAAAAACTGAATTTCATAATTTAACTAACGGTGAAAACTATGGAACTCTTTAAAGAATTATTTGCATCTCCGGTAGGTATTTTGTCTTTTATTACGATTGCTGTAGTGATTGTTATTGCAACATTTTTATTTTTCTGGGTTAAAAAGCAAGCAGACAATAGTTCTCAACACTGACGTTTCTTTTCCTCTTGATGTGTGTGTGTTTAGGGTGTGGCTGGTGTCACACCTTTTTTTTGTTTATGCTAACAGTTTTATCAAATTTATTTCCAAATAACTATTTTTGAATAAAAAATTTAGTTCACAATATTTAAAATACGATATATTAAAACTATTAACAATTAATTAAAATATCCAAATCTTAGATATAATAACTGGTTATTTAGAAAATTATAAATAGTTCCCATTATAAAAGTTAAATAAAGTAAATAAAATACATTGCTATACAGATAAAAACAATTCTTTACATACTCATTAAAAAATGAATTTAAAAGTATAAAAATATCAAAATAAACTACTTATAAAAATAGTTAATTTTTTCAAAACAAATAGATAAAAAGCTCTATAAATAATTTAAAAAAATAAAAATAAAATAATAATTTAAACAATACAAAACAATCATATACAAGTAATTTATTTATAAAATTTATTATTTGTATTCGATTAAATACATTTTTAATATTATTCCGTGAAATACCGAAAAGAAAGGTAAAACGATAACTTTAAAGTTAAATAGCCGCCTATGATATATCTATGGTAACCGCCTTAATCAAGGCAGTCTTTTGAAGAAAGTATATTAAAATGAAAAAATATTTTGCCGAATTTTTTGGTACCTTTTGGTTGGTATTAGGCGGTTGCGGCAGCGCAGTATTGGCCGCTGCTTTTCCTGAATTGGGTATCGGCTTTGCAGGCGTAGCGCTCGCATTCGGTTTAACCGTACTGACTATGGCTTATGCCGTAGGCCATATTTCAGGCGGCCACTTTAATCCGGCAGTTTCCGTCGGATTGTTTATAGGTGGCCGTTTTAACGGTAAAGATTTGCTGCCCTATATTGCAGCCCAAGTAATCGGCGCCATTGCCGCCGCTGCCGTGCTTTACTGCATTGCATCAGGCAAAGTCGGCTTTGATGCCGCTGCATCAGGCTTTGCCAGTAACGGCTTCGGCGAACACTCTCCCGGCAATTACAGCATGATGTCGGCTTTGGTTATCGAAGTTGTTCTGACTGCGTTTTTCCTGATTATCATCATGGGTGCCACCGACAAGCGCGCACCAGCCGGATTCGCACCGATTGCCATCGGCTTGGGCTTAACATTGATCCACTTGATCAGCATCCCAGTAACCAATACTTCTGTTAACCCCGCCCGCTCTACCGGTGTCGCATTATTCCAAGGCGGTTGGGCTGTCGATCAACTATGGCTCTTTTGGGTAGCACCGATTATCGGCGGTGCCATCGGTGCGGCAATTTACCGTTATTTGTTAAGCGACAACGACTAAATACAAGATTGAACCTTTGTGCGGTTACCAAAGCAAATGCAGCCTGATTTCAGGCTGCATTTTTTATTACAACATTGAAGCACACATACTATTCTGCCGCACCAAACAGCAAGCCTTCTTTAATCCCCCGAATCTTATCGCGCAATACCGCCGCTTCTTCAAACTGCAAATCACGGGCGGCTTGCTGCATGGCTTTTTCGAGTTTGGCAATCTCTTTCAAAGCATCTTCTTCGGTGTGGATTTCACCCACTTTTACCGATTTTCCTTTCAGACGGCCTTTATTATTTTCTTCATGATATACGCCGTCGATAATGTCTTTTACCTGTTTGGTAATTTGTGTGGGTGTGATTCCGTGCTCTTCGTTAAACTTGATTTGCTTCTCACGACGGCGTTCGGTTTCTTCGATGGCTGCTTTCATCGAATCGGTTATTTTATCGGCATAAAGAATCGCAACGCCGTTTACGTTACGGGCAGCCCGACCTATGGTTTGGATTAAGCTGCGGTGGCTACGCAAAAAACCCTCTTTATCGGCATCCAAAATCGCCACCAGAGAAACCTCGGGAATATCCAAGCCTTCGCGTAATAAGTTGATGCCTACTAACACATCAAACAATCCCAAACGCAAATCACGAATGATTTCCACGCGCTCAACGGTATCAATATCACTATGGAGATAGCGTACTTTAACTCCCAATTCACTGTAATAGTCGGTCAGCTGCTCAGCCATACGCTTGGTGAGCGTGGTTACCAACACCCGCTCGCCTTTGGCAATCCGGTCGTTGATTTCACTTAGTAAATCATCCACCTGTGTAACCACCGGACGGATAATGATTTGCGGATCAACCAAACCTGTGGGACGAACCACCTGCTCGACAACTTGACCTGCATGTTCGGACTCATACTGGGCAGGAGTTGCCGATACAAAAACGGTTTGTGGCATGATTTTTTCAAATTCATGAAACTTCAGCGGACGGTTATCGCGGGCAGACGGCAAGCGGAAACCGTAATCCACCAAATTTTGCTTACGGCTGGCATCTCCTTTATACATACCACCGATTTGGCCGATGGTAACATGGCTTTCATCAATAAACATGATGGTATTTTTCGGCAGATAATCCATCAACGTGGGCGGTGGCTCCCCCTCTTTTTTACCGGAAAAGTGGCGGGAATAGTTTTCAATGCCTTTGCAAAAACCCATTTCATAGAGCATTTCCAAATCGAAACGGGTACGCTGTTCGATGCGCTGTTGCTCGACATGGCGCATTTCTTTGGCAAAAAATTCGATACGCTCGCGCAATTCTTCTTTGATTCCCTCGCAAGCGCGCAAAACCGTATCACGGGGGGTAACGTAATGGCTGGAAGGAAACACGGTATAGCGGCCTACCCGCTGAATACTGCCGCCCGTTAACGGATCAAACAAATCCAAGCGGTCAATCTCATCATCAAACAAACTGATTCGCAAGGCATTATCCGAACTTTCGGCCGGGTAAACATCTATCACATCGCCCCGTACTCGGAAAGAGCCGCGTTTGAAGTCCATATCGCCGCGTTCGTATTGCATGGCAACCAAAGTAGCGATGATGTCGCGCTGCGACAAAGTATCGCCCTCTTTGACCGACAGCACCATTTGCTGGTATTCAGTAGGATCACCGATACCGTAAATTGCGGAAACGGTAGCAATGATAATCACGTCATTGCGCGTCATCAGGTTTTTGGTGGCAGAAAGGCGCATTTGCTCGATATGTTCGTTAATCGCCGAATCTTTTTCGATAAACAAATCACGGCTAGGCACATACGCCTCAGGTTGATAATAGTCGTAATACGATACAAAATATTCCACCGCATTTTCAGGGAAAAATTCACGCATCTCGGCATACAGCTGTGCCGCCAGCGTTTTGTTGTGCGCCATAATAATCGCTGGCCTGCCGCTGCGGGCAATCACATTTGCCATGGTATAGGTTTTTCCCGAACCGGTTACGCCCAACAGCGTTTGATATGCTAGGCCGTCTAAAAGACCTTCCAGCAAACATTCTATCGCCGTTGGCTGGTCTCCTGCCGGCGGAAACGGCTGATGGAGAATAAACGGACTGTCGGGGTATCGTATCACTTCCATAATGAATGCAGACTCTTAACTAAGTACAGACTGTTTATCATACCAAAAAAGCCTATGGCCGTCTGAATCCGGCTATCTGTATATAACAAAATCGCATTTAATTAAAACCAAGCATTCTTTCCCTTTTTCAGACGGCATGGGCTAAAGTAACGCCATACGGAACGAAATAATAAGGAACACCTATGCCCTCCCAAGATCCGCGTGCCAAACTGCCTGATACACCGCTCTCCGACAACGAGCGCCTGAAAGACCACAGCGACTACCTTCGCGGTACTATCGAATCAGATCTTTCAGACGGCCTCACAGGCGGCTTCAACGGTGATAATTTCCAATTAATCCGCTTTCACGGCATGTACGAACAAGACGACCGCGATATCCGTGTCGAACGTATCGAACAAAAATTGGAACCGCTGAAAAACGTCATGCTGCGCTGCCGTCTGCCCGGCGGCATTATCAGCCCCAAACAATGGCTGGGTATTGATGAATTTGCCACCGAACATACCCTATACGGCTCTATCCGCCTGACCAACCGTCAAACTTTCCAATTCCACGGCGTATTGAAAGACAACATCAAGCCCATGCACCAATGGCTAAATGCCCTTGGGCTTGATTCTATTGCCACCGCTGGCGATGTAAACCACAATGTTTTATGCACCAGTAATCCGGTCGAGTCGTCACTACACCGCGAAGCATACGAGTGGGCAAAAAAAATCAGCGAACACCTGCTGCCTCAAACCCGTGCCTATGCCGATATTTGGCTTGACGGCGAAAAACTGCACTCAACCGAAGATTTAACCACCGCACCGCTGGTTACAGGCGCAAACAGCGGCGACTCCACAGAGCCCGTATTGGGCAAAACCTACCTGCCGCGCAAATTCAAAACCACCGTTGTTATCCCGCCGCATAACGATGTCGACTTGCACGCCAACGACCTTAACTTCATCGCCATCGGCGAAAACGGCAAGCTCGTCGGCTTTAACGTTTTGGTAGGCGGCGGCCTCTCTATGGAACACGGCAATACCAAAACCTATCCCAACACCGCCAAAGAATTCGGCTTTATCCCGCTCGAAAAAACCCTAGATGCCGCCGCCGCCGTAGTATCGGTGCAGCGCGATTGGGGCAACCGTTCCGACCGTAAAAATGCCAAAACGCGCTACACCCTCGAGCGTGTCGGCGTACAAACCTTTATCGAAGAAGTCGAAAACCGCATGGGTGCAAAATTCGAGCCTGTCCGTCCTTACAGTTTCACCACACGGGGCGACCGCATCGGCTGGGTGGAAGGCGAAGACGGCAAATGGCACCTCACCTTATTTATAGAAAACGGCCGCTTACTCGATTATCCGAACCGGCCATTAAAAACAGGCGTGCGTGAAATCGCCAAAATCCACAAAGGCGATTTCCGCCTCACTGCTAACCAAAACCTGATTGTGGCGGGGGTCAGCCAAAACGATAAATCCGAAATCGAAAAAATTGCCCGCGATTACGGTCTAATCAGCGACAGCACTACTGTACAGCGCGAGCATTCGATGGCTTGCGTTTCCCTGCCCACCTGTCCGCTGGCAATGGCCGAAGCCGAACGCTTCCTGCCCCAATTCACCGATAAAATCGATGCCCTGCTGGCACGCCACCAACTCAGCCAAGAACATATCGTCCTAAGAATCACCGGCTGCCCCAACGGTTGCGGCCGCGCCATGCTGGCCGAAATCGGCTTGGTCGGCAAAGCCATAGGCAGGTACAATCTTTATACTGGCGGCAACCGCGAGGGCACACGTATTCCGCGCTTGTTTAAAGAAAACATTACCGAGGCGGAAATTCTCGAAATTATCGATAGCTGGCTGGCCGCCTGGGCTGCCAACCGCACCGACGGAGAAGGCTTTGGCGACTTTGCCATACGCAGCGGCATCGTCAAACCGGTATTAGATGCCCCACGCGATTTCTGGATCAGTTAAGCCCACATCCCACACTGCCCGTCAACACAGTATATGAAAACGGCGGGCAGTAACTATTAAAGGCCCCGATACTGTGCACCCAGTGTATCGGCTCAACAACAGCAGATTTCCTAACCGTATCCTAATATCAAACACAGATAGCAAGGTTTTGAAAAATATTGAATATTTGCTATCATAAACGCCGTCTGAACAATCAGGACGATTTATAGAAAGGCATCCGAATGAAAAAACGCAGTACCGAAATCAACAAAGGGCCGATTAAAGACAACGCTTTGAAAGCCCTTGTGAAATCGAATATTTTCCGGCACAAGGTTTATAAAAACAAAAAAGGTAAAGGCTCATATAGCCGAAAAGGCCGCCTAAACCACACCGAATCAGGTTTTTTGCGTATCATGCATAAACCTGATTTTTTATTGGCCATCTGAAATGCTGCTTTTAATTTTTTCTTTGTTTACCGCTCTGCTGGCGGCGGATATTTATGTCGCCCTCAAAGCACGCCGGCAAAGCTATCAAAATACCACCCGTATTCCGGCTTGCGATTTCGGCCTGATTTTAGGCACGGCAAAATTCGTCGGCAGCGGACACGGACTAAACCGCTACTACCAATACCGTATCGATGCCGCAGTCGAACTTTGGCGTGCCGGAAAAGTAAAACAATTTGTCGTGAGCGGCAGCGGCATTGACAACAAACCTAGCGAAACCGTCTGCATGCAAGCGGATTTGGTAGCCGCCGGCGTTCCTGAAAACGTTATCTGGCAAGACCCGGCAGGGTTTCGCACACTCGACAGTATCATCCGTTACCGCGATACTTTCCGCCAACACAGTGTCTGCATCATTTCCCAACCCTTTCACAACCAGCGCGCGCTAATCCAGGCACAAGCCTACCGTTTGAATGCTTGTGCTTATAATGCCCAAATAGTGGGCGTACGCTCAGGCTGGAAAATCCATGCGCGCGAACGTGCCGCCCGCCTACGTTTGTGGTACGACTTACTCAGCCGCGCCAAACCTGCCCGCAATACGGAGCAAACTCCTATCAAACAATATCCCACCAAACCTTGCATTTAAATTTTTCAGATTCAAAGGCCGTCTGAAATTAAATGTTTTCAGACGGCCTTTTCATATAGAAATTGGTTTAAAATAACGCCCATTCCGATTTCACATCATTACTAACGAGACACAGCAATCATGCTAGATATCCAATTACTCCGTAACGATACCGCGGCTGTTGCCGCCCGACTGGCTGCCCGCGGCTATGAATTTGATACTGCCCGTTTCGAAGCTATCGAGGCCAAACGTAAACAGCTCCAAGTTAAAACCGAAGAATTACAGGCCGCACGCAACAGTGTATCCAAGCAAATTGGCGCACTCAAAGGCCAAGGAAAACACGAAGAAGCGGAAGCGGCCATGGCCCAAGTTGCCGCTATCAAAGCCGATTTGGAACAAACCGCCGCCGATTTCGATGCCGTACAAACAGAATTGGACAACTGGTTGGCCGGTATTCCGAACCTGCCTCACGAAAGCGTACCCGAAGGCAAAGACGAAAGCGAAAACGTGGAAGTCCGCAAAGTAGGTACGCCGCGCAACTTCGATTTTGAAATCAAAGATCATGTCGACTTGGGCGCACCGCTGGGCTTGGATTTTGAAACCGGCGCAGCCCTTTCGGGCGCGCGCTTTACGGTAATGAAAGGCGCCATTGCCCGTCTGCACCGTGCATTGGCTCAATTTATGCTTGATACCCATACGCTGCAACATGGTTATACCGAGCATTACACACCTTATATCGTAAACGACAGCACATTATTCGGCACCGGACAACTGCCCAAATTCGGTGAAGATTTGTTTCACGTTACCCGCGGCGGTGACGAGAGTAAGCTCACCCAATATCTGATTCCTACTGCCGAGGTTACCCTAACCAATACTGTGCGCGACAGGATCGTTCCTGCCGAGTCTTTGCCGCTGAAACTGACTGCCCATTCACCCTGCTTCCGCTCAGAAGCGGGAGCTTACGGCAAAGACGTGCGCGGCCTTATCCGCCAGCATCAGTTCGACAAAGTGGAAATGGTACAAATCACCCATCCGGATCACTCTTACGAAGCACTTGAAGAGATGGTAGGCCATGCTGAAAAAATTCTGCAACTGCTCGAATTGCCCTACCGTGTGATAACGCTATGCACAGGAGACATGGGCTTCGGTGCGACCAAAACCTATGATTTGGAAGTATGGGTACCCGCACAAAACACCTACCGCGAAATCTCCAGCTGCTCCAACTGCGAAGACTTCCAAGCCCGCCGCATGAAAGCACGCTTCAAAGACGAAAACGGTAAAAACCGCCTTGTACATACATTAAACGGCTCCGGCTTGGCTGTCGGCCGTACTTTGGTAGCGGTATTGGAAAACCACCAAAATGCAGACGGCAGCATCAACATTCCCACTGCTTTACGTCCTTACTTGGGCGGGGCGGAAAAAATCGGTGTATAAACGCATCTCAATTTTGTAGCACCATCATTCAGGCCGTCTGTAAAACTCAGGCGGCCTATTCAAACAATAATGAAACGGAACCAACCATGCAAACAGAAGTCGAATTGAAAATCCTCAATGCCAAAATTGCCGACCAACTGCCCGCCTACGCGACCCCCGGCTCGGCAGGACTGGATTTGCGCGCCTGCTTAGATGAGCCCGTTACCATCCAGCCGGGTGAAACCTATCTTGTTCCTACCGGATTAGCCATCCACTTGGCCAACCCTGCTTATGCCGCTATGCTGCTGCCCCGCTCCGGCCTCGGCCACAAGCACGGTATCGTATTGGGCAATTTGGTCGGCCTGATTGATTCAGATTATCAAGGCGAAGTAAAAGTGTCTGTATGGAACCGCGGCCACACTGCCTTTACAATCGAACCGATGGAACGTATCGCCCAAATGGTAATTGTGCCGGTAGTGCAGGCTGCATTTAAAGTAGTGGATGAATTTGCCGCCAGCGAACGCGGTGAAGGCGGATTCGGCAGCACCGGTAAAGTCTGATTACCAATCATGACTTGGTATTGGAAACCGAACAACAATATTTATACCTACTGAATTTTCTTTCATAAAAATTAAACCAAACCAATGCCATCCGAAACATTTTCAGACGGCATTGGTTTGAGACATTTAATATATTCTTTACAAAAAATCATACTTCGTTGAATGGAGAATTTTAGTAAAAAATAAATAGCTTCCAAGTTCCAGTTTGCATATACAAATTACCAAGCCGCTTGGAAGCCTGTTTAAATCATATTAAAATTGAATTCCTCGAGTAACCTGTATAATTAACAGGCTGCGTCCTTAGATATAAAAAGGAGTATTCATGAATAAATATTCAATCTTGGGTCTTTTAACATCATCATGCTTTTTAGCAGCTTGCGGACAACAAGCAGAAACAGAGGTCAAAACAGTATCTGCAGCAAGCAATGTTATCGAAGCAACCGCATCCGAAGCCAGCCAAACCGTCTCCTCTCAAGAAGCATCTGCTCCTGCAAATGATGCATCTGCCGCTTATGATGGCCCCGTAAAATCATATACCGCTTTTGGTAATACGCCCAAACCGTGGCGCATCGTTGTAACCGGCAATGCCGAATCTACCGGCAACCGATTAACCTTAGAAGGCGATGATCTGAAAGGTACGTTTGAAGCCGAACGTTCTGCTTATGCCAAAGGCGTTGAATTTACCGGCACACAA
Source organism: Neisseria sp. S1 (assembly GCF_048060015.1). Lineage (NCBI taxonomy): Bacteria > Pseudomonadati > Pseudomonadota > Betaproteobacteria > Neisseriales > Neisseriaceae > Neisseria > Neisseria sp. S1. The sequence continues at coordinate 191,419 of NZ_JBLUPI010000001.1, forward strand.
GAGAATGTAAACTTCGGACTGAATATTAAAGGTGAAACGTGCAAAGATGATGCCGGCAACGAGCACGAATTTACGGCAACCTTTGATTACGGCGATGTACGCTATAAAGGATGTGCCGAACGCGGTGCATTAGAGCATGCCCCAACCTAAGTCTTCTATAGCCTTACAAACACAATCTGCTTATTTACATAGCCCATGATATTAGGATTATTACCTAATTTGGCAACTTATAGTAAAGCCTAAAATTATCTGTGCAGATTGTATTAAAACCAAGCAGCCATACTTTTAAGATATGGCTGCTTGGTTTTAATTTGTAAAATCAGAAAAATACCAATCAAGTCGAGGTATTGAAATATTCAAAAATTATATCAGTATGAAATTATTGGGTTGAATTTCACCTAAGGCTATTTAAAAAAAACTGCACTTAATGGTGAAGCCTGCGATTGTTGCAAGATTGTAACTGTCACTTTCAATAGGTTTTGCAAACTCTGCGCCTCAGTAGATAATGCACGCAAACAAAGCGCGCAACCGGCAGCCTGACTCACACCCCACAATAAGGAGTTCATTTCAGCAGTATATTCATCAAGTTTCTCAAATATACGTTCGTTGAGTACGCGGATTTCCTCGGGACTAAGAGCAGTATGAACATAAAACAGATTCAATTGGTGGGTATATTGTTCCATTTGTCCAATAGTATCAATCTGATAGCGTTCTGGATACCATTGAATATTGTCAGTAATCAGCTTATGGCCATGATAAGTGATACACAGATGAGAAGAAAAACGTTTGAATGCGAAACGTTCGCCTCGCAAAACTCTACCTGCAGCAATGATTTCACCATAAACTAACCCGCAATCATCATCTAGTTCAATCTCAGTGTACTGAATGAATGTGCTATTCGCATGTAAAACCAAAGGGTGTGGCAGATAACACAGGTGAGAATGTGGCTCTTGACGAATATGGGTGTGCTGTTCAGCCTGCTTTCCATCATTCATTTCCAACACACGAGTAAATGCTTGTGTATACAGAGAAAGGTGTGAATATGCGGCCAAAGTAATGCTTATTTCTATAAGATCCCCACCCAATAGACCTGGTGAAGACGACATTTGTACCACACGCAACATACCATTAGCATCAGGCGGCAAACTTATCAACTTCAGCGGAGGAGAGGTAAAGTTTTTTTGCAAACTGGTACGCCCATTGCGGACTTGAGTGGTAAGCACAAGTTGACTATACATAAAAATTGCCGAAAAAACGGTAAGCAATAAAAGAGTATTGACACCATCTGCACAATAGGAAGACAGCTCACACTTTCTCTAATGGTCTGTAAATAAACCAGATATTAACGGACTAATCCCATAGGTTCTTCAATGTTTTCCAAAAGGGCATATTTCCGAATCCAACCGATAACTGAATCTAAGTTTTCATCTTTCATAAGGTTAGTGAATAAGAAAGGCTGGCCTCCACGCATTTTGCGTGCATCGCGCTCCATCACTTCCAAACTAGCACCGACAAATGGAGCCAAGTCAGTTTTATTGATAACCAATAAATCCGATCTAGTAATGCCCGGCCCGCCTTTACGCGGAATTTTTTCACCTTGGGCCACATCAATCACGAAAATAGTGACATCGGCCAAATCCGGGCTGAAGGTAGCCGAAAGGTTATCCCCTCCTGATTCAATAAATACAATTTGTACGTCAGGAAAACGTTCTACCATTTCATCGACAGCCTCTAAATTCATCGAGGCATCTTCACGAATAGCTGTATGTGGGCAACCGCCAGTTTCCACCCCCATAATACGTTCAGATGGTAATAAGCTGTTACGGGTTAAAAATTCAGCATCCTCACGGGTGTAGATGTCATTGGTAATGACCGCAATACTATATTGATTGGCAATTTTACGGGTTAGGCGTTCAATCAGGGCAGTCTTACCTGCACCAACAGGGCCTGCTACCCCGATTTTGATGTATTGGCGCATAAGTTATCCTTTTTCATTGTAAAAGTTTTTAGCTGGTTTTATTGGTAACAATTAGACTAGGGTCACAACCAACAACAGCGTTATGCATCAAGCCAACAATAGATACAAACCGACCGAACCAATGGCTGTGCCGATAGTGCGGTTAATCCAAACATTTTGGTGGAAAGCAGATCCTATGAAAAAACCGACTGCGTGCAATAAAACAGTACTTATGCTGAAGCCCAACAAAAAGCTATTAATGTTACCAACCATCTCTATACTATGCGCTGCACCATGAAAAATAGCAAAGATACCCACAACAACTATAGCAATAATAGTAGGAATATGTTTTACCCAAGCAGCGGCTAAACCAATAACCAATACCGAAGCAGCAATACCTTGTTCCATCGCAGTAACATAGATGCCGTAATTACCTAAAAAGAAACCTAACACCATCATTCCAACAAATGTAATCGGAATTACCCAACGCGTTTTGCCATTAAAAGATACCGCCCATAGACCAACCGCCAACATTGCTAAAATATGGTCAAGGCCACTAACGGGATGAAATATCCCTGCCAGCATGCCACCATCACCGTTATCGGGATGAGCAAATGCCAAAGCCGGAATACTCAACACAGCAGTCACCAAGATTTTTTTCATATCATATTTCATACTAGAAGTTCCTTTAAAACAAATCGTAAATAAGAAAGCAGGGATAAATTTGGTGAAATTGCCTAAAAAGCTGATTACTATTTCAAGCAACCTAACTCATATAAAGCCTGCTATAAAGCCGTTCATGTCTCATAGCACGGATGTCGGCTGCCGGGCTGGCAGCACCAATCCATTCAGCATCCGGCTGCATACTTTCAGCCACTGCCATATCAATCGCATCACGTAGTTCAAATAAAATATCTTGTCCATCGGCTTGACTCAATGGAATCAGTTTAACTCCGTTAGTGATAGTTCCAACAGCTGTGTTGTAATAAAATGCAGTCAGCGTATCTTCTTTGCTTTGTCCCATAGCTGAGGCAATCAAACCAAATACTAACGGATAAAAACCCTGTACTCGTTTGGTCATTAAAGCCGACTGAAAAGCATTGACTAGCTTATGTTGTTCGTAACGTGCAAAAATTTTCAAGAGCCGAACCCCGAGTTTTATCGAAGCTTCACGAATTTCACGAGGTGTTTTCGCTGCGGCAATCGTCTTGTCCAGCAACTCTAGTGCTGCAATATCTCCGACCTTTACTGCATCATAAGCTATTGATACATAGGCACCATCGTTATATGTCCAATTTTGCGCCAACTGAGTTTCAACATATTTTTTCAAACAACTACTGGTATTCACCACACCTTCTTGAACGAATGTTTCCAAACCAGCGGAATGATTGAAACTACCAATCGGTAGAGTTGAATCAACTAAGTGCAGTAAAGCAGTTAGTTTAGTGCTCATATCTATCTATCTCACTATGAGAATGATTATGGTACTGCCTATACTCATGCTTATGTATATGCCCCCCTCCAATACCTGGTGCAGAATTAGCCCGTAACACCTGATTCAAACGCCGTTTCTCTTGCTTCGGTGCAAAGCCTGCAGCCTGAAGCCAAAGAAACATTGGTTTGTCATAAGGCATAACCAATTCATCACCATCAAGAAATAGCGGTGAATGCTTATTTCCGATTTCATAACAGGTACGCGCCATATCTGTTAAAGTTTTTGGTGCCATAACAATCGCATCACACAGTTTAATTTCTATACTGATAACTAAATGTTCGTCAGCAAACACAATATCCCCGTGTTGCAGCCGTTGACCCTCTTGCAATAAACGAAAGGAAATATCACGACCACTTATTGTAGTTTTACGCAAAATACGGCGGTCTGCCTCATACCATTCGAGTACAACATAATCATGCCGGGCAATCGGGCTCAAGGCTTTATCTTTGGGCAAAATTTCTTGAATAATCAGATTCATCAGTGGAGTTCCTAAAATAAGCACAAATTCAGGCAGGGATATATCACCAAAGCAGCTTAGCCTTAAAAAACAATTAAAATAGGAAATAGCGTTGTGCTAATGGTAACTTGCCGGCTGGCTCACAAGTTACCAATTCACCCTCAACGCGCACTTCATAACGTTCCGGGTCAACCGTAATTTCCGGAGTGGCATTATTATGAATCAAGTCTTTTTTTCCAATATCTCGACAACCATGTACTGGTAATGTTTGTTTATTCAAACCATATTGTGTACGGATATCAGCCTCAACAGCAGCTTGAGAAACAAACAATACTGCCGTTTGCTCTACCGCTTTGCCCTGTGCGCCAAACATAGGGCGGTAAACTACAGGTTGCGGTGTGGGAATACTGGCATTAGGGTCACCCATTCGCGCATAGCTGATGAAGCCATTTTTAATAATCATTTCAGGTTTCACCCCGAAAAATGCTGGCTTCCATAATACGATATCTGCCATTTTGCCTACCTCAATCGAACCAACATATTGGCTAATACCATGAGCAATAGCCGGATTGATGGTATATTTTGCGATATAGCGTTTAATACGGAAATTATCACTACCATCAACATCCTCTGGTAATACACCGCGCTGTTGTTTCATTTTATCGGCGGTTTGCCAGGTGCGAATAATCACCTCAGCCACTCTCCCCATTGCTTGTGAATCGGAGCTCATAATGGAAAACACACCCATATCATGCAAAATATCTTCGGCAGCAATCGTTTCTGGTCGTATACGAGAATCAGCAAAGGCGATATCTTCTGGAATATGCTTATCAAGATGATGACAAACCATCAACATATCGAGATGCTCATCAATTGTATTGATTGTGAACGGGCGCGTTGGATTAGTAGAAGCTGGCAAAATATTGGGATACATAGCAGCTTTGATAATATCGGGTGCATGTCCCCCTCCTGCACCTTCAGTATGGAATGTATGGATGACACGACCATCAATGGCCTTTATCGTATCTTCCAAAAAACCACCCTCATTGAGTGTATCGGTATGAATAGCAACTTGAATATCCATCTCATCCGCCACCTTCAGGCTGGCATCGATAACTGCAGCAGTCGCCCCCCAGTCTTCATGAATCTTCAAACCCAATGCACCTGCACGGATTTGTTCGCGTAAAGGCTCTGTAGAAGCGCAGTTGCCTTTACCGAAAAAACCCAAATTTACCGGATAAACATCAGCAGCCTGCAACATACGTTGCAAGTTCCAAGCCCCAGAAGTAACGGTAGTTGCATTGGTACCGTCAGCAGGACCGGTGCCACCACCAATCATGGTAGTGATACCACTTTCAATCGCATGATAAATTTGTTGTGGGCAAATATTATGAATATGTGTATCTATACCACCGGCAGTAGCAATCAGGTGAGCACCATTATGCACTTCGGTAGCCGCACCGATAATCATATTTGGGGTAACCCCATCCATTGTATCGGGATTACCGGCTTGGCCTATCCCAACAATTTTACCGTCACGAATACCAATATCGGCTTTAATAATGCCGCTATGATCAATAATAAGTACATTGGTAATGGCAAAGTCGAGTACATTATTATTAGTGCGTGGCTCAGTAGCAGATTGCGCCATTCCGTCCCGTACCGATTTACCGCCACCAAATTTACACTCTTCGCCATAAGTCAGTAAATCACGCTCAACCGTAGCAAACAGATTGGTATCGCCTAAACGCACCTTATCACCAACAGTTGGGCCATAAGTAGTCAAATATTGAATCCTTGGGATAGTCAGCGTGGCACCGCTAATCGGATTATCTACTCTTACTGTTTTATTTATGAGATTTTGAAAACCATGAATATTTTGCCGCCCCCCGAATGCAACAAGCTCAACAGTTTTACGCTCGCCCGGTTCAAAACGTATAGCGTTACCACTAGGAATATTCAGACGGAAACCTTTAGCTTGAACTCGGTCAAATTTAAGTGCTGAATTGGTTTCATAAAAATGAAAATGCGAGCCTACCTGTATCGGGCGATCACCGATATTCGCTACTTCTAAAATACGGGTTTCACGATTCACATTGGCAGCAATATCAGTTGAAGCCGGAAAATACTCTCCAGGATTCATATATTCATCTTCCTTTACTTTAAGACTATCCAAATAGGTCGAAAAGGATAATATAGTGTATAGAGTGACCAACCAAGCACAAAACACTTGATTGCCATAACTACTTAACGGATAGGCTGATGTACAGTAACCAGCTTAGTACCATCAGGAAAAGTTGCTTCAATTTGAACCTCATGTACCATTTCTGCAATTCCTTCCATTACATCATCTACTCCTAATAAGGTAGTACCGTATTCCATCAGCTGTGCCACGCACATACCATCACGAGCAGCTTCTTGTAAATGCGACGAAATATACGCAATTGTTTCAGGGTAATTTAATTTCACCCCACGAGCTTTGCGCTTAGCGGCTAATTCTCCAGCAAGAAATAGAAGAAGTTTTTCTTGCTCTCGAGCAGTCAGATGCATATCAATATCCTTATTACATTTTAAATATAAGTAAAATTTATTAATTTTATAAATAAAATTAATAAAAAAATTAAACAGACATCTTAAATATCGAATACCTGAATCGATTGTCTACAATCACACAAAAATTGTCAACAATTTTACAAATTATTCAACACAAAAGTAAAAATATGGCAACGGCATTATCAAAATCTAGAACTATGTATTTATGCGGCTTAACCGTCACCGACAAAATGATATGAGACCACGGCCCGAGCTATCAGTGCGCTCAGGTATAGCTGAGAGTCATGGTATTCTGAAATGTAATATATAAACTATATTTGAGAATTTGCTTCAAGCTTACCGTGCATGAAGCAGGTATGGCACTTCGAAGATTTGATTAACGGTTTAAATGAAGATAATGAAGCAACATGCTTGAAGTATTAAAAAAAACAAAACATTAACGAAATATAGGTAAAATGTCGAATAATCTGTTATTCATCAAACTGAACATGTAACAAACAAAAGTTGAATAAAATCATTAAAGCCACTAGTGGCTAATTTTATACAAGCTATAAAATCAGAAAATTTGCCTTAAGCCGTCTGAAAATTATTTTTAGACGGCCTGATTTACATACAAGAATGAATTACAGATAAGCCAATAAATCCATAGGCTGACGAATTCGGTAGTCATATAACCAAGATTCGGTATCATCGTTTTCCGCAATATATCCCCAATCCACCAATACCGTACGCATACCGGCATCTTTCCCAGCCTGCATATCCCGCTCCGCATCGCCTACATAAATACAATTCTCCGGTAAAACGCCAATTTGCTGGCAGGCGTAGTACATTGGCTTTGTACTAGGCTTGGCTTCCGTACACGTATCACCGCTTACCACAACTGCCGGCGGCACGGCAAAGCCGAGCTTGGGTACCAAACGATGGGTAAACGTATGCGGTTTATTAGTAATAATGCCCCATTTGATCCCTGCTTGATCCAATACACAAATCAAATCATTAATGCCTTCGAATAATACGGTATCACAGTCAAAGCAGCGTTCGTATTCCGCCAAATATTCTTGCCGCCACTGGGTGTAATCCGGATGATCCTTACCGATACCCGCCCCTAAGAAAATCAAGCCCCTGGCCCCATGACTCGCAACCGGGCGAATTTCAGTCATATTTTTTTCCGGCAGCCCGTACCGCCTAAGTAATGTATTGAGTGCGCCGCCCAAATCTAATGCGGTATCGGCTAAAGTTCCATCCAAATCAAATAAAACGGCTTGTGTGTTCATGGCTGCTTTCTATTATTTATCAGGCCGTCTGAAAAATATTTCAGACGGCCTTTATTTTAGCAGAATTAACGGAAAAACAAGGAGCAATCACACATATCTTAAATAGCAATACATAACCAAACGCTTATTAATGCACATGATGATGGTGCCCGCGATGAATATCGCCTATGTTACATAACAAATGATCTCCGTGATTATGTGCCCGACTTTCCGTCTGTACCGTCACGTGGCTGATATTTTTATGCTGCAAACGGTAGGTAAGTTCATTTACAATCTGCTCGGCCTCGCTCACATGTAAATCACCGTTCACAACAATATGGCAAGACAACGCATGTATACCGCTGGTAATGGTCCAAATATGCAAATCATGTACAGCTTCGACACCTTCTGTTTCAGCAATCAACGCAGCAACTTCATCATAATCGGCATCCGTAGGCACACCTTCCATCAAAATATGTACCGTTGTTTTCAAAATACCCCAACCGCTTTTTGCAATCAGTAATGCAACTACTACACTAGCCAAAGGATCGGCCCATTGCCAACCGAAAGCCATCATTAATATGGCTGCCGTAATTGCTCCTACCGAACCCAACAAATCACCTAAAACGTGCAAATACGCACCTTTCATATTGATATTATCTTCAGTATCTCCGCCTTTATGCATATACCAAGCTACAAAAAGGTTAACCAGCAACCCCAAAATACTGATGGCCAACATACCCTTAGTAGCGATTTCCGGCGGGCGGCTAAACCTACCTGCGGCTTCATAAAAAATCCAAACCGCAATTAATAACAATGTCATTCCATTTAGTGCGGCAGCTAAGATTTCAAACCGCTTGTAGCCAAAAGTTTTGCTTCTGCTGCCGGCGCGTGCGCCAAAGTGAAAAGCTGCAAGAGATAACGCCAAAGCAGCCGCATCCGAAAACATATGCCCGGCATCAGACAGCAAAGCCAAACTATTGGTTAGCAGGCCTCCTACCAACTCCACCAGCATAAAAGAAACAATCAATGCCAAAGATACGCGTAAAACCCGCTTATTTATATGATGATCGTGATGGTGGTCGTGTGTATGTCCCATAACAAATGCCTCAATGATGTGATACATGCTCTATAGCCTGCTTAAGCAGGCTGATAACATGAGGGTCGTCTTCAGAATAAAATAAAGTCGTTCCTTCTCTACGGAACTTCACCAAACGCAGGTTTTTCAAAAATCTGAGCTGGTGAGAAGTTGCTGACTGACTTAGCCCTAGCGTATCGGCCAACTCCCCCACCGCATACTCCCGTGTACATAACAAAAAAAGAATACGGATACGGGTAGGATCACCCATTGCCTTAAAAATTTGGGAAAGCTGGAATAAGGTTTCCTCGTCTAATTCAGCATTCATCATGAATCACCATATATGAGCATTTATTCATATATAAGATTATATTGTTTACTGACAAAAATCAACCGCCAAAATTTCCTTAATGAAGTTACGAACGGGCACGCACATCGAATGCATACCTTAATCCCTCGCCTATCATCACCAACAGCAAGAGCATTAAAGTAAGCGTACTGACGGCAGACAGCCCTATCCACCAAGCATCAAGATTGTCTTTTCCTTGTGCCAATAATTCTCCCAAACTGGCTTGGCTTGCCGGCACACCCAATCCGAGGAAATCAAGGCTGGTTAAAGCAAGCACGGCTCCGGAAATACGAAACGGCAAAAATGCCAACACAGGCGTCAAACTATTGGGCAGAATATGCCGCCACATAATGGATCTATTCGATACGCCCATACTCTTGGCGGCTAATACATAGTCGGCCTGGCGGTTTTTTAAAAACTCTGCCCGCACATAATCCGAAAGCCCCATCCAACCAAACAACGCCAATATAACCAATAACACTAACAAACTCGGGTTAAAAAACGAAGACAGGATGATTAAAAGGTAAAGTTCGGGCAATCCGCCCCAAATTTCCAAAAAGCGCTGCATCACCAAATCAACCTTACCGCCGAAATAACCTTGCACCGCCCCGGCCAATACTCCGATAACGGTAGTAATCGCAGTCAGTGCCAAAGCAAATAATAAAGAATCTCGGAAACCATAAACCAAACGGGCCAATACATCCCGGCCACGATCATCAGTTCCTAACCAATGTTGTTTGGAGGGAGAGGCAGGGTCCGGGGCGGTATCGAAATCATTTAAAGTATTAGCGGCATACGGGTTGGGCAGATATACGGCATAGTTACCATTTTCAGTAATATTGTGGCGAACCAACGGATCGAGATAGTCGGCCGGAGTATCAAAATCACCGCCAAACACAGTTTCATGATAGGTTTGGAACAACGGAAAATAATAATGGTCGTTGTAATGTATCCATAAAGGCTTATCATTGCTCCAGAGAGGAGCCAGCAAAGAAATTGAGAAAAGTACGGCCAGCAGACGCAAAGCCAGCCAGCCGCGCTTGTGTTGTTTGAATGCCTGCCATGCTGAGGCTGTAGGTGTATTTGGCTGCATAAATATGGTTTTTATTTCCCAATGCCGTCTGAAAATTAATTATCCGATATGAATTGATATTTGGCTGCCTACGTTTATTTCTGCCCGTCGAAATGAATACGCGGGTCTATCCAAGAATAAGAAATATCCGACAGCAATTTTGCCAGCAATCCCATCAATGTAAAAATATACAGTGTTCCCATCACAACAGGATAATCGCGCTTCATTACCGCCTCATATGAAAGCAAACCGAGTCCGTCAAGCGAAAATAAGGTTTCAATTAAAAGGCTGCCGGTAAAAAACGCACCGATAAAAGCAGCGGGGAACCCGGTAATGAGCGGTATCATGGCATTACGAAACACATGCTTCCATAAAATTTGCCGCTCCGGCAGCCCTTTTGCACGGGCTGTATAAACGTATTGTCGGCGGATTTCTTCAAGAAATACGTTTTTGGTCAACACCGTCATCAAGGCCAAATTACCTGCCACGGATGCCGTAACGGGTAAAGCCATATGCCAGAGGTAATCTTGTATTTTCGCCGGCCACGGCATTCCCTCCCAGTTATCACTTACAAGGCCGCCCTGAGGAAACCATGCAAAAAAACTGCCGCCGCCGAATAAAACCAGCAGCACGAGCCCCAATACAAAGGGAGGAATAGTGTAACCCAACAAAATAACAATACCGGTGGCCGTATCGAACCGTGTGCCGTCTCGCACGGCTTTGGCAATGCCCAATGGAATGCAAATAAGATAAGTTAGAAAAAACGTCCACAAGCCCAAACTCATTGAAACGGGCATTTTTTCTTTCACTAATTCAAATACGGTTTGATGATGAAAAAAGCTTTCACCCAAATCAAAGCGAATAAAACGGCCTACCATCTCGATAAAGCGGGTAAACGGGGGCTTATCGAAACCATATAACGCATTTAATGCCGCCAAATCTTCACTACTCAAGTTTCCTTTGGCATGGTTCATCCCTTGCCCGGAAAATGTTACGGTTTCTCCTGCACCGCCAGCGTTTCCGCTTAGCTGTTGTACCATCTGCTCAACCGGGCCACCAGGTACGAATTGGATAATGGCAAACGTAACTGCCAAAATACCTAGTAAAGTAGGAACCAACAACAACAACAAGCGTTTCAAAATATAATGCCACATACCCACAACCTTAAATATACCGATACACTTATGCCGGATAACAAAAGCCGTCTGAACACAAGATTCGATCCAGACGGCCTAAATAGTTGCGGCTTATTTTGACAAAATAAAAAATTCAATCAATACGTTTTTAAAGATAAAGCCGAATACACCCAATCCCAATACCAAAAATAAAATAAAGGTGCCGAATTTTCCGGCCTTTGATTCTTTACCCAAATTCCAAACAATGAAACCCAAAAAAACGATTAATACGCCCAAACAAATTTTGAGCGCCCATGCCGAAAATACTGCCTCATCCATTTTTAGCATCCTTTTTTTCCGATAAATTCATTACCTCATATGAAAATCTGGTAAAACAAATCATATCGGATATATCCTACCGATTTTTTCAGACGGCCTTCAACCAACCGGCCATTTAATCATCAGCCCATTGCCTGACGTAAATCCTCAATCAGGTCGTCTGCATACTCCAAACCGACCGATAAACGTACCAAGCCCGGCCGGATACCTGCTTCCAATTTGGCTTCGGCCGCCATTCTTCCGTGTGTCGTCGTCCACGGATGAGTAATGGTCGAACGAACGTCCCCCAAATTGGCCGTCCGTGAAAAAATATTAACACTGTCGATTACTTTCCATGCTGCATCTTGTCCGCCATCTAATTCAAATGCCACAACGATACCACCCGCACTTTGCTGTTTGCGAACCAAATCGGCTTGAGGATGATCTTCAAAACCGGCATGGTATACATTGAGCACTTGCGGCTGTCGGCGTAACCAAGCTGCAATTTTATCGGCGTTATCACACTGAACCTGCATACGCACAGCCATGGTTTCCACACCACTTAGCAATACCCATGCATGGAAAGGAGACATAGAAATACCGGAAGAATTCATAAACATCTGCACTTGCTTCATCAACTCGGCATTGCCAATCACCACCCCTCCTTGCACCCGCCCCTGCCCATCGATGGCTTTGGTTGCGGACTGTACCGACAAATCGGCACCGAAACGCAGCGGCTGCTGCAAAACAGGCGTACAGAAACTGTTATCCACCACCAATAATGCACCTGCGGCATGGGCAATATCCGCCAAAGCTTCCAAATCAGCCACTTCATTCAGAGGGTTAGAAGGTGTTTCTAAGAAAAGCATCTTGGTATTAGGGCGTATGGCAGCACGCCACTCGGCCAAATCGGTTTGCGAAACCAAAGTTACCTCAATACCGAAACGGGTAACATGATTCATGATGAAACCCATGGTAGTACCAAACAGGCTGCGGCTGCATACCAAATGATCACCCGCACTTAAAAAAGTCAGCAATGCCGCCTGAATAGCAGACATCCCGGTTGAAGTAGCAACCGCCTGCTCACCTGCTTCCAATATAGCGATACGCTTGGCAAATGCAGCAGTAGTCGGATTGGCGGTACGACTGTAAGTATAACCCTCTTTCTGTCCGGCAAATACCGCTGCACCATCAGCTGCCGTATCCCACATAAAACTACTGGTAATGAATAAAGCCTGATTGTGTTCATTAAATTCGGTTTGCTCTTTGGCACCGCGAATGGCAAGTGTTTGCGGATGTAAAGGCTTAGTCATAATATTGCCCTATCAATAAAATAATCGGTTGGCATACTTTAAAACAGGAAATCGGCACAGCCTAGGCAGTTTACCGAATACCAAATCAAACCGGTAAAATACTAAACTGCATTATTTCTTCCAACCTTTTCACTATACACTAAAAATATTTTCAGCCGGCCTGAGAATGCCGTCTGAAATATTATGTTTATTCATCTTCGTCATCATTATCACTAATGCGTATACTATGCTCAACTTGGCTGGGTTGCACTTGTGCGGCGGCTACCGAAGACTTACTTGCAGACAGTTTCTGCAAATAAGATTCATCAATATCACCGGTGAGATAGCAGCCGCTAAAACATGAAGTATCAAATGATTCGATTGCCGGATTTAATACACGCACGACTTCTTCCAAATCGGCCAAATCTTGAAACACACAACCATCTGCGCTGATTTCTTTGGCAATTTCGTCTGCAGTACGGCCATTTGCAATCAACTCGTCCCGCGTTGGCATATCAATGCCGTAAACGTTCGGAAAACGCACTTCAGGAGCCGCCGAAGCAAAATATACCTTGCGTGCCCCAGCATCTCTCGCCATTTCTACAATTTCACGGCTGGTCGTACCCCTTACGATAGAGTCGTCTACCAATAAAACGCTCTTTCCTGCAAATTCGCAATTCATGGGATTCAGTTTTTGACGCACTGATTTTTTACGGGTTGCCTGCCCCGGCATAATAAAAGTCCGGCCGATATAACGGTTTTTAATCAATCCCTCACGGTAAGGTTTTCCTAAATGGTGCGCTAATTCCATCGCACTCGGGCGGCTGGTATCCGGAATCGGCATAACCACATCAATATCATCCAGTGGCAAACTGCGTTTCACTTTTTCAGCCAGTGTCACGCCCATATTCACCCTGGCTTGGTATACCGACACACCATCTATTACAGAATCCGGGCGGGCAAAATATACATATTCAAAAAGACATGGGCTTAACTTCGGCGACTCAGCACATTGCCTAGTATAAAGTTTACCGTCAAAAGTGACTACAACAGCCTCGCCGGGTGCAATATCCCTTTCCAAATGGAAAGCCAAGCTGTTAAACACAACAGATTCAGATGCTACACAATAAGTAGTTTTGCCGTTGTTATCCGTATGCGTTCCCAGTGCCAACGGACGGATACCCAAAGGATCACGAAATGCCACCATGCCGTAACCCGCGATCAGTGCTACTACGCCGTAAGCACCGCGCACACGTTTATGCAAGTGGGAAACTGCATTAAAAACATGATCAACATTCAATACTGCATCACCCATCGCCGTTACTTCCCGACGCAGCTCATGGGCAAATACGTTCAGCAATACCTCTGAGTCAGAGCGTGTGTTGATATGACGCAAGTGTTTATTACACACACTTTCATAGAGTTCCTCAGTATTAGTAAGATTACCATTGTGCGCCAATACAATACCGAAAGGCGAACTGACATAAAACGGTTGTGCCTCTGCACTGCTGCCCGCATTTCCCGCCGTAGGATAGCGCACATGTGCGATTCCGGCATTGCCGACCAAATCACGCATATTGCGGGTACGGAATACATCACGCACCATGCCCTTGCCTTTGTGCATATGAAACATACTGCCCTCGGCAGTTACAATCCCCGCGGCATCCTGTCCCCGATGCTGAAGCATCTGCAAGCCGTCATATAGCAACTGGTTAACCGGCTCATGAGCAACTAATCCTAATACACCACACATTGCGTTTTCTCCAAATTTTAAAGCGTCGGATACCGCACCTGTCCACCAATAAACGGTGGAAGATAAGGAACGGCCAACTGGGCGAGACTTTCAAAATAAACAGCGCTAAATGACTGCCGCCAACCTTCTGTTTGCGGCAAATCGGTAAAGGCACAAACTAATACAACCAGCGTTACGATCAAAACGCCCTTTACCGCCCCAAACAAACCGCCGAGGATACGGTTTATCCCACCCAAACCTACGGCAGTTACCGCCGCCGTAAGCAGCGAACGTAAAAAATGCTGCACCAACCATGCAGCGATAAAAAGTAAAATAAAGCCGGCAACCACCGCCAACTCAGGAGGTTGGATACTGCTTAACGCCAGCTCGGCAAATGGAACGGCAAACATTTTTGCCACGACAAAAGCAATAATCCAAGTCACCAAAGAAGTAACTTCGGCAATCACCCCGCGTATCATGGAGACAATCATACTGATTGCCACTACGGCCAAAGCCAATATATCAAACACCGCCATATTGTTACTGCCCGATTACCATTCCGTCTACACCTTGCTGGCGGATTTTTGCCAGAGCTTGATTGGCTGCATCACGGTTCGGGTAACTGCCGGTACGCACTCGATAAACCGTACCTTTACTGGTTTGTGCCTCGCTGATGTAAGCGCTTACTCCCGCATTAGCCAACTTCTGCTGGATTTGATGGGCCTGTGCGCTACTGCTGTATGCACCTGCCTGAATCAATGCCCGGCCACCGCCACTTCGCCCTTCTAAAATTGCTTGGGGATTGGCGGTTGACTGAGACTTCTTAGCTGCTTGATTATTAAGAATTTGCTGTGCACTTAATTTTTGATCGGCTTGTTTTTTAGCTGTTTGCTGCTGTTGGCGCTTTTGTGCCGCCTGCTTCGCTTCAACCTGTTTTTTTAATTCAACCTGTTTTTTTAATTCAACCTGTTTTTTCAATTCTGCTTGTTTTTTTAAATCCACCTGTTTTTTAGCCTCTGCGTTTTTTGACTGTTGAGCTTGGGCTTCTTTCAACTGTTGGCTATCACGCTCTTTTTTTACCGTATTTTTTGCTATGGCTGGCTGTTCTACGACTTTTCTTTCTGCTCCGGCTTTATTTATCTGGGCATCAGTCGCTTTATTATTGATCACTACAACCGGCGGAGGCGCATCTTCGATAGCTTGTTTGGGCATTGCAGATTTTTGAGCCTGTGCTGGAAGCTCAGCTTTGGCAGGGGCAGGTTTGGCAACTGCAGCTACAGACGGTTCTTTTGCAACGGTTTGATCCGTCGTATCGGTTGTATTATTTTCTGCTTTTTCGGCCGGAGGATTCAACAAAGGATTATCCAACTCGGTTACCCGAGTACGACCATCTTCTTCAGGAACCGGCTCCAACACTGCCGAAGGAGCTAAGTCAGATGCATCATCTGTAGGAGCCGTTTGATTATTTACCAAAATTACGGGAGCGGTTTCCGAGGTTGCCTGAATATCAGAAACTGCACCTTCCATATTCACAGTCTGTACCGTTTCATCATCGGTATTGTTTTGATTGAGTACGGTGGCTAACAAACCGCCAGCCAATACGACCAAAACAGAAGCACCCACCAAACGGCGTCGGTTTTTACGCTTTAATTGCTCGTAGTCATTCAAAGGGTTGAAGCGGTTGTTTGTCATTCCTGGATTCCTGTTACAACATTTCCATCACTTCGGCCACCGTATGAAAAGAGCCGAAAACGGTAATTCTATCATTTTCCGATGCTGCCGCCAAAGCAGCTTGGTATGCAGCTTGTATGCTTTCAAAAGCTTTTATATTTCCAATACCGTGCGTCTGAATTTTTTCTTGTAAAGCTTCTGTAGACATACCACGTGGCAAGTTAAGCGGAGCAATATACCAATAATCAAATTGCTCTTTAACCAATTCTAAAACCGTATCGATATCTTTATCTGCCAACATACTGAAAACCGCTATACGGTTTTCTGCAAAGGGCAGCGCCATGAGCCCTTGCTTTAATGCTTTAGCCGCATGAGGATTATGACACACATCTAAAATCACTAATGGTCTGCCCGGCAGCACCTGAAAACGTCCGGGGTTATTCACCAATAATAAGCCCCGCTTAATCGAACCTATATCAATCGGCAGCTTATGGTTCAAGCATTCGATAACGGCTAACGCACAAGCGGCATTATTCAATTGATATGCTCCCCGTAAGGCTGGAATCGGTAAAGCGTTACGGTTGCGTTTTTGTCCCTCCGCACCACCGGGATGGAAATGAAAAGACCATTGCTGCTGTTCTAGTTTGCTGAAATCAAAATCCTGCTTAATCACTAAAAGGTCGGCATGAATATCTTGTGCATGTCGACGCAACGACTCAGGCGGTGGATTTTGTCCGCAAATAGCCGGTTTGCCGCTACGAAAAATGCCTGCCTTTTCAAACCCGACCTTCTCTATCGTATCGCCTAAGAAAGCTTCGTGATCCAAATCTACGCTCGTTACAACCGCACAATCGGCGTCAAATACGTTGACGGCATCCAAACGTCCGCCCAAGCCAACTTCCAATACCATAACATCAACATTTGCGCACATAAAAATATCTACAGCCGCAAGTGTATTGAATTCAAAATAGGTGAGGGAAATTTCTTTTCTTGCCGTCTCTATACGCTCGAAAGAAGCTGTAATCACATCATCACTTACAGGTTCGCCATCGATAGCAATTCGCTCATTAAATTTTAAAAGATGCGGGCTTGTAAGCGTGCCGACTTTAAAACCGGCCTGCTTATAAATTTGGGTAAGAAAAGCACACACGGAGCCTTTGCCATTGGTGCCGGCCACGATTACAACCGGACATGCAGGAACCAAACCCATTCGCTCTTTTACCTCGCCTACCCGGGCAAGCCCCATATCAATCAAGCCCGCGCTATGGGCAGTTTCCAAATAGCTAAGCCAATCATTTAATGTTTTCATAAATTTCAATATTCAAGGCCGTCTGAAATATACTGAGCAGTGCTAGTTTCCACTCTGCCCCCACTGTACCCAAACTTGCAAACGGCGGTAACTTTCATCATCTGTCATATCAGGTAAAACACAATGACTGAATCTCCGGCCTTGTGTCTCCCATTGCAAAAATAAAGCTTTTCGGGTCACCATACTTCCCGGTCGGAGGGAAGCTTGAAAAGCCGTTTCATCGGAACCGACAAATACTGCCGCCCTTCCCTGTGCGTCAATGGCAATTTTACGTATCGCCGATTTTTCGCATAGTCTTTGTTTTTTCCATGCAAAATAAAAGCTTGCAATTAATAAAATCAAGCCTAACCAACACATCCAACCATAAAAGGCCTGGCAACAAACCACTACCGCAACCACATGCAGTAATACAACCGCCATACAAGTAATTCTAGAAGGCCTGAATACGGCTTGAAACGGCTGCATCATAGTGTTTACATCATGTTATCGAAAACAGGGCTGGCGCTCATATCCGCATCTTCCATATCCAATACCATGTCGTGTATTTCGATATCGAAATATTCCCAAAAAGCTTTCAGGCTCATATCTTCAGGCCATTTGCTTTTAGGCACATCCCAAGCCGCAACCTCTGCTTGGAAAATTTCTTGGTAACGCTCGTCAAAATAAGCAACCGCAGCTTCCGGTTCGTCAAACTCGGGAATCAAATATACGGAACAATTCGTACGCAATTGATCCAGTGTCAGATCAGGCATATCTTCGTCCGAACCTTTCAACCATGCCAAGAATTGCGCGGTAGGTTTTAAAACTACCGCGGTGCGGTCTACAAAATACATAATTAGTCCCTTTTATCGTTTTTCAGACGGCATTGTACTAAAGAAAAAGGCCGTCTGAAACGATTTTTAGCTTCGTTTTCAGACGGCCTTTGTTGTTTTTAACTATTAGTACTTAGTGGTCAGATGCCTCTTCCGCTCCGATACCGGTCATAGAGCGAACGTATTGCGCTTCATAACCTGCACGGTCTTGTTTGGCACGCTCTGAATTATCGGTAATAGAACCCAACCAAGCCATAATGAATGCGGCGGGAATACTCACAATCGCCGGGTTACCATACGGGAAAATCGGAGCTTCATGATGCAATACTTGTACCCATACGCTCGGGCCGAGAACAATCAACACCAATGCCAAAATCAAACCTGAGAAACCGCCGATAACCGCACCACGGGTGGTCAAGCCTTTCCAGAACATCGATAGCATTAAGATAGGGAAGTTTGCAGAAGCAGCAACGGCAAATGCCAAACCTACCATGAACGCAATGTTTTGGTTTTCAAAGATCAAACCAAACAAGATAGCCAAAACACCCAAAGACAATACTGTAATACGCGATACACGCATTTCTTCTTGAGAAGTGGCTTGGCCTTTACGGATTACAGAAGCATAGATATCGTGACTTACAGCAGAGGCACCCGAAAGGGTCAAACCTGCCACTACCGCCAAAATGGTTGCAAATGCCACGGCAGAGATAAAGCCCAAGAACAAGTTACCACCTAATGCTTCAGACAAATGAACCGCAGCCATATTTGTACCACCGATCATTTCCACTACAGTTTTGCCTTCTTTCACCATGGTTTGGAAGAACTCAGGATTATCCTTGGTTACAAAAATAATGGCACCGAAACCGATAATGAAAGTCAAAATATAGAAGTAACCGATGAAACCTGTAGCTACGAACACAGATTTACGTGCTTGTTTTGCATCAGGTACGGTAAAGAAGCGCATCAAAATATGGGGCAAACCGGCTGTACCAAACATCAAAGCCAAGCCTAAAGAAAGCGCATCGATCGGGTCTTTTACCAACCCGCCGGGTTCCATAATCGAAATGCCTTTTTCATGAATGCTGGTTGCCTTAACGAACATTTGCTCCATGCTGAAGCCGGAAGCTTTCATAATCATAAAAGCCATGAAAGTCGCACCGCTCAACAGCAATACCGCTTTAATCATTTGTACCCAAGTCGTTGCCAGCATACCGCCAAACAATACATAGGCCACCATCAAAATACCTACAATAATTACTGCGGAGAGATAGTTCATACCGAAAAGCAATTGAATCAGTTTGCCCGCACCTACAATTTGAGCAATCAGATACAAAATTACCACCAGAATCGAGCCTGACGCAGCAAACAAACGAACTGGGGTTTGTTGCAGGCGGTAAGCCACTACATCGGCAAAGGTAAATTTACCTAAGTTGCGCAAACGCTCGGCAACAAGGAACAATACCAGCGGCCAACCTACCAAGAAACCGGTTGAGTAAATCAAACCATCATAACCGCGTGTAAATACCATTGCGGAAATACCCAAAAACGAAGCGGCAGACATATAATCGCCCGCAATCGCCAAACCGTTTTGGAATCCGGAAATACCACCGCCGGCAGTATAGAAATCTTTAGAAGACTTATTCTGTTTGGCTGCCCATTTAGTAATGTAAAGAGTGGCTCCAACAAAAATAAAGAACATCACCACTGCGGCAATATTCAACGGGCGCTGTTGCACCTCACCTGCAATTGCATCCGCTGCCCAAGCACCGTTGGCCATTGCCAAACCGGCTAAAGCAAAAAATAATTTATTCATTTTTCCACTCCCATTACTTCTCGCACAACTTCTTGCGTAGCCTGTTCAAATTTACCGTTGGCCACATAAACATACACACCCGTGATGGCAATGGAGAACAAGATAACAAACAGGCCGATATAAATACCCCAAGTCGTCACACTTCCTTCCGATACAGGTGTACCAAAAGTGTGGGGGTCAATACCAATAAATAAAATATAAATCACATACACAGCAAACATTATGGCAGAGAACGTCCAACCTAAAATAGATTTTTGTTTGGCCATCGTTTGAAATTTGGGATGTGAAAGCACTCTTTTTGCAGTCTGCTTGTCCATCTGGGTTTCTCCTAATTCTTCTTTAAATATCAAGCCGAGATTACGGCGATTCGATTAAAATATTTTCCCAAACCTTTGGCTAATTTTATTTTTTGATGCCCGCCATCTGCAAAACTGATAGCTATTAATGAATAAATTGATTTCTAACAAAAAATTAGAGCAAAACCACTTTTAATCAATTTGAAAATATGTTAAAAAGTGATAAGGAAGTTAGCGTATTAACGGCCTGACACAAGAGTTGGCTAGAGCATAAAAACGTACAACATGCATTATGGCAAGACATGCTGTCCAGCTCCCAAAGGAAAATAGAGCCACGCTATTATTATATTTACGATAGCAAATTAAAACTTTGAGAAACTCATGGATTACACCCAGCTGAAAACTTTTACGGCAGTCGCCCATCTAGGCAATCTCACCCAGGCAGCCGAACGCCTGCATCTTTCACAACCTGCTGTCTCCGCACAAATCAAAGCACTCGAAAAACAACTTGACGTACCTCTTTTTTACCGCAATACAAATGGTATGAGTTTAACGCCTGCCGGAGAAGTTTTACTTCCTGAAGCCGAGTCCCTTTTGCAACACCATCATAAGCTTGATCGCTTTTCCAAAACACTGTCTACGCAATATGTGGAACATGCCGAATTAGGACTAATACATCCTGCGGATCCGGTTAAAATTACCCGTCTAACCACAGAAATCCTGCAAAATGATCCAGATATCCAACTGCATATTCAATACGGCATGAGCGGGGAAATTGAACAACGTGTTTTAGACAAAAACCTTCACGGTGGTTTTTTCCTCGGCCCGGTTAACCACCGCAGTTTACGTTCTGTATTTCTTGAAAATATCCACTACTCTCTGATTTGTGCTGCCGATCAAGCTCAAGATATACAAAAAAACTTACCAAAAAGCCTTGATCAATACGCTTGGATTGAAATGTCTGCCACTTCAGGCAGCAGGAAAAATCTCCAACAATTTTGGCGTAAACATAAAATCACCCCAAAGCGTCAAATTATCTGCGATTTTCCACAAACTATTATTGATTTAGTATGTGAAGGTCTCGGCGTTGCCATGGTTCCGTCACACAAAGCAGAATCTGCTTGGACTGATGGAAAACCGATTTGCATCTTAGACGAATATCGCCAAGCATTACCCCTTAGCTTTATATATCTTAACGAATATGAAGAAGACCCTTCCTTGAAGCTTTTGAAAAAATGTGTTGAGAGCATTTGGAGCGACGAGCAACCATTTGAAGTACCTGCTATAAAAACCGAACCTAATACCGATTAATAAGTATAAAAAGGCCGTCTGAATTTTTCAGACGGCCTTTCGACTTTTGTCAACATACAACTATATAAATAAAAAGCTTACTTCACGCGATCTCGGAATAACTGCCAAAGCACTAAAGCCGCTCCGGCTAAAATCCGGTAACGCCAACGCACAGGCAACATCAAACCATTCCAAAGCAATCTACTTGAAGGTAAACCTTTAGTTAAACCAAACGCTGTTTTAGTTATGCCTAAAGCTTGATTAAATCCAGCATCTACACGCTGCTGCTCTCTAGTCAACTTTTGTTTTTTCAAATACTCTGCTGCGATTCTCAAACGTACTAGCTGAGCTTCCAGCTCCAAAAGAGCTATCTTTTCTTTATTGGAAAGACCCATATTTACTCCTTATCTTTAGAAACCGAGTTACGCCCCATACGTCCTCTCAAATATGCAAAATCTTGCTGCATATCTTGAAGAGTACCCAGCAATTGGCCACCTTGATTTTTCCAACTTGATATGCACCAAAATAACAATCCAATAACTGTAAGAAACAGAACAGCAGCAAAACCAAAAAAGAACCAAATCCTAGCCTGAGGTTCTAAAATACTGTTTAAACCAAACAACAAACTGATTAAGCATACCAATAACAACACCGCGGCAAATATAATCACAGCAATAACTTTTACTGCATTACCGGCTTGGGCATTAAGCTCCAAAGCCAAAATACGTAAACGCAATAACAACAGCTCACTGCCCTGATTCAATAGCGTTTTGAAATGCTCCAGATTTCTTCCCAAGCTGCTCATGCGGACTCCCTTAATTTTTCACGGCAAGGCGAGTTTAAATAATTACAGCGTATTTCCATTGGTTAGTATATTTCCCCAAATAAAAAATACAGCATTAAATAATTACTTAAATAACATAAAATATTAAAGATAATGCGCTTTATATTTCTTACCCACCTTGAAAATATAAAGCCGCCCTATGCAAAACGGCATTCGGGCGGCAGACTTCCAAATTGTGCTGTCTTTAATAAACACTTACATAACAACATTCACAAACTGTTTATTGAAGTATGCATGAAAAAGCCAGCAACCATCCGAAGCATTAACGACGGTTTAACAAAATACCGACTACCAAACCCGCCAATGCAGCAAATCCCATTGCATAGTAGGGTTTGTCTTGAATCATTTCATCTGTTTGTCGGGCAATACCGCGGGCACGATCTGAAGCATAACAACCTGCTTCTCGGGCACGTTCAGCGGTATTATAAGCAGCATCACGTACACGATCTGCTGCATCACGCGCTTTTTCAGCTGCAGAAGCCTCAAATTCAGCAAACTGAGCCTTAACTTTGCTCAACTGCTCCTTAGCTTTTTCTTTCATAGCTTTAGCTTCTTCGGTACCATTTTCAACGCTAGTTTCATACAAGCTTTCCACTTCTTGCAATACTTCACGCACTTCTTTCATCAAAACTTCTTTTTGGCTATCAAAGTCACGGTCTTTTCTCATTATTTTGTCTCCTGAAAAATTCAAACAAAGAAATCGACAGAAGTGCCAAGTTCTGCCTCTATTCAGTTTTCAATATAGACTATTTTTTTAAAAAAACAAGCATTTTTATGCATATTAAAAAAATTAATGGCAATCAAACAATAATTTACGTCAAACAATCAAGTGTAATTACAGATATACTTAAACGCACAAACTTTATCATTTCGATTCAGGTATTTTTAATTAAAATATCTAGATAGAAAACATAATTCCCTATTTGTTAATATAAAAACTATTTCTAATATTATTTCTATATCTAAATTTCTACTAAGGTAAATATACTTACACAAGGAAAATAAAGTAACGTTTGCAAAGCATTCTTAGAAAACTACCCACTCTCAGACTATAAAAAATATTTAAATAAAACAGATAATTTTATATACTAATTTATGGTTACATTTCTCTTTCATATTTTTAAATAACAATATTGATAATAGAATAAAAATTAACCATAATATTTTAACATTAATAAAGTTTATTAGTCCCACAAACAGTTATTAAAATAGGCTTCAATTGAATTAAAATAAATTTGGATATAAGCTGATTACCAAACTGGTATAGGTATAAATTAAGGCCTTGCTAAAATTAGCAAGGCCTTAATTTATCAAACTGGCACGCCCACGGGGATTCGAACCCCGGTTGCCGCCGTGAAAGGGCGATGTCCTAACCGCTAGACGATAGGCGCATTGGAAAATCTTGATGGCGCACCCGGAGCGATTCGAACGCCCGACCCTCTGGTTCGTAGCCAGATACTCTATCCAACTGAGCTACGGGTGCGTTTTACTCATCAGCTCTTCTTAGTGCTGTGAATCGAGAGAACCGAATCATATAGAAATAATTAAACCATGTCTAGCATTTTAGATAAATATTTTTAAAAAATAAAATAAACAATTGAAATAAATAAATTTATTTTTATAACCATTTTTATATCATACCAGTACCGGAAAGCTCTCTAGCCATACGGGCAGCTGCATTATCGGTCATTCCTCCTACAAAATCCAATATCTTCATATAAGCTTCATATAAAGAATCTTTAGTAGTAATAGGATTTTCGTGATTCAACAACTCCAAAACCAAAGATTGGCGGACACCTACCCTGCCTTCTGTAATCAACGTATGAGCAGCCGGCACTAATAAGTCTAAAACAGAACCCAGGCATGGAAATGCTGCAATTTCAGTTCTCAATTTACTCTGATGGCGAAAAATGCGTGTACGTGCCAAATCTTTGGCCTTCTCCAGGGTATTTTGGACTTCAGGACTACACAATGCCAATAAATCCTTACCCTGAAATTCACCTTTCAATAAATCTGATTGGTGCGACATAAAAGTATGGGCAACATCATCAATCGCTCTACCAATAGCGATACCACGTAACATTGCGCAACGTTGGCGACTAGATTGAGCGTGCCATGTATTTTCAACAAATGTCAGCTCTGATAATACACTTTCAACCTCCGCATCTGCCAACAATCCGATTTCTACGGCATCTTCCAAATCCAATAAGGCATAACAGATATCATCTGCCGCTTCCATTAAGTAAGACAACGGATGGCGGATCCAGCGGTCTTGCCCTTGTTGGATCAATCCCAATTCTTCGGCAATACGGCGTATATAAGGTAATTCGGTTTGATAAATATTGAATTTCCGGCAACCTTCCGGAGCAAGTGTTGTCCACGGGTATTTTAATAGGGTTCCTATGGTGGCAGCAGTCAACCGCATTCCGCCGCGATTGCAATACATTTCCAATGTTGCCAACAAACGCAAACTGTGGGCATTACCTTCATAAGTTTGTACATCCAAACGCTCTGCCTCACTGAGTTTTTCAAGATAATATTGATTTTTCGGATTGCGAAACCAATCCCTCAAAGCCTCTTCCCCCGTATGCCCGAACGGCGGATTACCCAAATCATGCGCCAAACACGCCACCTGAACCACTGCACCAATATCATTAGGCGTATTTCCTAGCGGAAGAAACTCGCCGGCCTGAAGCATTACTCCAACCCGATTTCCCAAACTGCGCCCAACACTGGCCACCTCTACGCTATGCGTTAGGCGGTTATGAGTATGATCATGCTCGGCAAAAGGATGAACTTGTGTTTTACGCCCCAAACGGCGGAAAGCCCCTGAAAATACCACCCGGTCATAATCGATATGAAAATCGGTACGTAAAGCATCAACTCCCTCTTGGGTTGAGGGCGTACTAGTCGGAATAATTTCCCCGTCTTTAGCGCGAAACCGTTGTGTACTCAATAACTGCTGCCAATTCATTTTATCCATGCTTGATTCCGTAAACTAAAATTTCCCAAATATTTTTATTTATTTTACTCTTTATAATATTTCATACCGATAATCCGACTCGCTCTATTTTCCGGACAAGCCCAAACTCATATTGGGCAAATATATCCTTCAGATAATATAGAAGCAGGCCGTCTGAAACAATAGTTCAGACGGCCTGCTATGTTTTAGCCGGTCACATATACCAAATTAAGCTTCTTCGGAGGCTTTTTTCAAGATAACGTACAATTGATCCTTCAATTGCAGTTTTTGTTTTTTCAATTCTTCAATTTCATCCAAACCACTGGTTACAGGATTATTTACCAAGCCTGTAATCTTATCATCCAGCTTATTATGTTCGTCGAACAGACGAGCAAAGTGTGCATCTTCTTGTTTCAGTTTTGAAATCAAATCACGATATTCAGGAAACATAGTTCATCCTCTTAATTAAAAAGTGTACAACAGTTAAAAATCAAGCGCTTTATTATTCGCTTTCTTCGGTTTTATTATAGCAAAGGCGGCCTCCCGATACAGCCTTATTTACATCGCCCTGCATCCTTTCTTAACCTTTTTTGACAAAAAGCAATCTCTTTTACCACCGCATCTATAGCCTAATACCATAAGCTGGACGCCGATACCGACAACTCTTACAATCATAAAAGAATACTCAGCTTCCCACATGCAGACACCACTATTGAAGGACCTCAGATATGTCTCAAAATGCTGTACAAACTATCTTAAATCATCGCACATATCGCCACTTTAAAACTGGAGTGCCATTGCCGGCAAACCACTTACAAACCATTATCGATTGCGCACGTCAAGCGCCCTCTTGGATGAACGGACAACATTACAGCATTATAAATATCACCGACCCCAATCTGCGGGAACAGATTGTTGCACTTCAACCTTCTAACCCTCAAATCGGTACTTGCAGTACATATTTGCTTTTCATTGCCGACCTTCACCGTGCGGATTTATCCAGTCAGGCTTACGAAGGTAATTTTACTGCTGCAGGTGATCCGGACAGCCTGATTACTGCGATTACAGATACCGCATTAGCTGCACAAAATGCCGTAATCGCTGCCGAAAGCCTCGGCTATGCTACCTGCTTTACCGGTGGTATCCGCTTGATTGCTCCTCAACTGACAGAACTTTTATCATTGCCCAAAAATACTTTTCCTATTGTCGGTCTCTGTATCGGCACACCCGATATCCAAATGCCGCTTAAACCGCGTCTGCCCAAGGAAACAGTTTATTCCGAGAACCACTATCCCGATGATGAAACCCTTTCAGATGGCCTCGAACAATACGAAAAAACTATGACTGCATTTGGTGAAGCACGGGAAAAGTTTCCTTTCCGTGAAAAATTTGCCCGTTACTATAGCAATACTTACGCACCGGAAAATATCCCATTGTTAAAGAAACAAGGCTGGCTAAACAATCTGAAATAAATTATTTTACATTGTGCAGAGGATATGTGATGTCCAGGCATTATCACCATATCTGGGGAGTAAGCGGACAGTTTGTCCGATTAGAAGGCCGCTATGACTGGTGGCCTCTTAATGATCCCTTGTGGGTAAGCGAGGATGCCACCAACCTAGATTTTTATTTTTCTCCCGAAACATCCTATCTTGCAAATACAGAAAAAACGCCATCACCAGAAAAATTACTGGCGTTTTCCCAAGCTGCGCGGGAAATCGCCCGTAAAAAACTTGATGCGGTTGCCAAACTGGCCGTTGCACAAAATTTACGTGCCTCGCAAGAAGCCTATGATTTGGAACGCTTGATTGCCTCCATCGACCATTTTATGCGACAAGACGACCTCTACCGCTAATCCCTCTTTACCTCGCTACGTTGCAATATTTTTTATGAATAAAACTTTCATTCTGCCCGCAACGTTTTCATGACACCCGCTTTTAATTTCGGTTACAATACCGCTTCATCTTCTTTGCTTTCGGCGCGGCCATTTATGGGGCCGTCTGAAAACCTTTACTCCACCCCACTCAAAGGATTTCTGCATGTTCTCAAAAAGCATAACCATCGAAAAATATGATCCCGAATTGGCTGCGGCAATTGCTGCCGAAGTACAGCGCCAACAAGATCACGTTGAATTGATTGCCTCTGAAAACTATGTCAGCTGCGCCGTAATGGAAGCCCAAGGCTCCCAACTCACGAACAAATATGCCGAAGGTTATCCCGGCAAGCGCTATTACGGCGGCTGTGAACATGTTGACGTAGCCGAACAGCTGGCCATCGACCGTGTGAAAGAACTTTTTGGTGCTGCTTATGCCAATGTACAACCGCACTCAGGCTCGCAAGCCAACCAGGCGGTATATGCAAGCGTGTTAAAACCGGGCGATACCATTCTCGGCATGAGCCTCGCACACGGCGGCCACCTCACCCACGGTGCATCAGTTAATATTTCCGGCAAATTGTATAACGCCATCACCTATGGCTTGGATGAAAACGAAGTGCTGGATTACGCCGAAGTAGAAAGATTGGCCTTGGAACACAAACCAAAAATGATTGTAGCCGGTGCCTCTGCCTATGCTCTGCAGATCGACTGGGCCAAATTCCGTGAAATCGCCGATAAAGTAGGTGCTTATCTTTTTGTCGATATGGCCCACTATGCCGGTTTGGTCGCCGGGGGCGAATATCCGAACCCCGTTCCTTTTGCCGACTTCGTAACCACCACCACCCACAAAACCCTGCGCGGCCCCCGCGGCGGTGTGATTTTATGCCGAGACAACACTCACGAAAAAGCACTGAATTCGGCTATTTTTCCCAGCCTGCAAGGCGGCCCTCTGATGCATGTGATTGCAGCCAAAGCAGTGGCTTTTAAAGAAGCCCTGCAACCTGAATTCAAAGAATATGCGAAACAGGTTAAGGTAAATGCTGCCGCAATGGCCGAAGAACTTGTAAAACGCGGTTTGCGCATTATTTCAGGCAGAACAGAAAGCCATGTATTCTTGGTCGACCTGCGCGCCAAAAACATTACCGGCAA
Source organism: Neisseria sp. S1 (assembly GCF_048060015.1). Classification (NCBI taxonomy): domain Bacteria; kingdom Pseudomonadati; phylum Pseudomonadota; class Betaproteobacteria; order Neisseriales; family Neisseriaceae; genus Neisseria; species Neisseria sp. S1. Next base: position 220,112 of record NZ_JBLUPI010000001.1, read on the forward strand.
AGCGGCTGAAGAAGCCTTAGGCAAAGCGCACATTACCGTTAATAAAAACGCCATTCCCAATGACCCTGAAAAACCCTTTGTTACTTCAGGTATCCGTATCGGCACCTCTGCGATCACCACCCGCGGTTTCAGTGAAGCTGATGCCCGCGAGTTGGCCAACTTGGTAGCAGACGTTTTGGAAAATCCTGAAGATACGGCCACACTCGAAAAAGTAGCCAAGACAGCTACCACATTATGTGAAAAAAATCCGGTTTACGGCGCATAAATTTTCGGAATTTCCGTTACATTGATTGTTATTTTTAAATAAACAATGTAGCCTAAATTCTGATAATTAAAGGCCGTCTGAAAATTGTTTTCAGACGGCCTTTATATAAATTCACACTTTATCCAAATATTTCAAACCCTATGATCAACACTCAAATACTCGCTACGAAAATCAGCAATGCCGACTACCGCCAGCTGATTACCCGTAACACAGCAAACTTCAGCCCTGCCGAACTGGATTTACTAAACGACATCCTAGCCGCTTTCGAATTTGATGTCGTACAAGAGCAGGCTTTGGCACAAGCTGTGATGCAACAGGCCAAATTTGATCCTAATGCTTTACACATCGAAGAAGATGACGAAGACATCACCGGCGTATGTCCTCACTGCCTTAATCCGCCCGTACCACCCTTACGCGATTACCAGATGTGGCGTGAAACAAGGAAAAATACCGCCTGATAATCAGACGGTATGTTCAGAAAACCTTACTTCTTATTACTTCACTAAATTTTTCAACACCAGCGAAGCCAAATCATCCAAACCGAAGCCGTCCGCCTCTTGGGCATTACCGTTAGGCGTAGCCGTATCAATCAAACTGGGCAGATGCTGTGCTAACAAATCACCGGCCTGCTGCCCGTTCATACCGAACTTAGCTGCAATTTGCTCTATCACACCGTTACCTAAGGCAGACTGTAAATCACCTCCGGATACATTCTGATTGGCGCTACTGGAAGAAATCCAGCTTTGCAGCGCACCACCCAAGCCGCCTTGTTGCAATTGATTAATCAAATTACCCACACCACCACTTTGGTGCACAAGCTCCATTACCATAGATATTGCCGTACCCTGTTGGCCGCCCTGCGTATTTTGGTTTAATGCCGAAGCGGCTGCATTAAGCAAAGAATCCATTAAAGCCATTTGTTAAACTCTCCATAATATATTTGACGACACCTGCAACAGGTACCATAACAATTGTCACAACAGGTTTTGAAATCTTCTGTGTGGCATACTTAATTTACGGAATACAGTGTATCTGATTTATATCTGACCGCACCCTATTTAACATATTTATTACATTATGCCGTCTGAAACATACAAACCGGCGGCGTTAAAAACTCAAATCGAAAATATGTCTCCGAATATGCAAATTACCCCATCGGCCATACCGACGCATGAGCTGCCGATAATCGGTACATTAATACGATAAAACAATTTCGCTACACCCTGTACGGATACACTATTTTAGACGCTATCCGAGTATCAAGACGGTTTACCAGCCGACAAGGTTCAGGGTAAAATTACGGATTCCAATTGAGCGGTAAATCATCATGACCAAATTTATTTTTGTAACCGGCGGCGTAGTATCTTCATTAGGTAAAGGTATCGCCGCCGCTTCAATTGCCACCATCCTTGAATCGCGTGGTTTGAAAGTCACCATGCTCAAGCTCGACCCTTATATCAACGTCGACCCAGGTACCATGAGCCCGTTTCAACACGGCGAAGTATTTGTAACGGAAGACGGCGCCGAAACAGATCTCGATCTCGGCCACTATGAGCGCTTTATCAACTCAACCATGTATAAGCGCAATAACTTTACCTCCGGTCAAGTGTATGAAGCCGTTATCGCAAAAGAACGTCGAGGCGATTATTTGGGCGGTACAGTACAAGTGATTCCGCACATTACCGATGAAATCAAACGCAAAGTTCACGAAGGCGCCGCAGGCCACGACGTAGCGATTGTAGAAATCGGCGGTACCGTAGGCGATATCGAATCGTTGCCTTTCTTGGAAGCCATCCGCCAAATGCGCAGCCAGCTTGGCCGTAACAATACTTTGTTCATGCACCTTTCTTACGTTCCCTATATTGCGGCTGCGGGCGAGATTAAAACCAAACCTACTCAGCACTCGGTTAAAGAGCTGCGTGAAATCGGTATCCAGCCGGACGTATTGATCTGCCGTATGGACCGCCCTCTGCCCGAAGAAGAAAAGCGCAAAATCGCTCTTTTCTGCAATGTGGAAGAGCGCGCCGTAATCGGCTGTTATGACTCCGACAGCATCTACAAAATTCCCGAGATGCTGCACAGCCAAGGTATTGACAATATTATTTGTGAGCAATTGCAGCTCAATATCCAACAAGCTGATCTGACCGAGTGGAAAAAAATCGTTTATGCGATTGAAAATCCGAAACATATTGCCAAAATCGCTATGGTCGGCAAATATGTTGACCTAACCGAATCTTACAAATCGCTGACCGAAGCCTTGAAACATGCCGGCATCCACACCGATACCGACGTACAGATTACCTATGTCGATAGCGAGGCTATTGAAAAAGAAGGCATCGAATGCTTAAAAGAAATGGATGCGGTTTTAGTACCGGGCGGCTTTGGCGTACGCGGCGTGGAAGGGAAAATCGCAGCTGTAAAATATGCCCGTGAAAATAATATTCCCTATCTTGGCATTTGTCTGGGTATGCAAATCGCACTCATCGAATACGCCCGTGATGTTGCCGGCATGACAGGTGCCAACTCTACCGAATTTGACTTGAAAACACCTTATCCGGTAGTCGGCTTGATTGACGAATGGCAAACCGCAGACGGCAATGTCGAGACCCGCGATGAAAATACCGGCTTAGGCGGCACAATGCGCTTAGGTGCGCAAGAAGTCGAACTTAAGGCTGATAGCCTAGCTGCCAAAATATATGGTAGTAACCAAATCAAAGAGCGACACCGCCACCGCTATGAAGTCAACAACCACTTTATCGGTGACTTGGAAAAAGCAGGCTTGGTTATCAGTGGTGTCTCTGCCGGACGAGAGCGCTTGGTAGAAACCATCGAGCTGCCCGGGCATCCGTGGTTCTTTGCCTGTCAGTTCCACCCCGAATTTACTTCAACACCGCGTAAAGGCCATCCGCTCTTTACCGCATACATCAAAGCCGCACTGGCCAATAAAAAAGTCTGAGTACCCAAAACAAAAGCTCCCCTTGCGGGAGCTTTTTATCTCATAACCTTACAATTGCCGAATTGCAACAACGCTTCATCAAACGGATGACAATCCTCCCGCCAAGAGCTACCATTAATCATTTTTGTCAATCCACACCTACGCCATGAACAATCCAAATATTCTCGCTTCAGTCGATTTAGGCTCCAACAGCTTCCGCCTCCAAATATGCGAAAACCATAACGGCCAATTGAAAGTGATCGACTCTTTCAAACAAATGGTCCGGTTTGCGGCCGGCTTGGACGAACATAAAAACCTTGACCGCGATTCACAGGAGCGCGCATTACTCTGCCTAGCCCGCTTTGGCGAACGTTTGAAAAACTTCCGCCCTGACCAAGTACGTGTGGTGGCAACCAATACTTTCCGCGTTGCTAAAAATATCGACCAGTTCATACCCCGCGCCGAAGCAGCTTTAGGCTTTCCGATCGAAGTGATCGCTGGTCGCGAAGAAGCCCGCCTGATCTATACCGGTGTTGTGCATACCCTGCCGCCCAAAGGCGAAAGAATGTTGGTAATCGATATCGGCGGCGGTTCAACCGAATTCGTCATCGGCTCCGATTTACAACCTACCAATACCGAAAGCCTGCCGCTGGGCTGTGTGACATACAGCATTCGCTTTTTCAGCGGCAATAAAATCACTCAAAAAGATTTTCAGGCGGCTATATCCGCAGCACAAAACGAAATCCAGCGAATCAGCAAATCCCTGAAGCGTACCGGCTGGGATTTTGCCGTCGGCACATCCGGATCCGCCAAAGCCATTCGAGACGTTATTGCCGCCGAATATGGTGAGGACGAAGAAATCACCTATAAAGGTATGCAGCAAATCGCCGAACGTATCGTTGCGGCGGGAAATACCAAAAAAGCCAAATTTGCCGGTCTCAAGCCAGACCGTATCGAAGTATTTGCCGGCGGCTTGGCAGTGATGATGGCCGCTTTTGAAGAGCTGAAAATCCAAAAAATGATTGTGACTGAAGCGGCATTGCGCGACGGTGTGTTTTATGATTTGATTGGTCGCCAACTCAATGAAGATATGCGCAATCAGACTACCGAACAGTTTCAAAAGCGCTATCACGTCAGCCCTAATCAAGCGGCACGTGTAGCAGAAGCCGCGCAGATGTTTATGGAAAGCATCTGCCACGCCTACAATACCCCCGTACAAGAGCTGGCCTATTGGCAGCAATATGTCCGCTGGGCCGGCCTGCTTCATGAAATCGGTATCGATATCGCCCACACCGGCTATCACAAACACTCTTCCTATATTCTCGAAAATGCGGATATGCCCGGCTTTTCTCGTAAAGAGCAGCATATTCTTTCCCTGTTGGTACTCGGACACCGAGGCGATCTGCGTAAGATGACCGATTTGGTGGGAGACAACCAAATCATGTGGTTTGCTATTCTCTCATTGCGTTTGGCCGCGCTATTCTGCCGTGCCCGCCTACCGCTGGAGCTTCCTCCTTTTACCCAACTGCGCCTTCAAGAAGACGGAAAAGGCTTTTTGCTCCGCATCAGCCAAAGCTGGCTCGACGAGCATCCCTTGGTGACCGGTGCTCTCGATTATGAAAGTGAACAATGGCGTAAAATCAATATGCCTTTTGCCGTACAACCGCAATAATATTTTAAGGCTGTCTGAAAATATTTCAGACGGCCTTTACGACTTTTTATTCTTATAATCCATGTCGAATACTCTACCCGTTTCCACGGCTTTAGACGAACACTCGCTAACGCGTACCGATGTCAGCCATGTGCCGCTTCATGCCATCCACCAAACCATATATTCAGCCGATACATTTTTTCAAACCGACTATATCCCCAGCGAAGATAATAGTTTTTTATACACGGAAAACAACCCTTTACAACCGGCAGCACCGCACAATGCATCATCCGGAGAAGTTAACTGGCTACATTTCGTAGGTATTCATAATCCCGAATTATTAAAAAAAGTATTGGCGCCCTACGGCATACACGAGCTGGTAATCGAAGATATACTCAGTCCAAAGCAACGCCCGAAAGTAGAAGACTACGGCGATTATCTGTTTATCGCCACACGCGTTTACCAATACAATGCAGGCAAGCTCTCTTCCGACCAGGTATATCTGATTCTAGGCAATGATTTTGTTCTAACCTTCCAGCAGCGCCCTCTCGGCCTTTTCAGCAGTATCCGCGAACATTTGGCCGACCCGCGTTACGGTATCCGCCAAAAAAACGCTTCCTTCTTAGCATACCGCTTTATCGACCGCTTGATAGACGACTATTTTATCACCCTCGATCAATACAACCATAAAGTCGAGTCTATCGATAAAACCTTATTTTCAGACGGCGTTGCAGGAGATAGTGATATTCTCGGCCGAATCCACCGCCTGAAAAGAGATTCAGTCCGCCTGCGCCGCACTTTGCAGCCGTTGCGCGAAGTATTACTGCAACTTACCCGGGGCGAATTTGCCACTTTCCACGGTGAATCCAATATTTACTTAAGAGATGCCTACGACCACGTTTTACAATTACTTGAATCTCTCGATGCCTCGCGCGATATGGTAATGAGCATGATGGATATCCACTTGTCTTTCCAATCCAATCGGCTCAACCAGCAAATGCGCGTTTTAACCGTTATCACCTTACTGTTTATGCCGCTTACCGTGATTACCGGTATCTACGGTATGAATTTCGATAATATGCCCGAACTGCACTGGCATTACGGATACTTTATGGTTCTCGGGCTGATGGTGTCTGTTGTCGTTGGCCTGCTGGTGTTTTTCTACAAACGAAAATGGCTCTAAACCATTAGATATCCGCAAACACAATCAAAGATATACATATGAATACCCCCACCGAAATACATTCCGAAAACCAAGCACAACACCAATTACAAATGAGCGTACTGATGACGCCCGATATGGCCAACTTTACCGGCAACGTACACGGCGGCGACCTCCTCAAATTATTGGACCAAGTCGCCTACGCCTGTGCCAGTCGCTATAGCGGCTATTATTGCGTCACACTATCTGTTGACCGCGTTACCTTCAAAGAACCGATTTACGTCGGTGAACTGGTAACGTTTTATGCCAGCGTAAACCATGTAGGCCGCACCTCAATGGAAATCGGGATACGCGTAGAATCACAAAATATACGTACCCAAAGCGTTCGCCATACCAACAGCTGCTATTTCACTATGGTAGCCATTGACGAAGGCAAACCGGTTACAGTAGCGCCCCTCAAGCTGGAAAGTGAAGCACAGCGGCGTAGGTTTGAAGCTGCCAAACGCCGTAAGGCTCTGCGCCTGCAAGAGCCGGAATAAACAAACCGCTACTGCTTACGGTTAAGTGCTACAATAGCTGGCTTTCAAACACATTATCCACGTAGAGAATTCATGTTTACAGGTATCGTACAAGGCACAGGGGTCGTGACATCCATCACTCAACCCTCATCGGATTTCCGCACACATACCATCGAACTCCCCCTTCACATGGCCGATAACTTACAAATAGGCGCATCCGTTGCCCATAACGGCTGCTGCCTGACCATTACCGACTTTAACGGCAGGGAAGCCAGCTTCGATTTAATGGGCGAAACTTTAGCCAAAACCAATCTCGGCACACTTAAAACAGGCGACCGTGTCAATCTCGAACGTGCCGCACGCTTCGGAGACGAAATCGGCGGACATGTAATGAGCGGCCATATCATCGCCACCACCGCCATTACCTGTATTGACCAAAGCGAGCACAACCGGACTATCTGGTTCGCACTGCCGCAAGATTTAAAACCCTATATCCTCACTAAAGGATTTATCGGTCTGGACGGTTGCAGCCTCACGATCGGAGAAGTGAATAACGACGAATTTAATGTCCACCTCATTCCCGAAACCCTCACCCGCACTCTTTTCGGCAACAGACAGGTTAGCGACATCATCAATGTCGAAATTGACCCTCAAACACAAGCAGTGGTCGATACCGTTGCCCGTATCCTTACCGCCCGATAATCATAATAATTAAGGCACTCACTATGCTCTTCAGTTACCGCCATTTGGTGGGGAAATCCGTTCCCCGCCGCAACAATCCCGCAACAGCCTTTTTAGGCGGCTTATTTCTCAAAGTGCTTGGCTGGAAAATATGCGGCAGTCTGCCCGATTTGCCGAAAGCCGTTGTAGTTGCAGCACCCCACACCAGCAATTTCGATGGTGTTGTCGCACTTCCCGCTCTTTTGACCCTCGACTTAAAAGGCAACCTGATGGCCAAAGCAAGCCTGTTCCGGCCACCCTTTGGTAAGCTGATGCGTTGGTTCGGTCTGATTCCTGTGACCCGGAATGCAGCCGGCGGATTAGTAGAAAGTGCTGTAAACGCTTTTAACAACAATTCCCAACTTTGGCTGGGCATCGCTCCCGAAGGTACGCGCCACAACGCAGAGCAATGGAAAACCGGGTTTCACCGTATCGCATTGGCCGCACAAGTTCCCATCGTGCCTGTCGCTTGGAACTATGCCGACAAAACCATTGTTTTGGGCGATCCTTTTATGCCCGGAGAAGACCTGCAAACCGATTTAAACCGTCTCTACGCTTTTTACCAAGACAAACAACCTAAGCATCTGCAGCGATTATCCCAACCTCTGAAATCAAACCGATGATTTTTATATTCCGCCGACACAGGCCGTCTGAAAACCGTTTTCAGACGGCCTTATTTTTAATATTTACTAAAAAGTAATTAAATCAAGCCAATTTAAAATTTGCCTTTTGGTAAACTCAAGCATACAATCTTCTGCAACGTTAATCCCCACAGGAACCGTATGGACACCGCCACCCTCAGACGGCATAACCTGCGCCAATGGATACAACAGCAATACGGCGGCCAGCAATCGGCTTTTGCCGCCGCCGCCGAAATCAACCAAGGCGAGTTATCCTCACTGTTAAAAAACAAATCATTCGGCGAAAAAAAAGCCCGTAAAATCGAACAAGCCGTCGGCATACCTAATATGTGGCTCGACCAAAGCCACGGCTTACATACTTCATCCGTCTCGCCACTCCCCACATCAGAAACGAACTACAATATGAGCGAAATTTCTCCCATCAGCGATATTCTGGCCGACATCCGCGCCGGAAAAATGGTGATTATTACCGATGCCGAAGACCGTGAAAACGAAGGCGACCTGGTTATGGCCGCCCAATTCGTTACCCCGCAGGCAATCAACTTTATGATCAAACACGCACGCGGCTTGGTTTGTCTACCGATGAACGACGAACTCGTTGACCGCCTGCACCTTCCGCAAATGACTCAAAAAAACGGTGCTCAATACGGTACAAATTTCACCGTTTCCATTGAAGCCGCCGAAGGCATTTCCACCGGAATTTCCGCCGCCGACCGCGCCCATACGATCCTAACTGCCGTTTCGCCCAATGTTAAAGCCGAAGATATCGTACAACCCGGCCATATCTTTCCCTTGCGCGCACAAAAAGGCGGCGTATTGGTGCGCGCCGGCCACACCGAAGCAGCGGTAGACCTTGCCCAAATGAGCGGCTTGATTCCCGCCGGCGTGATTTGCGAAATTCTGAATGACGACGGCACCATGGCGCGTATGCCCGAACTGATTCAATTCGCCAAAGAACACGACATTAAAATCGGTACGATTGCCGATCTCATCGAATACCGCAGCCGCAATGAAAGCCTACTCGAAGAAATGGGTGATACACTTGTACAAACCCCTTGGGGGCCGTTCCAACAACATGTGTATGTAGATAAATTATCAGGTGAAACCCATCTTGCACTGGTAAAAGGCAATCCCGAAACAGCCGCAGAAACACTGGTTCGCGTTCACGAACCCTTCAGTGTGATGGACTTTCTGCAAGCCGACCCCAACCACAGCTGGCCGTTGCCCGAGGCACTTACTCATATTCAAAACGCCGAAGCAGGCGTAGTTATCCTATTGCACCGTACAGAAGACGGTGGCGCCCTACTCGAACGCACCTTACCGAAAAACGCATTTCAAGTTAAAAAGTGGGACAGGAAAACTTACGGTATCGGCGCACAAATTCTGGCCGGGCTGAATGTAAAAAAAATGCGTGTGATGGGCAAACCCTCCGCACTCAACGGATTAACAGGCTTCGGTTTGGAAGTTGTCGGCTTCGAAACCTACAGCCGATAAACCTTACTGATATTTAGCGGTACCTAAAATTCGACCCAAAGTACACTCTTGCTTTGGGAAACTGGTACTTTTCAGACGGCCTGAAAATCCGTGAAACAACTTATTGCCGTTGTTCAACCGGCTGCGGAATATGACCAAACGCCCCAAATAATTACGGCCAAGCCAAACGGTCGTACCGCAGCCAATGCATACCATCATATTAAGGAAACACGATGAACCACGCCACAGCCAACCGCCATGCCGCACCGCTATTGGTTTTGGGCTGCATCGTTTTCGGATTGGGCAGTCTGATAGTCAAATTCGTACCGGTAGGAGCCTATGCGATAGCCTTTTGGCGGCTGGCAGTTGCCGCTGTGATTTTTTGGCTGGTGGGGCGTTTTTTCGGGCAAAAAATGCCCAAAAGCAAAAAAGCACTCAGGCTGGGCCTACTTTCGGGAGCCTTTCTGGGGTTGGACTTGGCACTCTGGCACGAAAGTATTTATGCCGTAGGCCCCGGTATATCCACCCTGCTCAATAGTTTGCAGATTTTCTTTTTATCGGCGATCGGTTTTTTCTTTTTCGGCGAACGCCAAAGCCGGCTGCAAGTAGCCAGCCTGTTTATTGCCATTTGCGGTGTTGCCTTGATCGGCAGTCCCGAATTCGGCCAAAACCATCATGCTGTTTGGGGATTTGCCAGCGGTATCATCTCAGGCGCATTGTTGGCCTTATCAATGATTTTTATCCGTGAAACGCACAAAATCGAAAGAATACCGCTGTTTCCAATGATGCTTCTCGTCAGCCTCGGCGGTATGGCTGCACTGATACTACCGGCATTGATATTCAATGCAGACAGCCTATACCCTACCACTTGGCATGATGTAGGATTAATTTTGGTTTACGGCGCAGTCATGCAATGTTTGGCTTGGGGTTTGATTGCCTATTCCGTTCCTCTACTATCGCTTACCCTAACCGGGCTGTTACTTCTTACCGAACCCGTAGCCGCACTGCTGATTGATTATTTTTGGCTGCATAAACCCATCAATGCCCTGCAATGGACGGGAGCCGCCCTCACCCTATTGGCAATTTATTTAGGTTCCCTTAAGAATAAACACGCGTAAGCAGCCGTAAGCAGCATAGTGCCGTCAGCTAGCCGGTCGTGCGAAACCGCAGCGAATCGTGTAAAATCCGCTTTTAAATCACAAGCAATACTCTAGAAATATGAATAAATTTGCCCAAGCCTTATCTACCGCACTCGGCCGCTGTATTGCAACCAAGGCAGTCAGCGAAGAAGGAAAACCTGTCGGGTTTATGTACCGTGAGGCCCCCGTATTTGAAAACGACAGCGGTTGGCGCTTTTTTACCGGGAACGAAACCGACGAATATACCGACAATCCGGATAATTTTACGGTTTACAACGTCAGCGATATTACCAAAACCAACCCCGCTGTCAGCGAATTTATTAACCATCCCGAAGGTTCTGCATGGGAGCTGGACGATAACGGCGAATTCCGCAGCGTCCGCGACTGGCAGCCTAAAGACTAACCTTCCAAATCGCCCAAGCAGCCGCCGCTCTTTCAGACGGCTCCTAAATACGACAACCCCAAAGGGAGTAACGCCATATGAACATCATCGAACCCAATCTGAACGGTAAAGGCCTGCGTATCGGCATCGTACAGGCACGTTTTACCAATGAAGTCGGCAGTGCCATGCTGAAAGTCTGCACCGACAAGCTGCAAGAGCTGGGCGTAAAAGGCAAACATATCACCGTTACCACCGTTCCCGGCGCCCTCGAGGTACCGCTGGTATTACAAAATATGGCGGCTGCCGGCAAATATGACGCATTGATTGCTATCGGCACGATTATCCGCGGTGAAACCTATCATTTCGAACTGGTTGCAAACGAATCGGGTGCCGGCGTTACCCGTGTCGGGCTGGATTTCAACATTCCGATCGCCAACGCTATTTTAACCACCGAAAATGATGAGCAGGCACATGTCCGTATTCAAGAAAAAGCCACCGATGCCGCCATCGTCGCCGTAGAATGCGCCAACCTCGTCAATGCCTTTATGGCGGCCAACGAAGAAAATAACATCTGAATTTAACCGATTGAATTTTTCAGACGGCCTGTATTTTTCCAAGCCGTCTGAAAATCATTTTATACAATAAGGAAATACCACATGAAAACACCCCGCCGCCGCGCCCGCGAATTTACCGTGCAAGCGCTTTATCAGGTTGCGCTCAACAGTACTGCCGCACCCGAAGTTGCCAAAAACATCCGTGAACACAGCGACTTTGCCAAAGCCGATGAAGAACTGTTTACCAAACTTTTTTTCGGCGCCAATGCCAACCAACGCGAATACATGCAGCAAATCCGCCCTCTGCTCGACCGTGATGAAAATGACTTAAGCCCGATCGAGCGCGCCGTATTACTGATGGCCTGCCACGAGCTGGCCGCCATGCCGGAAACTCCCTACCCCGTGATCATCAACGAAGCCATCGAAGTCACCAAAACATTCGGCGGCACCGACGGCCACAAATTTGTAAACGGCATCCTTGACAAACTCGCCGTACAATTGCGCCCCAACGATCCGAAACGTGCTTAAAATATATCCGCAAGGCCGTCTGAAACCTGCCCTCCATTATTCAGACGGCCTATTTGCCGCACCAATACTGCTCTATCAGCCATCACCATTATGAACATTCTTTCCGTAGAAAACGCCTCTTTTGCCGTCGGCCATGTCCCCCTTCTCGACAAAACCTCTTTCCAGCTAGACAGCGGTGAAAAAATCGGCTTGATCGGGCGAAACGGCGCCGGCAAATCATCTTTTTTGAAAATCTTGGCCGGTGTACAAAAACTTGATGACGGCCAAATCATTATCCAAAACAATCTCAAAATCGTTTACGTACCGCAAGAATCTTTCTTCGACGAAAACAGCAGCGTTTTTGATGTTGTCGCAGAAGGCTTAGGAGAAGTGCGCGACCTATTGCGCCGCTATCACCACATCAGCCTTCAACTTGCACAAAACCATAACGAACAGCTCCTCAAAGAATTAAACGAGTTGCAAACTGCACTTGAAACAAAAAACGGCTGGCAGTTCGATGCCGCCATCAAACAAACTATTTCAGAATTAGGGCTACCCGAAAACGAACTTATCGGTAATCTTTCGGGCGGCCAAAAAAAACGTGTGGCACTGGCTCAGGCATGGGTACAGAAACCCGATGTATTATTGCTGGACGAACCGACCAACCATCTTGATATAGACGCCATCATCTGGCTGGAAAACCTGCTGAAGCAATTCACCGGCAGCATGGTGGTCATCACCCACGACCGCCGTTTTCTAGATAATACAGCCAACCGCATCGTCGAACTTGATAGGGGCATTTTGCGCAGCTATCCCGGCTCATTTGCCAAATACAGCGAGAAAAAAGCCGAAGAGCTGGCCGTAGAAGCCGAACACAACCGCCTTTTCGATAAATTCCATGCCCAAGAAGAAGCTTGGATACGAAAAGGTATTGAAGCCCGCCGCACCCGTAACGAAGGCCGGGTACGCCGCTTGGAAGAGCTCCGCCGCCAACGTGCCGAGCGCCGCAACGTGCAAGGCCAGGTCAATTTCAAACTAGATACCGGCGAAAAAAGCGGCAAAATCATTGCAGAGCTGGAACATGCCGGCTTCCGATACGGCGACAAAGTCATCATGGATAATTTTTCCGCCATTATCCAACGCGGCGACAAAATCGGCTTAATCGGCCCTAACGGCATCGGAAAAACCACTTTCCTTAAACTGATTTTAGGAGAGTTGCAACCTACCGGCGGCCGCATCCGTATCGGTAGTAAACAAGAAGTTGCCTATTTCGACCAATTCCGTAGTGTACTTAACGAAGACGACACTGTTTTCTACACACTCGGCCAAGGTAACGATTATGTAGAAATAGGCGGTAAGAAAAAACATGTGATGAGCTATTTGGAGGATTTCCTCTTTCATCCAGCCCGTGCGCAAAGCCCTGTCTCCTCACTTTCCGGGGGTGAACGCAACCGCCTGCTTTTGGCCAAACTGTTTACCCGTCCCGCCAATATCCTGATACTCGACGAACCTACCAACGACCTCGATATTGACACTCAAGAACTGCTTGAAGAATTGCTGCGCGACTACAACGGTACCGTGTTTCTCGTCAGCCACGACCGTATGTTTCTCGACAACGTGATTACCCAAAGCATCGTTTTTAAAGGAGAAGGCCGTCTGAAAGAATACATAGGCGGCTACCAAGACTATCTCGATGCCAAAAACCGTGAACGACAACTCGAAACCGCCGCCGCACCGAAAAATACAAACGACACCGAAACAGAAAAAAGCCGCCCTAAAGCCAACCGCACGGTTAAGCTCTCATACAAAGAACAACGCGAACTTGATGCACTGCCCGACGAAATCGCCGCATTGGAAACCGAGCAAAATGATTTGAATGCCCGCCTCTCCGATCCCGAAATCTTCAAAGACTACGAACAAGCCGCCGCATTACAAGCACGCACCGAAGAAATCGAGATACAGCTTTTGGAAAAACTAGAGCGCTGGGAAATACTGGAGGCCAAGCAAAACGGCCATATCTGATATTTGCCCCAACAAGCAACACGCCGTCTGAAATCCTTTTTCAGACGGCTTTATGATACAATTCGGCACAAATTTTCCACTCTCCCTTTCTTTGCGGAAAAATCATCATGACCCAAGATAAAATCCTCATTCTAGACTTCGGTTCTCAAGTCACGCAGCTGATCGCCCGCCGCGTACGAGAAGCACATGTGTACTGCGAGCTGCACTCTTACGATATGCCTTTGGAAGAAATCAAAGCGTTTGCCCCAAAAGGCATTATTCTTTCAGGCGGCCCCAATTCCGTTTATGAATCCGACTATCAAGCCGACACCGGCATTTTCAACCTCGGCATCCCCGTATTGGGCATCTGCTATGGCATGCAATTTATGGCACACCACTTGGGCGGAGAAGTCAGCCCCGGTGATCAGCGCGAATTCGGCTACGCCCAAGTAAAAACCATCGACAGCGAACTGACCCGCGATATTTACGACGGCACACCCAATGTATTGGATGTTTGGATGAGCCACGGCGACAAAGTATCCAAGCTTCCCGAAGGCTTTGCCGTTATCGGCGATACCCCAAGCTGCCCGATTGCCATGATGGAAAATACCGAAAAACAATTCTACGGTATCCAATTCCACCCCGAAGTAACCCACACCAAACAAGGCAAAGCGTTACTAAACCGCTTCGTATTGAATATCTGCGGTGCCCAACCCAGCTGGACCATGCCCAACTACATTGAAGAGGCCGTTGAAAAAATCCGTGCCCAAGTCGGCAATGACGAAGTAATCCTCGGCCTTTCCGGCGGTGTTGACTCATCCGTAGCCGCCGCCCTCATCCACCGTGCCATCGGCGACCAACTCACCTGCGTATTCGTCGACCACGGCCTGCTGCGCCTCAACGAAGGCAGTATGGTTATGGATATGTTTGCCCGCAACCTCGGCGTTAACGTGATTCATGTTGATGCAACCGACGACTTCATGGGCAAACTGGCGGGGGTTACCGATCCCGAACAAAAACGCAAAATTATCGGTGCGGAATTTGTCGAAGTATTCCAAACCGAAGCCGCCAAACGCAAAAATGCCAAATGGCTGGCCCAAGGTACCATTTATCCCGATGTTATCGAATCTGCTGGCGCCAAAACCAAAAAAGCCCACGCGATCAAGAGCCATCACAACGTAGGCGGCTTGCCCGAAACCCTCAACCTGAGCCTGCTTGAACCACTGCGCGATTTGTTTAAAGATGAAGTGCGCGAACTGGGTGTCGCCCTCGGCCTGCCCCGCGAAATGGTATACCGCCACCCCTTCCCCGGCCCCGGCTTAGGCGTACGCATTTTGGGCGAAGTAAAAAAAGAATATGCCGACCTGTTGCGCCGTGCAGATGACATTTTCATCCAAGAATTACGCAATACCATCGATGAAAACGGCACATCTTGGTACGATCTCACCAGTCAGGCTTTCGCCGTATTCCTACCGGTAAAATCAGTAGGCGTGATGGGCGACGGACGCACTTATGAATATGTGGTGGCTCTGCGCGCTGTCGTAACCAGCGATTTCATGACCGCACACTGGGCGGAACTACCATACAGCCTGCTTGGTCGGGTTTCCAACCGTATCATCAACGAAGTACGCGGCATCAACCGCGTGGTTTATGATGTCAGCGGCAAACCGCCTGCTACGATTGAGTGGGAATAAACAGTTAATAATCGTTAAACCCCTGATAAACAAATCAAACAGCCAAGCTCCTTTATTTTGAAGCTTGGCTATTTTATTATATTTTTTAACAAAAGATTACTATTTTATACTAATAAACAATACAAGATATATTGAAAGCACTGATAATAATTTGTAGTATTATTACTTTAAAGTTTCAATATAATATAATAAGGATTATGATTACTCAGTTTAATAAGCTAATTCATTCTTCTATTTTTATTACCGTTCTTTGCTGGGGTACTGCTTATACCTACGGTTGGGGTACCGCATTAACCTATGGCTATCCTTGGTGGTATATCGAAGTAGGCGGTAGCAACATCGCAACCAGTTTGGCTTATGTATTGGTGATGACTATATTATTAGCCATAGGTTATTTTATCGGTCTTTATCTTATGCGCAACGCCATCAGCCGCAAATTAACACTGATCGGTTCTATACGCATCCTAACCATTTTGTCGATTCTTTTCTTAGTCAGCATGGCGGATATGTACATTTTTATCGGTAGGCCGCCCCTGTATTTCTTTTTACTCTACTTATGCCTTGCTATCACATTACCATGCGTTTTTCACAGAGCGGGCACACTTTTTTCAATAGATTACCGCCATTTTAAAAAATCAGAGTCGTTTATATTTACCTTAATGGGTTTCTTAGTCATATATTTTCTTAGCTTCGCTTTTATTATCGGGCTAGTCCGCCCTTATCTATACACGGATTATGCAGTCATCCATTATGAAGGAAAACCCTATTACATATTGAAAGTAAACAATAACGATTACATTCTCGCTGAAAAGCTTTACCGTAACGATAGCTTCGTATTCTTAAACCGAACGACACTGAAAGGTTACTGTATCAAGATGGTTTCCACAGCCAATAATTAAATCCTAATCATCTTATTCGGTAAACAACATGAAAAACAGGGGCCTCCGTCGCATGTAATACTACGGAAGCCCCTATTAATTATGATATCGGTCATAACAAACAAGCCGTCTGAAAATTAATTTGCCACACCATACGCTTCAAGCCAAAGACCTTCTAATATTTTGCCAACCACGCCTGCAAATCTGCCATATCACTGAAAACATGGCCCTCACCCAAACGCTGCAACCAGCGTGTGCGTTTTAACAAATCTTGCGGCTGTTGGCGCAAACCGTAAATCAAAATCGGAATATTCTTTTCCTGATAAAGCTCCAGTAGTTCTTCCAAAGATTCCTCGCCGGACGAATCAATATAAATCACCCCCGAAAAATCCAATACCAACGCCCGTTTAGGCACATTCACCAATAACTCGTCTACAAACTTTACGGCCCCGAAAAACAAAGCACCTGTCAGCCTATAAGCAGCCACCCCTTCGGCAGCAAAATCATCAGGCAGCTTGAATGCTTCGGCAGTCGAAAGACTGGAAATACGGTAAATGAAAATAAAACAGGCAAAGAAAATGCCCACTTGCACCGCCACAGTCAAGTCTACTACCACCGTCAAAACGAATACCGACAACAAAATAATCCGATACGGCAAACGGAATGTACGCAAACGGGCAAACTCCCGCCACTCTCCCATATTCCAGGCTACAAACATCAAAATTGCTGATAAAGCCGCCAACGGAATATATTGTGCCAACGGTGCGGCCGCCAACACCACAACCAACAACGCCAAAGCATGTACCATACCGGCAATCGGGCTGCCGCCGCCGTTTTTAATATTGGTCACAGTACGCGCAATCGTACCGGTAGCCGGCATACCGCCGAAAAACGGCACCACCATATTGGCAAAGCCTTGTGCCAACAATTCCTGATTGGAATCATGCTTATCTCGTATCATACTGTCTGCCACGCGCGCGCACAACAGCGATTCAATCGCACCCAACACCGCCAACGTAGCAGCAGGAAGAAACAGGCCTTTAATCTCATTCCAACTAAAATTCGGAATAGTAATTTCCGGCAAACCCTGCGGAATACCATTAAACTTACTGCCTATCGTTTCCACCTGCAAACCGAAAAGCTGCACCATCAGCGTTGCCGCAACCAAGGCCACAATCGATCCGGGTATCAAAGCCAACGACCCCGACACCCTCGGCAACAATCCCGCTTTATCAAATGCCACTGCATTTTTTTTGGCACGCCACTGCCACATAATAATGATCGCCAATGACAGCAAAGCCACACCCAAAGCCTGCGGATTCCAGCTAGGCAATGCCTGCCAAAGCGTTTTCAGCATAGCAAAAAACTCAGCAGGCATTTTGCCTGCCACCTCCAAGCCAAAAAAATCCTTAATCTGCGAAAGCCCGATCAATACCGCAATCCCGTTGGTAAAGCCGATAATCACCGCCACGGGAATAAATTTAATCAGCACGCCCATCCGCAAAAAACCCATCAGCCACAGCATCACGCCCGACATAAACGTTGCCAGCAACAGCCCGCCTACGCCGTATTGCTCGACAATACCGTACACAATTACGATAAACGCCCCCGCCGGGCCTCCGATTTGCACTCTTGAGCCGCTAAAAAGCGAAATCAGAAAACCGCCGATAATCGCCGTAAACAGCCCTGCTTCAGGCTTTAGCCCAGAAGCAATCGCAAATGCCATAGCCAACGGCAACGCAACCACAGCCACGGTCAGGCCCGCGCCTAAATCTTTAATCAAACGCCGGCGAGGATAACCCTGCGTAAGCTCGAACAATTTCGGATTAAAACGGGTAGTAAATTTCATCATGGTTCAGGCAGCTATTCTGTAAAATATCGCAAAATTTTCTTATTATATAGTGAAACAGAGTATGCCGTACCGTATTGTTACTTCAAGCCGTTTCATGCTCTTTTTGCATATCGTTACAGCATAAATTGCCTTGATTTCACACCTTCCTCAAAAGGCCGTCTGAAACCTTTTCAGACGGCCTTCAAATCTGTTAACTGCATCCAATCAAAACGCTTAAAAATGCTATAATTGCCTATTCCTTCGACTAAAAATCCAGCGGTAAAGAAAGCAACCAATATGGCCGACAACAACACCATCCGCATCCGCGGCGCACGCACCCATAATCTAAAAAACATCGACCTCGATATTCCCCGCCATAAACTGGTCGTGGTAACGGGATTGTCCGGCAGCGGCAAATCGTCGCTTGCCTTCGATACGCTCTATGCCGAAGGCCAACGCCGCTATGTGGAAAGCCTTTCGGCCTATGCGCGCCAGTTTTTGCAGATGATGGACAAGCCCGATGTCGATTTGATCGAAGGCCTTTCGCCCGCCATTTCCATCGAACAAAAATCCACCAGCCACAACCCGCGTTCTACCGTCGGCACGGTAACGGAAATCCACGACTACCTGCGCCTGCTCTATGCCCGTGTCGGCACACCGCATTGCCCCGAACACAACCTGCCGCTGAGCAGCCAAACCGTATCGCAAATGGTCGATCATGTTTTGGGGCTGCCTGAAGACACCCGTGTGATGATACTCGCCCCTGCCGTGCGCGAACGCAAAGGCGAATTCGTGGATTTTTTTGCCGACCTGCAAGCGCAAGGCTTCGCCCGCGTGCGTGTGAACGGCGAAGTTTATCAGTTGGACGAAGTCCCCAAGCTGGAAAAAAACATCAAACACAATATCGATGTGGTGATTGACCGCGTCAAGGTGAAAGCCGACATTAAGCAACGCCTGGCCGAAAGTTTCGAAACCGCATTGCGCCACGGCAACGAGCGTGCGTTGGCATTGGAAATGGACAGCGGCCAAGAGCACTGGTTTTCCGCCCGTTTTGCCTGCCCCGTCTGTTCGTACAGCCTGCCAGAATTGGAACCGCGCCTGTTTTCGTTCAACAATCCCGTAGGCGCCTGCCCGACATGCGACGGCTTGGGCAGCATGAATTTTTTCGATCCCGAGCGCGTGGTGGCCCACCCCGAATTATCTTTAGCCGCCGGTGCCATTGACGGCTGGGACAAACGCAACCAGTTTTATTTCCAGATGATTCAATCGCTGGCCGCGCATTACGGTTTCAGCGTCGATACCCCGTTTGAAGCGCTGCCTGAAAAGGTGCGCCAAACCGTGTTGCACGGCTCAGGCAAAGAAGTGATCGAGTTCCGCTATCTGTCCGAAAAAGGCACCACCTTCAACCGCAGCCATGCTTTCGAAGGCATTATTCCCAACCTCGAACGCCGCTACCGCGAAACCGACAGCGAAACCATCCGCGACAAACTGCGCGACTACCAAAGCCACCGCGCCTGCCCCGCTTGCAGCGGTGCCCGTTTACGCAAAGAAGCCCGCCATGTTTTTGTGGGCGGTCAAGCCCTGCACCAAATTTCCGCCACTCCGCTCAAGCAAACCTTAGACTTTTTCGAGCAGCTGGAATTGGACGGCAACAAAAAATACATCGCTGAAAAAATCCTCAAAGAAATCACCGAACGCTTGGGCTTTTTAATCAATGTCGGCCTTGATTACCTCAACCTTGCCCGCAGCGCCGAAACCCTTTCCGGCGGCGAAGCGCAACGCATCCGCCTGGCCAGCCAAATCGGCAGCGGCCTAACCGGCGTGATGTATGTATTGGACGAACCCTCCATCGGCCTGCACCAGCGCGACAACGACCGCCTGCTTGCCACCCTCAAACGCCTGCGCGATTTGGGCAACAGCGTGATCGTGGTGGAACACGATGAAGATGCCATCCGCGAGGCCGATTTCGTGATCGATATGGGACCTGGTGCGGGCGAACACGGTGGCACGGTCTTGATTGCCGACACCCCCGAAAAAGTGGCTGCCTGCGAGCAATCCGTTACCGGACAATACCTCAGCGGCAAAAAAGCCATTGCCGTGCCGTCTGAAAGAACCCCTGTCGATCCCGACAGAATGCTGGTGCTCAAAGGCGCACGCGGCAACAATCTGAAAAACGTGACGCTGGAACTGCCGCTGGGTTTGATTACCTGCATTACCGGCGTTTCAGGCAGCGGCAAATCCACCCTGATTAACGACACACTGGCGAAAATCACCGCCCGCGAACTCAACCGCGCCCACGAAGAACCCGCACCCTACGACGAAATCAGCGGATTGGAGCATCTCGATAAAGTCATCAACGTCGATCAATCCCCCATCGGCCGCACACCGCGCTCCAACCCTGCGACCTATACCGGACTGTTCACCCCCATTCGCGACCTCTTTGCCGGCGTGCCGCTGTCGCGCGAACGCGGTTACAGCGTCGGCCGCTTCTCGTTCAACGTTAAAGGCGGCCGCTGCGAAGCCTGCCAGGGCGACGGCGTGATCAAAGTGGAAATGCACTTTCTGCCCGACGTATACGTTCCCTGCGAAGTGTGCCACGGCAAACGCTACAACCGCGAAACGCTGGAAGTGCAATACAAAGGCAAAAACATCAGCCAAGTGCTTGACATGACCGTAGAAGAAGCGCGCGAATTCTTTGATGCCGTGCCCACCGTATCGCGCAAACTGCAAACCCTGATGGATGTCGGCCTCGGTTACATCCGCCTCGGCCAATCCGCCACCACCCTATCCGGCGGCGAAGCCCAACGCGTCAAGCTCGCTCTCGAACTCTCCAAACGCGACACGGGGCGTACCTTGTATATTTTGGACGAACCCACCACCGGTTTGCACTTCGCCGATATTGCACTTTTATTAGAAGTCATAGGCCGTCTGAAAGGTAAAGGCAACTCGATTGTGATTATCGAGCATAATCTTGACGTCATCAAAACCGCTGATTATATTGTGGACTTGGGGCCGGAAGGGGGTGATGGCGGGGGGAGGATTATTGCTAAAGGAGATCCAGAAGAAGTGGTAAAGATTAAGGAAAGTTATACTGGGAAGTATTTGAAACCTATTCTGTAGTGATGTTGTTCTGCATTAATATTTGGAGTTTTGAGTAATGAATCACAGCAATCAACTTACAACTTTCAATCAACAGTTACCTGATTTATCAGCCAACACTATACCCGCAATAAATCAACTAGTTACATCTCTTGGTTTCCCTAGAGAAGTTCTCGCAAGTGATGAAGAAATTAGATATGCATGGAGCGATTTACCTCGAGAATTAAGAAATATACCAGTTAATAATGTTGCTCCTGAACTCATTGCTCGTATGTGTATAGCAATAAGTTCAGGATTATTTGATGGAGCAATCAATTATATTTGGAATGCTGCTATTTTAAGGCTTCGAGATAAAGTCAGAAACTTTGGATTACCTATTGTTTCTCAAATTAGAGAAAAGGATTTTGAAGATAATAATTTAATATCACTACAAGATAGTCAATTATTAGATTTATGTTTAGAGCTTAATATCTTAAATGAAGAGGGTTTTCTATTTTTGAATCAATGCAGAAATATTCGTAACAATTTTTCTGCTGCACACCCATCACTTGGTAATCTAAATGATAGGGAGTTTATTGCTTTTTTAAATCGTTGCATAAAATATGCACTAGGTGATTCATCATCTCCCAAAGGAGTAAATATTAATGAATTTATTCAATCTCTTAAAGAAGTAAGATTTAGTGAACCTCAATTAGAATTATGGAGAAATCGACTATCTGAAACCCACGAAGCTCAGAGACAGTTATTAATTATGATGGCTCACGGTGTATATTGCGATTCTAAATCGCAAGAACCTACAAGACTTAATGCTTTAGATATTTGTAGTTTATTTAAAGATAGTTTTTCTGCTTCATTACGTTCTTCTTTAATTGATAAGCATTCAGAATATATTGCAAAAGGTGATGAACAACGACTAACAGCATCAAGCCAATTTTTTGAAAAACTTGGCTTACTAAAATTGTTATCAGCTCCTCAACAGCATACAATTTTTTCTACTGCTGTTCAAAGATTACAAATTGCTCATGATGGTTTAAATAACTTTTATAATGAAGCCCCATACGCTGAAAGATTACTAGAGCTGTCCACAGCTACAGCTGTTCCTGAAACTATTCAAAGTGATTTTGTAGATACTGTTGTATCATGTTATTTAGGGAACGGTTATGGAATTTCATGGGCAGCTATTCCTTTTTATGAAGAAATGATTAAAAATTTTTCTCCTATGGAAATTGCAATTATGCTGCGTCATGCACAAAGTGAAACCTCTAAAATTGCTCGTATGATACCACATGAAAGAAGAAGATTTGTAAAAGCACTAGCTTTAATTGATCCCGCCAGTGTCCCGCATGGTGTCAAAATAATATATGATCAATTTACCACATCGTAAGCAAGCCTTAACATGTATGAAATATAAAATCTATACATAGCAAGCCGTAGCCTGCGTGTAGGTATGCACACATATACTTTCCACCTCTCAATGCCGCCGGAAACCTAATTTTTCAGACGGCATATTTTTATGCTTTACCCTGCCTTTCCAACCGACCTGCATTACAAAATCTACCAACCAATAAAATCACCCATATCTTTTTATTAAATACACCTAATGCTACCTAAGTCTTACTACCTAACACCCAAGACAACTTGGCAAACCTACCGGATAACGTTTATCATCTTGCCCCGCACTCAACTTATCAAAACATTAACATTAATTTATAAAAAGGTACTTTATGGATTCTATTGTCGTTGATCCTTACTACACGCTTATTGTCGCCACGTTGGTTTTGTTAGTCGGTCGTTTGCTGGTTAACAAAATAAAATTCCTTCAAAATTTCAATATTCCCGAGCCTGTGGCGGGTGGTTTGCTGGCAGCGATAATTATTTATCTTTTATATACAAGCAGCGGTTTGTCATTTAGCTTCGACCAAGGCCTGCAAACGGCGTTTATGTTGATTTTCTTCTCCTCTATCGGATTAAGTGCGGATTTTTCCCGCTTGAAAGCCGGCGGTGCGGCATTGGTGCTTTTTTTGGCGGTGGTAAGCGTATTTATTATCGTTCAAAACGTAGTGGGTGTCGGGCTTGCTGCTTTGCTTGATTTAAAACCGATTGTCGGCCTGATCACCGGCTCGATTACACTTGTCGGCGGCCATGGTACGGCGGGCGCATGGGGCAAGGTATTGGAGGAAAAATACCATATTACCGGTGCGATCGATTTAGGTATGGCCAGTGCGACTTTCGGCTTGGTTTTGGGCGGTTTGATCGGCGGCCCGGTAGCGCGCAAGCTGGTGAACAATATGGGTATGAAACAGATCAGCTCCCAAGAGCACGCTAAAGCAGGCAATCAACAGGATACCGATATTGCTTCAACCGTAGACAATACGTTCGAACACGCCGAGCAGCCCCGCCTGATTACCGCTACCACGGCAATCGAAACCATGGCGCTTTTTGCCGCCTGCTTGGCATTTTCCGCTTTGATGACCACCCCCCAAGTAAAAGCTTGGCTGCCCGAAAGCTTCACCTTACCGCAGTTTATATGGGCGCTTTTCTTCGGCGTGATTTTGCGGAACGTGCTGACCACGGTATTCAAATTCAATATGTTCGACCGTGCCATTGATGTATTCGGCAACGCCTCGCTCAGCCTGTTTTTGGGTATCGCACTACTGAATCTCAAATTATGGCAATTGTTGGATCTTGCTTTGCCGATGCTGATTATCCTAACCGTGCAAACTATCGTTATGGCTTTGTTTGCTTATTTTGTTACCTTTAGAGTAATGGGCAAAAACTATGATGCCGCCGTATTGGCTGCTGGCCATTGCGGCTTCGGTATGGGCGCAACGCCGACCGCAGTAGCCAATATGCAATCCGTTACCCAGCACTTCGGCCCTTCGCATAAAGCATTTTTAATTGTGCCGATGATTGGCGCATTCTTCATAGATTTTGTAAATGCGTTTATTCTGACATTGTTCGCAAACTTTTTAGGCTGATGTTTGTTTGATATAGCTCATAAATTAAGCCGAATATTTTACCGGGCTTAAATAAAATGCCGTCTGAAACCAAATTTCAGACGGCATTTTTGTATGCGCAAATTAAATAAACAATTGAATTATTTATATATTTAAAATACAAACTAATATATCGGCATATTGGAAATAATTTTTGATTTTGCGTGAGGCAAACATTATAATGCCAGCCCCTTTAATAGTTATATTATAACATTATGACCTCAAAATCGCTTTTATTCTTAGCAAGCAGTTTTCTCTTTACCCATCAACTGGCCGCAGCGAAACCTCTGGAATTCAGCGTAGGCGGCGAACGCTATCAAGAAACGTATCGCGAGTACCAAAATGGTGATGACCGCTTTATGCAGCAGCACGGTAATTTATGGTCTGTTAACAGTGAAGTAAAATACCGCTTAAACGAACAACACGCCGTCAAATTTGAAGGCCGTTATTCAAAAGGCAAAATCGACTATATCGGCGGTGAAAACCCCAGTGATGAAAACCCTCAGGGCACGCCTTACGGCTCTGTACGCCAACACAATATCGAGCGCAAATCCACCGATGCCCGTGTAATTTATGAATACAGCCGCCCGCTCAACGAACAATTCACGCTGCAACTGGAAACCGGTTTGGGCTACCGCACCTTGCATGATTTAAGCGGTAAAAGCGATCCGGAAGATTATAGCCGCAAAAATAAAACCGCTTATGTTCACGTTGGCGCAGGTGTTGATATCAAACTGCCGAAATCATTTGAATTCAACCCCAAAATCGGTTACAACCGCGCCATTTACGGCCGCCAACTTTCTTATTTGCATAACGGTACCATTGTCAACAAGCAGCGCAACGGCCAAGGCCTTGAAGTGGATTTGCCCGTGAGCAAAACCTTCGGCACACACGGAAAATTGAGTGTCGGCCCCTTCTATCGAGGCTGGAAAGTATTCGATTCAGATACCGCTACTCATTTTGACGCTCAAACAAATGAAGCTTTTGAGGCGGTAGAACCTAAAAACTATACTCATGAAGCCGGTATCAAAGTGAAATATACTTTCTAAATGCCCACATATTTAAGGCCGTCTGAAATATAAGTTTCAGACGGCCTCTGTTTGCCTTAAAAGTATCCCGGCTATACGCCCAAATACTGCTCTCTGCTGGATAACCACCGGTTAAGGTGGGCTTCGACAATATCGGGGCGTTCGTCTATCAATTGCGGGGCGATATTGCGCGCCGTTTCCAAAAGATGCAGGTCTTCCTGCAAATCGGCAAAGCGCAACATGGGTACGCCGCTCTGCCGCGCGCCGAGAAATTCGCCCGGTCCGCGTATGTTCAAATCCTGCCGCGCGATTTCAAAGCCGTCCGTATGCTCGTAAATCACTTTCAAACGGGCTTTGGCCAATTCGCTCAAGGGTTCGGAAAACAGCAATACACACGCGCTGGCTGCGGCACCGCGCCCTACCCGTCCGCGTAATTGGTGCAGTTGCGCCAACCCCATGCGTTCCGCATGTTCTATCACCATCAGGCTGGCATTAGGCACGTCCACACCGACTTCGATTACAGTAGTCGCCACCAAAACATTCAGACGGCCTGTCGAAAATTCAGCCATCACGGCGGCTTTTTCGGCAGCTTTCATACGCCCGTGTACCAAACCTATGTTCAGTTGCGGCAAGGCCGTCTGAAGTTGGGTTAAGGTTTCGGTAGCGGTTTGCAGTTGCAGCGTTTCGCTTTCTTCAATCAGCGGGCATACCCAATAGGCCTGCTGCCCTTTCAAACAAGTGGATAATACGAAGCTCTCTACTTCTGCGCGGCGCAAACTGTTCACCAACCGCGTTTTAATCGGTGTTCGATTGGGCGGTAATTCATCGATAACGGATACGTCCAAATCGGCAAAAAAACTCATCGCCAATGTTCGCGGGATAGGCGTAGCCGACATCATCAGTTGGTGTACGTCTTCACCTTTATTTTTTAAAGCCAAACGTTGCGCCACACCGAAGCGGTGCTGTTCGTCCACAATCACCAAGCCGAGATTTTGAAAGCGCACGTCTTCTTGAAATAAGGCATGCGTGCCGACTGCCAACAAGGTTTCGCCGTTTTCCAAGGCGGTTTTAGCCGCATCTTTGGCTTTTTTACGCAGGCTACCCGATAGCCATGCCACATTCAAACCCAAAGGCTCAAGCCATTGTTTGAATTTGATATAGTGCTGCTCCGCCAAAATTTCAGTGGGCGCCATCACCGCCACTTGGTAGCCCGCTTCAATCGCGGTAAGCGCTGATAATGCGGCCACAATCGTTTTACCACTGCCCACGTCGCCTTGCAAAAGCCGGTGCATGGGAAAGGTTTGCGCCATATCGTGGCGGATTTCATCCAATACGCGCTGTTGTGCTCCGGTAAGGGAGAAAGGCAGGCTGTTTAACAATTTTGCAGATAGTTCGCCGCTGCCCAGCAAAGCTTTGGCACTGCCGCTGATACGCTTTTGCCGTGCCAAATGCATAGAAAGCTGCTGCGCCAGCAGTTCGTCGAATTTCAGCCGTTGCCACGCGGGCAAAGTGCCGTCTGAAAGTTGGTGAATCGTGTAATCGGGCGGCGGGGAGTGCAATAACCGTAAGCTTTCGGCCAAATGCGGCAGTTTCAAACGGCCTAGCAATTCGTCAGGCAAAGTATCATACAATGGCGTAACGTCTAATGCCGTCTGAATAATGCGGCGCAAGGTAGGCTGGTTTAAGCCGTTTACGGTCGGATAAACAGGGGTAAGGCTTTCTGCCAAACCACTGCTTTCGGCATCACGTATCTTCGGATGTATCATCTCGCTGCCGAAAAAACCTTGCTTGATTTCACCCACCGCACGGATACGCTTGCCTTCGGCCATTTGCTTTTGATGACTGGGGTAAAAATGGATAAAACGCAAAAACAATACGCTGCCGGATCCGTCGCGCATCTGAACAATCAGTTGCCGGCGCGGCCTGAACTGTACCTCTTGATGCACTACCTCGCCTTCAACCTGACAAGGCACACCGGGGCGCGCATCGGCAATCGGGGTAATATGGGTTTCGTCTTCATAACGCAAAGGCAGGTGCAACACCGCATCCCAAACGCTGCGGATATTCAGTTTATCGAGTTTTTTAGCGGTATTTTCGGTAATTTTAAGCTGTTTCTGCGTATCGGCATTCATCTCGCAAACTTTATGCACTATAGTTTTCAGGCAGCCATTTTAAACGATTTCGATACCGAAATAAAAACAAAGGCCGTCTGAATTTCAGACGGCCTCTTTTCAAAATCAACGTTTATAAACTGTTCACTACGCCGTTTACACCTGCCGCTTCAGCCAAACGGTAAAGCACTTCCTGCGGCATATCACCGTGCCACAGGCGGGTAATGTTGGCAATAACGGGCAAATGGCTTAATTTGCGCACGCGCACGATGGCATCTACATCCAAACGGTAAGTATGTTCCGGCTCGAAACTCAGCGTACCCGCCTCTCCCAAAATAATATGATGGTTGCCGTGCAAAGCGATATGTTCTGCCGCCACCAGCCAATCGTCTACCCTGTGATGTTTGTCTTTACACAGAACAACAGGGGTATTCAGACGGCCTACTTCGTCTTGCAATGCGCGGTTAGTCATCAACTCGCCGCCCAAATAAAGCACGTCTGCCTCTGCAGCCAAGGCCGGAGCGATTTGGCGGACATCGCGAATGCGCACCAACACAGGTTTGCCTGCTTCATGGCAACGTGCCACTTCTTGTTGCATTGTGCGGATTTGTACTTTCTCACCGGCATATTCAAGCTCGGCATAGGGGCCGCGCGGTACAAAAAACGGATCGGTATATACTGCATCTGCCGCCTCAGTCTCACTGCCTGCCGTAGCAATATCCAATATTTTTCCACCACCGAACTCTACACCGCGCACGGTAATCGTACTGTCTTGAGGTTGGGTCTCACGGCTGATGATGCGCCAGTCGTTCAATACGCGGATCGCACGCTCCACTTCCGGCAGCGTATTAACCTCATGCAGGTGCAATACCCTTTCATCACCTACGGCACCGATAATCGTACGCTCCTCTCCTCTGGAAATATGCTCCTGCAAACCGCGCCGGCGGATTAAATCCACCACTTGTGCGATCGCCTCGTCCGAAGCGTGCTTGCGCATCACAATCAACATCTTTATTTCTCCTGAAAACTAATGGTTCCATAGTAGCAACATTCCCACCACTCGCCAATATTTCCCCTGCCAACATCCCAATAACACCCCTTACGGTATTTAGTTTTTCTAAAAATATTTACAATATTTAGTATTTTAAAGCTTGTGGGATTCAGTATTTGTGTTCATCATTATAAGATTTTAACGAAAACAATTTTTGCGGCTATCTTCCCTATGATTCACTTTTTACGCTCAGGCAAATTCTGGCTGAAAACCATCATCTTCGGCGCACTTGCCGCTCTGCTGCTGGCGCTTGGTCTGCAAGTTGCCCTTAGGGAAATCTTCAGCCCTCAAAAAATCCAAACCGAACTGGATAAATTTACAGCCGGCAGCGGTAGAAACACGCGCATCCATGCACAAATCGGGCGCAGCTGGCTGCCTCGACCAACCGTTACCCTACACAACCTTTCTATCAGCAAACCCAATAGCCAAGCCGATGCCGTATATATCAAAGAAATGAAAATAGGCTTATCTTGGAAAAGCCTCTTCAACCAAACTACCACAATAGAAAAATGGGTGATCAAAGGGGCAGATATAGAGCTAAACCGTGACGCAAGCGGTAACTGGAGTCTAGCCGATCTTTGGCGCAGGTCATCAACGAACATACAGCTCAACCGCCTTATTGTTGAAAATAGCCGCATCAAACTGAATCTTCCCAAGCATCACTATTTCATCAGCGACCTACGTTTTAACGGCAAAAATCTTAACGGCTCTGAAAAAATATTCGATTTTTCGGGTACTACCGATGCCGGTGCCAAAGGCAAAGCCGTATTGGGCGGCGAAGGCCGTTTAATGCAGGCGTCTGATGGCTGGCGTATTCCCAAATTAGCCCTCAAAGCCGACGCAGATATAAAAGGCCGCAAAATCCAGATCCAATCTGAAAGCAGCTTAAACTGGCAGCCCCAAAACCAAACCCTCAATCTGCAAAATGTGCGCCTGAGTGCCGACAATACTGCACTAAACCTTCATATCAATGCCCAAACACCCCAAATTATTTGGCAAAATAATCATGTCTCTATCAATGAATTTGGCAGTGTACTGACGGCAAAAGAAAGCGGTAACCAATGGGATGCTGCAATCAAACTCAATAAAATCAGCCTACGCCCTACTATAGTGACCATCGGAGAAGCGGGACTGACAGGTAGCTACAAAAATACCCGCAACCAAACCAATTTTACTTTCGCAGGCCCGGTCAATTGGCAACAAAATGATGATATTGAATCTTCCCGTTTTAGCTTTACCAGCATCCAAGATAATCCTTCAGCACCTCAACCCCGGTTTATTAGCCAACTGGACGGTTCATTCAGCTACAAAAACGGCAACTGGCAAACCAACCTGCAAGGACTTTTCGACCGACAACCGGTTACCCTACAAGCAGCCTACCAACAAAACAGCGGTAAAATTACAGGAAATCTGAATCTTGACCGGCTCAATCTCACGCCTTATCTTCAGGAAAAACAAGATTCTAATACCCTTTATCCGAAATTTTTATCCCAACCTAATACACCCGCCATCGAAGCCGATATCAGTATCGGCAGTTTGATAATACCTGGTATACAGGCCGATAATCTAAACGCACAATTATACGCCGACAATCAGCGTATCAGCCTCTCCCGCCTTAACGCCTCTCTTTACAATGGCAGTTTGGAAGGCGGCATCAGTATGGCAAATACAAATCCGCCCACATTCCACCTACAACAAATTGCTACAAATATCCAAATCCGCCCGCTCCTGCAAGATTTATTCGGCTATCATCGCATTAACGGAAACGGCAATGCCGTTATCGACTTTTCCGCCAGCGGTACCACACGACAAAATCTCATGGAAAACCTGAAAGGCAGCCTACAACTGAACATTTCGAACGGCGCCCTCATCGGCTTCGACATGCGCAATATTCTTAGAAATGCCAGCACCAACAGCAAATTAGGCGGCTATGATGCCGACGTACAGACCCCCTTTTCCCGCTTGACTATGAGTGCCGATATCGAGCAAGGTATCTTACGCCACAATAACAGCGAGCTGATATCGGACGTTTTGCTCATCAACAGCAGCGGCAGCACCAACCTTGCCTCGCAAACTCTTTCTGAAACCCTGATTATACGTAACGCCCGCAACCGCAATGCAAAAGCAGTTCCTTTAAAAATCAATGGCGACGTCAACAACCCCTCGGTTACCATAGACTATCCCCGCCTGACCACCGGATTAAACAGTCCCGAACAGCGTCAACAAGCCTTAGCAGAAATGTTAAAAGAGCAATGGCAATGGTTGAACCCACGTAACGGCAACCGCTAATAATATAAAATAAGCTTTTACATCCGTTTTACAGATGGCAACACGGAATCAGGTAATAATAATGCCCACAATAAAAACCAAAAAATAGGCCGTCTGAAAAAAGCCGCCTATTTTGCCGGCAAATCTTTAAACTTTTACACTGGAAAACTTCCGATGAATACCACTTTGAAAAATATCCTTCTCGGCACCCTACTCGGTACTGCCGCCCTTAACGTGCAAGCACAAACACGCGCTGTTATTGATACCAATATGGGCAAAATAGAGCTATTGCTGGATGAACAGAAAGCCCCCAAAACCGTAGCTAATTTCGTCAACTACGCCGAAAAAGGGTTTTACGACAATACGATTTTTCACCGCGTTATCGACGGTTTTATGATTCAAGGCGGCGGATTTACGCCTGATATGGTTCAAAAAGCTACCGATAAAGCCATCAGCAACGAAGCTGCAAACGGCCTCAAAAATACTGTCGGTACGATCGCTATGGCACGCACGGCTAATCCCAACTCTGCCACCAGCCAATTTTTTATCAATGTTACCGACAACAATTTTCTTAACTATAAAAATGCAACCCCTCAAGGTGCAGGCTATGCCGTATTCGGACGTGTAACCAACGGCATGGATATTGTCAACAATATTGCCAAAACGCGCACTACCAGCAAAGGTTATCATCAAAATGTACCGGTTACCCCCATTATCATTCAAAAAATAAACATCATTCGATAATATGAAGCCGTACTTTTTATGTTTGATAATAAATACATATGATTAAAACCACTGCATTTTGTAATAAAGCTTATAAATAACAAACCTGCAATAAAGCTATGCCGTCTGAAATATTCAGACGGCATGGCTTTATTAATATCTACGCCTTTTTGCTCAGTGCATTAAAATCATATCCCAAACTACCGAAAATAAAACCGCTCTATAGCAATCTTGAGAAGATTTTTTACTAGCATAAAATTATGCGTATTGTGGCCGGCACCGTAAACTTCTTGAAGTGATATAACAATATATTTACCAATTCAAAACAACTTTTTCTGCAAATGCGGTATTTCAGTAATTTACCGCCTGTGGGGTAAATAACCAAATACCAAACCAAGTAGATATTAATGCCGTCTGAAATTCCATAGTGCTTAATATGTTTTAATTAGCGGCATTATGGGGATGCTTTTTCAAAAATATTGGTAAGATACCCCGAAATATATCCCGTTTTTAGATTGATTCTACAGGATTAGCTTAAATGTTATTGGATGTACAACCGATGCCAAAAGAATCGAAAACCACCCCAAATCATTATTTTTATTGAATATCATAGTTTTTATTAACCATATTAAGACGCAAAAAAAGCAACCTAAAAAGGCTGCTGTTTTTCAGTGTGGTGCCCAGGAGAAGACTCGAACTTCCACACCCGTGAGGATACTAGCACCTGAAGCTAGCGCGTCTACCAATTCCGCCACCTGGGCTTTAAATAATTTGCTAAAACCAACATTTTGCTGTACAACAAACAAATTAATGCATTTTTATTAATGGTGCCCAGGAGAAGACTCGAACTTCCACACCCGTGAGGATACTAGCACCTGAAGCTAGCGCGTCTACCAATTCCGCCACCTGGGCTTTGCTTTAATCTGTTGTTTACGTTAAAGTGTTGCCTTAACGAAAGAATGCAATTATATATCTAAACAAAAGAATGTCAATCATACAAATGAAAAAAAAATCTAAATTATTCAATCTGCGAGAGAAAGATCCTTTTTTAAATCGTGAGCGGCAACGCTATGAAAACCCTCTTCCCAGCCGGGAATGGATTGCCGAAATCCTCGAGAAAGAAGGTGTTCCGCTTAAAATTGACGTATTGGCTGAAAAATTATCCATTACCGAATCAGAATATGAATTTTTCAAGCGTCGTATCAAAGCCATGGCGCGCGATGGGCAACTGCATATCAACCGCCGAGGCGCCCTATGTGCCGCCGACAAACTGGCATTGGTAAAATGCCGTATCGAAGCCCATCGAGACGGATTCGGCTTTGCCGTGCCACTCACCTCCACCGGTGAAGGCGATTTTGTTCTGACCGAGCGTAATATGCGCGGCCTGATGCACGGTGATATTGTTACCGTACGCCCCGGAGGTATCGACCGCAGAGGACGGCGCGAAGGCCAAGTGTTGGATATCGTCGAACGTGCCCAAAAACAAATTGTCGGCCGTTTTTATGTGGAACGCGGCATAGCCATTCTCGAACCTGAAGATAAACGCCTTAGCCAAAGCGTTGTTATCGAGCCTCAAAGTCTGGCTGAATTCAAACCTGAGCCCGGACAAGTCATCGTTGGTGAAATCGAAAGCTATCCCGAGCACAACCGCCCTGCCGTTGCAAAATTGGTTGAGGTATTGGGTGATTATGCCGACAGCGGTATGGAAATCGAAATTGCCGTACGCAAACACCATCTGCCGCACGAATTCAGTGATGCTTGCTTAAAAGCAGCCGAAAAGATTCCTACACATGTTTTAAAACAAGAAATTACTGAAAAAGGCCGGGTGGATTTACGCGATTTGCCCTTGGTAACCATAGACGGCGAAACCGCGCGCGATTTTGACGATGCCGTTTATGCTGAAAAAATCGGCCGTAATTACCGCTTGGTCGTTGCTATTGCCGATGTCAGCCATTATGTGCGTCCAGGAGACGCCATTGATAAAGACGCACTGGAAAGAACCACCAGCGTTTACTTTCCGCGCCGTGTGATTCCCATGCTTCCCGAGAAGCTGTCAAACGGCATCTGCTCTCTTAATCCTGATGTTGAACGTTTATGCATGGTCTGCGATATGCTCATCACTTATGCCGGCAACATTAAGGAGTATAAATTCTATCCTGCCGTCATGCGGTCCCAAGCACGCCTTACTTATACCCAAGTATGGAACTGGATTGAAGCGGGCGGTGACTACCCTCACAAAGCCCAAATCGAACCTTTATACAAACTCTTCCAAATCTTGCAAAAAAAACGCGAGCAGCGAGGAGCAATGGAGTTTGAAAGTGTAGAAACACAAATGCTATTTGACGACAACGGTAAAATCGAACGAATCATACCCGTTGTCCGCAATGATGCGCATAAACTAATTGAAGAATGTATGTTGGCCGCCAACGTATGTGCCGCAGAATTTCTGATTAAAAATAAGCATACCTCGCTTTTCCGCAACCACTTGGGGCCAACACCTGAGAAGCTCGCAACCTTACGCGAACAGTTAGGTTTGCTTGGCCTTCATTTGGAAGGCGGAGACCACCCCACCCCGAAAGACTACGCAATATTGGCGGAAAAAATCAAAAACCGACCCGATCGCGAATTACTGCAAGTCATGTTGTTGCGTTCAATGCAGCAGGCAGTTTACGAACCAGAAAACCAAGGCCATTTCGGTTTGGCATACGAAGCTTATGCTCACTTCACCTCCCCTATCCGCCGCTATCCCGACCTTACCGTTCACCGCGCTATAAAAGCCGTGTTAAATGGCGAAAAATATCAACCCGAATCATGGCAAGCATTAGGTGTAAGCTGTTCGTTTAATGAACGCCGTGCAGACGAAGCCAGCCGTGATGTTGAAAACTGGCTGAAAACTTACTATATGCGCGATAAAGTGGGCGAGGTATTCCAAGGCCGCATATCAGGTATGGCTAATTTTGGTATTTTCGTTACTCTCTCGGATATCCACATCGAAGGTATGGTGCATATTAGTGATTTAGGCGAAGACTACTTTAACTTCCGTCCGGAAATCATGGCTATGGAGGGCGAGCGCAGCGGCATCCGCTTCAATATGGGTGATGAAGTGGTTGTAAAAGTTGCCCGAGCCGACTTAGATACGAGCAAAATTGATCTCACATTGATCAGCGGAGGTAGCCTAAGCAAAAAAAGCAAACACGGTAAACAAAAAAATAACGAGCGGCAAACTGAAAGTAAACGCAAACCTTCTAAATCCACCGCGAATGAAAAAGCCAAACGTCATGTTGCAAGCCCTACTGCTAAGCAAAGCAAGGCTCTGAAAGTGGTGAATGGCAAAATCACACTGGTTAAAAAGCAAGCTTCGGAAAGTAACAATACCCGTAAGCCCTCAGTTTCTGATAAAAAAGCAACCTCTCAAAAGAAAAAAGGTAAACGCAGATAAAGCGGTATCTTCTTGCTTCATTTATTAAGAAAAACAAAAATCCCAAGCTACTATAGCTTGGTTTTTTTTATTTGGCGGGGAGGAGGCCTGCCTAATTATGATTAGGTGCTAAAACTTTCCAACACTTTTTAATTTTAAAATATATTTTTATTATTCAATATATTATTTTTTAATTCTTCATTCATTTCTCCCAACCACTCTAACCAAATATTTCAATAAATGGCATGCTGATTATCGTTTGCCTGATGGTTTTGAAGGGCAACTAAATAACAACTGCCAATAGGTGCGCTTGTAAGCTGCTCACGAGATACGGCATTACGTAATATTAATGATTTGCCGGATAAAGGGATTTTGCAGAGGTCACAGAATGCTGGGCAGAGTGCATTTTATGCAATCAGCCATACTTTCAACTAACCTCCATACAACAACGCCATTACTTAAACAGTAATGGCGTTGTTTGATAGTTTAAAAATCAATCTGTAATAAACTCTCGCAAAAACTCATCAATCTTTTTACTCAAAAAAATCGGGCGGTTTTCATTAAAGTAAGCAGCAGCCTGCTCTTTGTTTACTGTGGCTTTTAATCCATTCAATTTGCCCAAATCCAAGTTTTCACGCGTATATTTTCTTGCCAGCATATCTTGTAACAAATCGCCATTCAAACCCAAACCATTGATAACTTGTTGGATTTTATCATTGGTGGCTTGTTGTTTGTATTGCGTAATGTAGTCATTTAACATGAGTTTGGAATCAGGCTTAATATTGCCAGATTGCACATCATGCAAAAACTGCTCGGCAAATTTTTGGTCTTCTTTGGATAATGTGGCAAAAGAAGAAAGTAATTCTTCAAAAGCAGCGGTTTTTTCTGCTTCATCAATGGCTTTGAGCCATTTGGTGAAGCGGGTATTCATATAATCTTGGTCAATTTTGTCCGTTTCAATTTCATTGATGTGCGAACGCAAATCAAATGGCAAACTGTCATCACCACCCGTACCACCACCGCCCTCTTCATACAAATCTTTGTAACGAGCCAAAAGTTTGTCGTAGGTTTGCCGGTCAAAATTAAGCGTTGCCGTGATAGTTGAACCGTCTTCCTGCGCCACATCATAACTTAATTTTTCCCAGACAAAACCCAATAATCGAGCAGCCTGTAAGTTATCATTGAGCTGATTAAACAGCCTCACAAATTTCGCACAAGCCGCTGCATCATCAGGATTTTGGGCAAAGTCCGGCTGTCCTGCGTGTTTGAAAATATCGGTAATCTCTGCAAAATTATCATTCATTTTACGGATGATTTTATCCAGATTATCCACAAATAAACCCATAGGGCGGTCACCTGAATACAATTTCACCGCTTTTTCAATATTGCGTTGCATGGTATGCGGTTTGCGATAATAACGGATTAAACCAAACGGCTTATCGGTTTTATCGCATAAACGATTGGTGCGTGAAAAGGCTTGGATTAAATTGGCGTAATCCAGCATTTTGTCTAGATACAGGGTATTGAGCCATTTGCTGTCAAAGCCTGTTAGCATTTGGTCCACCACAA
This sequence comes from Neisseria sp. S1, assembly GCF_048060015.1. NCBI lineage: Bacteria > Pseudomonadati > Pseudomonadota > Betaproteobacteria > Neisseriales > Neisseriaceae > Neisseria > Neisseria sp. S1. The sequence goes on from NZ_JBLUPI010000001.1 coordinate 256,726, forward strand.
TCAACAAATCCAGTTGCTCATCGGGTTTCACTTTTTTATACGCTTTAATATGCGACAATCTGTCCGACAAATCCGCCTTGAAATTGGCATAAGTGGCATAGCCAAACTTCATACCAAATTGGGCGTTGTAATCCGCCAAAATCTCGGCAATCCATTCTTCTTTCTCATGGCCTTGCCCACCATTATCAATGCTTGGATCAAACAATACGGTGATTTTCAGCCCTGAATTTCTTGCTTTAAACTTACGATAATAATTAACTGCTTCGGGAATGGAGCTGGTTGCCAAAATCGCATGATATTTCTTGCCTTGGCTTAATCGTTGCCAATTATCCAGCATATCATCAATGACCGCATTAACGTGTTCAGCCGTTTGATATTGCACATTTGGCACATAGTCTTCAATGCCTTTAGCGTATTTACCAAGCTCGCCTGCCATTGGCACATCGTTCATAAAGCGATTAAACACTTTCTTTTTGGCTTCATCGGCAAATGCTTCGGCCTCATCTTTGGCTTTGGCTTCTTGCAACGCCACCACTTTGCGTAAATCACGGTCTTTAAACGTGCTGATATGAAACAAATGAAAGCCCAACACATTGCCATCACGAATGCCATCAGCAATGGAATAACGGTGCAATTCATCGCCAAACACCATTGCCGTTGTCGCATTTTTCTTGGCGTTTTCATCTTCAATCGGCGTGCCTGTAAAACCGAAGAACAATGCGTTTGGAAAAGTTTGTTTAATCGCAATCAACATATCGCCAAAAGTGGTGCGATGGGCTTCATCAATAATAAACACCACACGCTTACTGCGAATAAGTTCAATATCTGCCTCATTAACGCCCTCTTCGGCTTGAATATTACTCATTTTTTGAATAGACGTAACAATCAAGCGTTCACGGTCAATGCTGCTTTTTAACTTAGCCAATAGAATAGACGTGTTTTCAGTAGCTTGTACATCTTTAGCATCATCGGCAAAGTTTTGATATTCTTCAAGCGACTGCTTGCCCAGTTCAATACGGTCAAGCAAAAAAACCACCTTATCCGCATCTTTACGTCTGCTGATTAACTGTGCTGATTTGAAGCTAGACATCGTTTTGCCCGAGCCTGTTGTGTGCCAAATATAACCGCCCCGTTGATTGCCCGAACGCCAATCAGTTTTCGCCACTTTATTGGCAATTTGGTTCACCGCGTAATATTGATAGCTACGCAATACTTTCAGCTGTTCATCTTTAGCATCGGCAATCGTGTAATCACCGATAAACTGGTGTGCCATAGGAATAGACAAAAAATGCGTAGCGATTTTGTCCCAGCTTTCCATATACACATTATTAAAATCCGCCCAACGGAAATAAAACGCCGGATTAAGTTCACCGCTCGTATTGGCAAAATAACGGCATTCTTCAGGCGACATCGCCACAAAAATCTGCACTAAGCTGAAAATCCCCGAAAACGCCCCGGCTTTGTGGTATCGCTCAATTTGATTGGTCGCTTGGCTAATTGGCACGCCCGATCGCTTTAATTCAATATGAAACATCGGCATACCATTGATTAACAGCATTAAATCGCCACGCTGCTTGGGGTATAAATCACTTCTAGGCGAAAAATGCGGTTGTACCGCAATTTGATAACGGCTTTTGCCTGCGGAAATTTCTTCACGGTCAAAAATATCCAATGAAATTTCTTTACCAAAATGGCGGCTTTCCGTGTTTTCACGCTTAATCGCCACCGTTTTGCCATTGATAAATCCATTTAATCTATAAGGCGTTTTCAGCTCTTGCACCTGCTCCAAAATTTGGCTCATTTCCGAACGGATTAACGGCACATCAAGCTTATCAATATGGCTATTGGTTTTATTCAAATGCGCTTGCCAGTTAGCGATTAAATCTTCTTCGCTCGGGTGGTTTAACACCGATTTTTCCCAACCTCTGGTTTGGAGCATTTCAATCAAGGCTTGTTCAAAAGCAGATTCTTTATGAAACATATTTATCTCTCTCACTTTGTGCGGATTGATTATTCGCTAATCGCACAAATCAATTCATATTTTACCGCTTCGGAAAATTCGTCTTCATTATCAATAATCGACTTCACCAATTTTTCGAGTAATTCTTTTGAGATTTTACTGTCAGCCAGCCAAACAACGATATTTTCCATTTCCAGCACAAATCTTTTTACACAATAATCATAGCCATTTAATTCTAAAAAATAGGCTGCTAATACCAAGCTTGCGCGCTTATTGCCATCAAGAAATGCATGCAATTTATTGATAGAATAAAGCAAATGCGTAAGTTTCTCTTCAAAAGTCGGATAGTAAACATCGTTTTGAATATGTTCTAAAACACTATCCAATTTATCTTCACCACCGACATGAATACCTGACAAACCACCAGATTGCGCAATAATCCAATCATGTACTTGTAACGCATGAGGCACATCAAAATAAACAACCTTAATCGTCATCTATCTGTCCTTTAAGCGTTTTAGCACATCTAATGTTGCGGTATCTTCTAATTGCTCTTGTAAAGAACGGCTTTTTTCGCCTAAAAAACGGTCAAAATCACTTTCAGGAATAGATTGGATATAGTGTTCTAATTTTTCGTGTAAAGCTTCTCTAAACCCCAAATCTCGGCTAGCCATTTTGATTCTGGCGTCTAAAATAAACGGTTGCATAAAAGGGTTATTTTCGGCTTGGGCAATTAACTCATCTAATTCGGCAGGCAATAATTTTCTGCCCAACTCATCAGATTTATTTTTCATTTGAGCGGCCAATCCGCATTCAAAACTGCCAATCGCCTTTAACACTTCTGAATACATCGTATCTCGTGTTTTATCTTTGTCTGCCAAGTTTAAAATTTGCTTATATTCTTTGGCATTTTCATAAAAAACCGCCTGATAAATTTTATCGGTATAAATGGCATATTTATGATTGCCCATCTGCAAATAGTCTCTTAGTGCATCGGTAAATTGTTTGCGATAGCTATCTTCTAAAAATGCAGCAGGCAAATAATCCGCATCTCGTTGATTGATAAATTTTGTTGAGCCGCCAGATTTTTGCGCGATGACATCAATCACAATATCAAGCATTCGGCTGCGGATAAAGCGTGCTTTTTCGCTTTCTGTGACGAGCATCGCAAGATTTAACACCGCGCGAAAAGAGAAAATGCCAAGCGATGGTGCTTTGGAGTTGATGTCGACGAAATTGCTTTCGTCGACATAGGCTAACTTTATATTTTTTAAAGAATTACCTTTTAGGGTGCGATACCCGTTTTTGTGCAATTCTTCGGTAAAATTGCTCAGATAATTGTCAATCGTCCTTTCTGTTACCTCTAAAATTTGTGCAACCTGCGATTTGGTAAACACCGTTTCACCCTCAAAGCCAATCCCGCCTAATGCCAAATTTTGCTCTAATTGAGCAAGGGCGAATTTGTTATTCAACACATTATCGCGGGCAATAACGGAAACTGTTAAATCAGTATTCATATTGTATTCTCTTGGTTTAAATATTTTCAGGCAGCCTTAAATATATTCTTGTCGCGTATTTTCAGACGGCATAAAACATCATTTTTACTATTTTCACACCAACATCACCGACAACAAGCCTTTTTTAAGCTGGTTTAATTTTTCCAGTTCGGCAGCCTGCAAAGCAATGGTTTTATCTAATTGGCGGAAAAAATTACCGATTTGGGTTTGTTCTTTTTTGGTTGTTGGCAAAATAATGGGCATTTCGGTAAACATCGGTAAACGTAAAGATTTAACCGTTGAGCCAACGGCTTGATTACAAAAATAATCATTCATTAGATGTAAATAATAAAACATAAATAGACTACTACATTCTTGAAAATCCATGATTGCGTAACTTCGTTGGTGCAAATCAAATTTACCGACAAAATATTTTGGTAAAAATTCCGAACCTTCGCCAGCCATGATAACCGCTTCGCAATCGTATAAATATCTATTGCTTTTGCGTACATCTTGCGAACGGTCAAAAAATGTATATTTACCTGTTGAATCTGAATCTTCTCTATTTGAAATGCCCGTTTTGATTGTGGCAACATCCCCCAATCTCTTCCTTTCCCAATCCCCAATAAATCCTTTAAATCGGATTTCAGGTTTCAGGCTGCCTGAAACGGGAAACATTTTTGCCAACATCGCTTTTTTTAGCTGAATGCTTTTTTCCCACACGGCACGAGCTTGAGCAATTTGTTGGTCTAATTGACGGAAAAAATCGCCGATTTGGGCTTGTTCGGGAAGTTGTGGGGCTAAAAACTCCATCTGTGAAAGTACACTTTTAGATACTTCTAAAAATGTTGAACCAGATGCTCTTTTTAAGGCATATTCTTTAATCTTAAATCCAATAGAGTAAAGAAAATAAATATTTAAACGTGGCCCGACAACAAAAGATTGAAAACCTTGATTTGTTGTTCCCTGCTTTGTCAAAATTGCCATATCGCCAATGCTTGCACGTGATGTGAACAATACTGTTTTATTTGCAGGCAGGATTGTGGCTGAACTTTTTTGCAATCCAAGAGCAGTGATTTTTCTCACACTTTCATTTACAAATACTTTATCGCCAATTTCACTCGGAGAATACCAATCTATATCACCATTCCAATATTCTGGAATAGTCGTATCAGGCGTTCCACCACCAATGATTTCAACGACAGTACCCAAATTTTTCTCTTTCCAATCACCAGTAAACCCTTTAAAGCGTAGCGGTGGCGTTTGTGGTTTATCCATTTTGTTCTCCTACGCTTTTAAAATCGCTTGCCACGCGGCAATGCCTTGTAAATCAAATTCATTGCCCGTCAGCTCATTCATCATTTCTGCCAATGCGTTGGCACTTTCGGCTTTCTCTTGGCTGATTTGTTGATAGGTTTGGGCGTATTTTTCGCAAAGGGCGGTAAGCTGTTGGCTAAATTGTGCCAACATGGTTTCAGGCAGCCTAATCATCGCTTCATTCAACGGGGCAAGCCATTTTTGACGCAATAAATCTAGGGCTTCGCTGTCGCTTAGGTTTTCAATCGTTGCTTTGGTATCACTGTGCAATTGGGCGCTGTCGGTTCTGATTTGGGTTTTAAGCGTTTTTTCTTTGGCAAGTAGGCGATAGGCAGCCTGTAATTTTGCTCCTAAGCTGTCTTCTGCAAAAACGTGGATTTCAATCGCTTTGGCTAAATCAGCTTTTTTGGCAATGATAACGCCGCAGGCTTCCAGTTCTTGCTGTAAGGCTTTGGGTAATTCGGCATTCACAAAGCTGTCGCCATCGTCATTCACGGCAGAGCTGGCTTTTTCTTCTTCGCTTAAATTTTCTAATAGGCTTTGAATTTCTGCGGTGATTTCGGTTAAGCGGTTTTCTTTGGTTTTCAGGCTGCTTAATTGTTCGGGTAATTTAACTGCTTGCACGAGTTCAAACGGCAAAATATGCCCGACCCATCCGTCTTGAACTTCGGCTTCTTTTTTGGTTTTGCTGTCTTTTTTGATAACCATAAACGGGTCTACTTGCTTAATGGCTTGTTTGCCTTCGGTTTGAATCATTTCCAAATCGGCAGCAATGCCCGCACTTTCGGCACGCCATAAATCGTCTAATTTTTGATAGGCGGTGTAAAAATCCAAAAGCGGCATCGCCGCTATTTTTTGGCGAATCAGCTCGGCAAGCTGTCCTTTGGTTTGGGCGATGTTCAGCGTTTGCATCGGTTCAATCAGCATTTTTTCCAGGCCGTCTGAAAAATCGGCAAAATGCTCGGCAAATTGTTTTTTGTATGCCAAAACACTTGGATGATTTTGGATTTCGGTTTGTAGATTCTCTGTTTTAACTTGCATATAAGGCGTGCCGTTGTCGGTAAATAAGGCTGCCTGTAAGCCGTTAAACGCTGCCCAATAGTCGTTAAACCGGGCTAATTCGCTTTTTGGAATACCGCCGTTCATGGTGGCAAAGATATCCCATTGTTCGGCAGGTTCGGCAGAATCTACATAGCGTGGAATGTTCAAATTATATCCGTTGGCAACGATTTCTTCTTTTGACACCACGCGGCTGAATTTGGGTAATTCACGGCGGTGTGTTACGCAATCTACAATGCGTTTGATGTCGCTGGCTTGAAGATGGTTGTTTTTACCGAGTTTGATAAAGTGTTTGGACGCGTCAATCATTAACACGTCTTTGCGTTCACGTTCTTGTCGCAATACCATGATGATGGTAGGAATGCCTGTGCCAAAGAAAATATTGGCAGGTAAGCCGATAATGGCGTCAATGTGATTGTATTCGATCAGATTTCTGCGGATATTTTCTTCTTCGCCACCGCGGAACAACACACCATGCGGTAGAACAATGGTCATCATGCCATCGGGTTTTAAGTGGTATAAATCGTGTAATAAAAAGGCAAAGTCGGCTTTGGTTTGCGGCGCAACGCCAAAACGCTTATAGCGTGGGTCGGATTCCTTGTCTTTGGGGTTCCAAGGTTGGGAATAAGGAGGATTGGACACGACTGCGTCCAAATAAAGCGGTTCGCCTTCTAATGGCCAATCGTCTTCTAGCGTGTCGGCATTGCGTGTAAAAATATTGCTCGGCAAAATACCCCGCATCACAAGGTTCATACGGGTTAGGTTGTAGGTGTTTTCTTTAAGTTCTTGGGCGTAATATTTGATGTTATTGGCATTTTTGAGATGTTTTGCCACGCTATGCCCGATGTTAATCAATAACGAACCTGAACCGCTGGTTGGATCGTAAATGCTGATTTCTTCACGGTCTTTTAAATGGTCTGCGATGATTTCGGACATTAAAAGCGATACTTCGTGTGGCGTATAAAATTCGCCTGCTTTTTTGCCCGCGTTGGCAGCAAACATACTAATCAAATATTCATAAATAAAGCCTAAAACATCATAGCCTTGTTTACCATCCATCGGAATATCGGCAATTAAGACAAATAAATCTTTCACGGCATTGGTTTGGCTGGCGGCGGTGTCGCCCAATTTACTCAAACCTGATTCCAATGTTTTGAAAATACCGTCAAACACAGCGGTATAGTTGTCGGCAATATTACGGCTAAACGCACTCATGGCGGTGCGGACATGGGCAATATTGAAATCCGAGCCTTGTGCCAGCCAAGTGGAGAATAGATGTTCGTAGCTGATAAAATAGCCGATATTGTCCTTAATAAAATCCACTAATTCGCCATCTTCGGTAAGTTGTGTGGCAAAATCATCTTTTGCAAGCCCTTCTCCAAGAACAAATTTTTCTAATTTATCAGAGAGAAATTTATAGAAAATAAAGCCTAAAATATAATCTTTGTATTCGTTCGCTTCAATTTTGGAACGCATTTTATTGGCAGATTGCCAAATTTTTGATGCAAGTTGTTGTTTGTTCATTAGGGGAGTTCCATTTATAAATAATAGGGCGATGTTTAATTGCGATTTAGCTATACCAAATTTCAAGTGCCATAAATCTTGCTTTTGTATTTAACTTGAAAGTGCCATGGCAACGCTAGCAAAATGAATTGAAGTGCATTAGTGGTATAAGTTAGCATTTTTCCATCACATTAAAGTGATTGTAAACATATTACAGATAGCCAAAAAAAGTAGGCGGGATTTTTTTCAAAAAATAAATAACACAACTAGCCTTAATGAAAAATCTTATTTATCTCAAATAAGAAGAATGGCTCTAAACCAAACTAATAAAAAATAGCATACCAAGCAGTTATTAAAAAGAAAACCCACTGATAAATTCAGCGGGTTGTATATAATTTTGGCGGAGAGGAAGGGATTCGAACCCTCGATACGCTATTCACGTATACACGCTTTCCAGGCGTGCGACTTCAACCACTCATCCACCTCTCCGAATCATTACCAGTGGAAATGAAGGGCAGATTATACGGGGTATTCTTTACCTGTGCAATCCTAATACTTCGATCTGCACAGAAAGATATTTTCGTTGCATGATCATTAGTAAATAATAAATTTTCCGAAGTACGCCATTTTCCCAAATATGGCAGCTCATAAACAGCCCAAAGCTATATTGCTTGGAAATAAAAGCCGCAAAGGCCGTCTGAAAAGAATCAAACCAACCATTTTTCAGACGGCCTTTTAATAGTAATCGTATTGATTACAACACCAAAGGTGCCAGCAAAAAGCCTAGCGCAACGGCAAAAACAATAGCTAAAATGCCTGGAATCAAAAACGAATGGTTGAATACAAACCGCCCGATACGTGTACTGCCGGTATCATCCATCTGCACGGCCCCAAGCAATGTCGGATAAGTAGGCAAAACAAACAGAGCCGATACGGCGGCAAAACTGGCAACTAAAATATAAACCTGTCCGTTGTTTTCAGGCGTAATGCCCAAAGCCAAAATAACCGCCGGTATAATTGCCTTAGCTGTTGCGGCCTGTGAGTACAAGAGCATACTGGCAAAAAACAAAGCCACAGCCAACAGCCACGGATAGCTGCCCACAAGCTCCGAGGCCGTTTCTTTAACAGCATCCAAATGGCCGCTCACGAAAGTATCACCTAACCATGCCACCCCCAAAACACAGATACAGGCTGCCATCCCCGATTTAAATGTACTCATCTCCAGCAGTTTGCCCGTATCCAATTTACAGCTTATCACAACCAATGTTGCAATAATCATCATAAAGCTGATAATCGCTCCGTCACGCGGCAGCACCGGTTTTTCTATCAAACCCACCGCAGGAGAAATAGCACAAGCATACATAACCACGGCAACTACGCCACCGAAAAAGATCCACACGGATTTGCGGGCGCCTGCCGGTAATGGCAATCGCTCCCCCGGTATATTATTTTCCTGAATCAAACCGGCAGCCAAACGCTGCTGATAAGCCTTACTCTGGGATAAATCAAGATTGCCAAACAAATTAATCAGCAATGCCACCAACATACAGGCTGCATAAGTCGTTACCAGCCATATCAATAACAGCTTGGGATAACTTACTCCCAACGGTTCAAGTACACCGCTCATAAAAACCACGGCGGCACTTACAGGCGAAGCCGTAATCGCAATCTGAGAGGCCACGACAGCAATACTCAAAGGCGCACTGGGGCGGATATTTTCTCCTTTGGCCACTTCCACTATAACGGGCATCATTGAAAAAGCCGTGTGCCCCGTACCGGCCAGAATAGTCAGAAAATAAGTAACCGTAGGCGCTAAGAAATTAATATTTTTGGGATTCTTACGTAAAATGCGCTCTGCCGAACGTACCAAGTAATCCAGCCCTCCTGCAAGCTGCAAGGCGGCGATTGCTGAAATAACCGACATAATAATTAAAATTACATCATACGGAACCTTACCCGGCTCCATTCCCAAAGCCAAAGCCAATACAGCTACGCCTAAACCGCCGGTATAACCGATCGCCAAGCCCCCCAGCCTAACACCTAAAAAGATTGCCGCCAGCAATACTGCCAGCTGTAAACATACAGAAAAATCCATGATTCACCCGAATCGTTAACCAAATCAAATAAGGATTACTTGTAACATAATTTCATGAAATCTTAAATGGTTTTTAATTAAAATACATTCTGCAGCGTGCTAAATTGGAAAATATTTAACTTTAATCAATAAAATAATTCAATAATGAAAAATGAATATGAAAATCATCACAAAATAAATGTAATTAAACTAAATTTTTGGAAATAAAAAAATTCATACATAAAAAACATTACAAAAAAGCAAAAGCCGTCTAAAAATACTTTTTCAGACGGCTTTAATAAATTTAACCACAATAACGATATTAAGTATAATTACTACTTTGAAAGTATTACTTTATAAAAATATATAGGCTATCTATGATTATCAAACATGCAGAAGGCCGAAGCAACGACTTAGAAGCACTCAACCAGCTTTTGGCATTACCACATATTAATCAAGAAACCAAAACTAAAATCAAGCGGGAAATCCGAAATATTCAATCCGGTTTAAAGGGAGAAGAAGAAGCTGCATACCAAATCGATTTCCATTACGGAAACTCCCCCCGCTGGATGGTTATTCACGATCTTCGGCTAGAACACAACGGCCATACCGCACAAATCGATCATTTGCTTATCAATCGGTTTCTTGAAGTATATGTATGTGAAAGCAAACGCTTTCACGAAGGAATTTCTATTAACGAACATGGGGAATTCTCTGCCTTTTACCAAGGGCGTGCTTATGGCATTCCATCTCCTATTGAGCAGAATAACCGTCATATCACATTATTACAGCGTTTTTTTGATGCGGATGAAACCATTTTACCAGCACGATTGGGATTAAAAATCAAACCCAAATTATTCAGCTTAATTTTAGTTGCCAACTCTGCCAGAATTTCACGCCCTAAAAATCACAAAAATATTCCCGGATTAGACAGAATTATTAAAAATGAACAGGTAGTGAAAAAAATAGAACAAGACATAGCCAAAGAAAATATCTTTAGTGTAACGTCATCCATAGCAAAATTGATTTCCAGCGATAGTTTGCAAGCTTTCGCCGAAGCTTTAGCAGCTTTACACCAACCTCTAACGATAGATTGGAAAGCTCGATTCGGCATCGATGACATTTCTACAGAAGCTCAAACTATAAATACTGTTGAACCATCTGCTCCACCTCCTGTTTTACAGGCTATACCTGAAACACAGGTAACCGAAGAAGCAAGCAAAAAAGAAGAATCTAAATCTTCAGAGGAGTCCTCACGCCGCCCTACCCGCCTGTTTTGCGCATCATGCAGAAAAACGGTAACACCAAACATTGCCAAATTTTGCTGGAATAATACCAAACGCTTTAACGGTAAAGTTTACTGTTTTCAATGCCAAAAAAATATGCAATAAAACAATGATTCTGCTACCTATTATTAATAGTAAACCGGATATCAGCCTTACCTTGTAAATAACATCAAATCTTTTTGCCAAATTAAAAATACGCCGTCTGAAAATTAGTTTCAGACGGCGTATTTTTTAATTCCAAATAAAATTATTTTAATTCCAATTTACCCAACCCATGGCCCAAGTCAGCAGAATCAAGCCGCCGAAAATAATACGGTAATAAGCAAACGGTACATAGTTTTTCGTTGCCAAGAATTTCAAAAGCGCTTTTACAGCCAGCAAACCGGAAACAAATGCAGCTACAAAACCGACCGAAATCAAACCGATATCTTGCGCGCTGAAAAGTTTGTAATGCTTCAATACATCATAAACTGTAGCAGCAATCATCACAGGCACTGCTAAAAAGAAAGAAAATTCCGTCGCCACTTTGCGTTCCAACCCCCAGATCATGCCACCCATAATCGTACTGCCGGAACGTGAAGTCCCCGGTACCAAGGCTAAAATCTGGGCTAATCCGACCACCAAAGCATCACGCACACGCATATCATCTACGCTGGTTACTTTCGGAGTCTGTTTAACCGCACGCTTTTCCACCCAAAGAATAACCAAGCCCCCTAATACCAACATCGTTGCCACGCTAATTGGGTTAAACAGCACTTCTTTAATTTGTTTGCTGAACAAAAAGCCGACTACGGCAGCCGGAATAAATGCCACAATCAGATTTAAAACAAAACGGTTTACTTTATTGTCGCGACCGATATTGGTAAGAACATGGGTAAAACGCTGGCGGTATTCGAAAATAACAGCCAAAACGGCCCCGAGCTGGATTGCAATTTCAAATACTTTTCCATTGCTGTGAAAATCTAACAAACTACCGAATACAATCAAATGGCCTGTACTGGAAATCGGCAAAAATTCCGTAAGACCTTCAATGATACCTAGTATTAATGCCTTAAATAACAATAAAATATCCATAAATTCTTTCAATTAATATAAGAATCTGCCTCTAAAATACCATGCCATAAACAATTCTCTATGTATGATCCCAAATGCATTATTTCAGTTTCATATGCAAACTATAAATCCATAAGCATTCGGTATATATCTGTTTTATATCAATATATATTTTCAGACGGCATCTAACCTTATCAGAATCTGAAAAAGTAGTTTTCCATAACAAAGAAATAGTTAAGCAATACCCCAACCGGGCATGAAAAATTTCAGGCAGCCTGTCTATAGGCTGCCTGTAACCAATACCTGTATTAATGATTTGCTATTTTAGCCAATGCAGCACCTTTACTTTTCAGCGAAGGTTTTGCAGCCGGTGCCTTCATGCCGCGCTCGTTACGCACCTTATCAACCAAAGCATCAATAACGGCCATGCCGGCATTCCAATCTCCGCTAAACTGCACTTGATACTTACCGCCAACCACAACAGTAGGCGTACCGCTGATTTGATAAGTATTAGTCATTTCTTCCATTTTTTTGGCTTGGGCCTGATTGCCAAACGAATCGTATGCAGCAATCAGTTTTTGTCCGTCAAAACTTTTCTGTTGGGCAGCCCATGCTTTGAAAGTGGCCGGATCTTCCAATTTGAGTTTTTGGTTATATACGGCTTCAAAGACAGCCGGATTAGCCTGATATTTCAGACCGGATTGGTTAACGGCTGCAGCCACACGAGCCAATCCGAGCATTTCAGGTTGCCAAACAACATGCTGTGTTCGCAAGTAGGTATCTGACGGAAAATTACGCGCATGCTTCAGTAAAACAGGGTCAAGATGATAACAATGCACACAAAAGTACCCGAAAAATTCAAGTACCTCGATTTTATTCGCCTGCTCCTGAGGAATAGGCTTTGGCAAAACGGTATAATCTTTGCCTTCTACCGGTGCCGCTCCGGCTTGGGCAGCAAAACCGGCAGCCAATACGGCAGCCAAAATAGCAGATTTAAACTTCATTTTTCATCCTTATCATCATGCGGTTGAAACAGGCGTATATCACTAAAATACAGGATTTTATCCCATCAACCAAAATATATTACTGCTTTTATTACTTTAAAAAATTAAATACAAGGCCGCCTGAAAAGTCATTATGATTTGATCAATATTGGTACGACTATCAATGATCAACCCTCTTGATATTTTATTTAGCGGTACGAGAAAAACTATCGACACCGTTTTGACGTAACGTATTCTGTACCCTTGCTGCCTCGGCTTGGCTTAAACGGCCGCTCTGTACACGATAAACAGTTTTGCCGTTAACCGTACCTTGGGCAATACTTGCACTAACACCCATCATTGCCAGCTTCGCACGTTGCGCCTCGGCCGCAGCTTGGTTGTTAAAAGAGCCCATCTGCACAATCACACGATTACCTGTACCTGATTGATCTGCACTCGGTTTTTTAACCTGAGCCTGAGCATCTTTGCGTGCCTTTTCAATACTGCCACTGTTTAAAATTTGCTCAGGCGTCGGTTTGGTTTCTGCTTTTTTCTCTAGTTTTTCAGCTTGCTTTTTAGGCTCCGCTTTTACCGTATCCCTTACCGTTTTTTCGGTTTTAGGTTTAGTAGTTTCGGTAGGTTTAGACGGAGGCACAGCTATCGGCTTATCTTCTTGTTTAGTTATGTCGGTAATGTCGGACGCGGCTTGCTCTTCGATAAATTGCCCCAATACATCCTCTTCGGGTTCGCTAGCTGACCATCCACCGCTCGCAGGTAACTCGGGAATAGAAGCAGGCGCGTCTTTCGGGGTTAATACCTCCGGCACCGGCGGTGCGGCCGGACGCTCCGGCTCTTTGAATGTTTTTTTATTGCTCTGATTCAGAAAAAACAAAATACCGGCAATCACCACCGTGGCCAGTAATAAGCCCAACATAAAGCCGGAAAGGCCCTTACCGTATTGTTTTTTTGCACTCATAAAATACCTTAAAATGAAATAATTCCAGCCAGCCACTTTCAGACGGCTGCTCATAAAAATCTATTCTAACAAATTATCCGTACGGCTGCAGAGTACCCTTACAAAGCTCTACGGAAACTTACTGCCCGTAACACATGCGAACGCAATACTTGTTCATCACCGGCTAAATCGGCCAAGGTTCGTGCCACCCTCAGGATACGATGATAACTTCGGGCAGAAAGTGATAATTTTTCCAACAGTTCACCCAATGCTTTTTTAGCCTCTTCATTAACTGCCGCAATACTATCCAGTTCCGTAACACTCAAGCGGGCATTAATTTTCCCCTGACGCTCATACTGTCTGCAACGAGCCTTCTCTACTCTAGCCAGCACCACTGCGCTGGATTCCCCGGCCTCATGACCACTTAATTCGGCAGCAGATAAAGCTGGCACTTCAATAGTTAAATCAATACGGTCAAGCAACGGCCCAGAGATTTTACCTCGGTAACGGGCTATACTGTCGGGGGTACAACGGCAAGGTTTGGCCGGGTGACCGAGATAGCCGCAAGGGCAAGGGTTCATAGCTGCCACCAATTGGAAATTGGCCGGATACACAGCCTGACGGGCAGCGCGGGAAATATGGATTTCTCCGCTTTCTAGCGGTTCGCGTAAAACTTCTAAAACTTTACGGTCGAACTCAGGCAGTTCATCTAAAAATAACACGCCGTTATGTGCCAAAGAAATCTCACCCGGGCGGGGATCAGAGCCACCGCCGACCAAAGCCGGGGCGCTAGATGTATGGTGTGGCGATCTAAACGGGCGGTTGCGGCTTAGGTCTTGATTATATTGCGGTAACAGAGAACGTAATGCCCATACGGAAATCAGTTCTTCTTCCGTCAACGGGGGTAAAATACCCGGTAAACGCTGGGCCAGCATAGATTTACCAGTTCCCGGCGGCCCTACCATCAATAAACTATGCCCACCGGCCGCAGCAATTTCCAAGGCCAAACGGGCAGTGTATTGGCCTTTTACGTCTTGTAAATCAGGTAATGCCAAAGCTTCAGACGGCATCTCCTTTATTACCGGCACATTTTGCTGCAAAGGTGCTATTCCGTTCAAATGAGCCGCCACTTCTGCCAAACTGCCGGCTCCGAATACCGTTATTTCCCTCATAACCGCGGCTTGGGTAGCATTTTCCTGCGGCAATACAAATGCACGCCCAGCCTGCATACCCTGCCAAGCCATGGCCAATGCACCGCGCACAGGGCGTAAAACACCCGACAAGGCCAATTCACCGGCAAATTCATATTTGTCCAATTGGTCTGCCACAATCTGCCCCGAAGCAGCCAAAATACCCAATGCAATCGGCAAATCGAAACGCCCCGATTCTTTAGGCAAATCCGCGGGAGCTAAATTGACGGTAATTTTTTTGGCGGGAAAATCAAAGCCGCTTTGTAAGATAGCAGCACGCACGCGGTCACGGCTTTCCTTTACTTCGGTATCCGGTAGACCGACAATATTAAATGCAGGCAACCCGTTGGCTAAGTGTGCTTCCACTTCTACCAACGGTGCCTGCATTCCGCTAAGAGCGCGGCTGTAGATTACGGCTAAAGACATAATCCTTCAGACGGCCTGTTAGTCTTTTTGCTCCGGAACAGTTTCCACCGCATCCGCATCTTGTACTTCAGGCTGAACATCCGTTTCTTCACTTCCGCCCTCCAGTTTGGCCAAACGTGCTTCAAGCTCGGCCAGCTTGGTGCGGGTTTTGATAAGCACTTGCTGTTGGATATCAAATTCTTCGCGGGTTACTAAATCCATACGGTTAAACGCGCTGCCCAACATGGCTTTTACGTTTTTTTCAACATCTTTAGCCGGGCTATTGGCAATGGTTTCGCTTAATTTAGCTGATACTTCTTCAAAAATTTTCTTACCAATCATGATTCGGCTCCTTATGTTCAGATAAGATGTTTGATGTTGACGGCATTGTATAGCGATTCATGCCGTATGAAAACCCGCAGAGTGATACAATCCAATTCTTTATCGGGCGGTAAAGGCCGCCTGAAACACTTGTTTGCCAATATGGATATCGGCCAAGTAATCATAACGGTTTTGCACACATACGGGCAGGCGTACCTGCTCAGCCTTCCAAGTACCGCTGCCTTGGTGGACCAATTTATAGCGGTTAAATCCCATATCCATACCGCTCATCGAAAAGCTGACGAATACTTCTGCAACCTCCTGCGGAACATTTTGTAAAACAATATCAAACGGCTCTTTGGCCTGAATTTCATCACTGAATTTAACTTTCACGCCATTGGGGAGTATACAGCCGCGGCTTACATTACATTGCGCTTCGGTAAGCCGTTCAATAGCAGGCTGTTGGTTTTTCCACCATAGCAATGCCACTATTTTAACTACGGCAAACACCAGCAATAGGCAAGCAATCCATATTTTTTGTTTCCGGCCTTGCATTCGCATCCTCATGCTAATTCGGTTTCTTGATTTTCTACGACAGCATGCGCTCCCGCTGCCAGCCATTGGGCTGCATACCGTGCGGCTATATACGGTTCTGCATAAACCACCAAAGGCTGGAAAACACCCGCCGCCAATACTTTATCTACTGCCTGAGCCGCTTCATCATCAGCCACATGCCAAACAATAACATCAGCATCCTGTACTCTGTGCCACTGCTGCTGGTTTTCTACCAACACCCATATACTTCGGGCCGCAGGCAAAGTGCCGCGTTTCTGTAATAAAGGCTCGCTAATCAATATATTGGCATACTCCGCCTCTGCCGCCTCGAAAGGGACGACACGGTATTCACCCATACTGTTTTGCCCGTAAAAACCGTTACGCGTATTACCCTGTAAATGCCAAGGCACAGACAGTGCCGCCAATAAAGGGCCGTTGGCCGGCAACATGGGAGATACACTAAAATCACCGGCTTTCTGCCACGACCACTTTTGCCCTTCGAGTGCCAGAGGCTCGCCCGACCATTCGTCGGGCCGTATGCGGAAAAAGCGCAAGTGTACATGAGCATGCTCGTAAGCGTGGATTTTAGTCAGCCACGGCGTAGCATGGTGGATATGGATACCCAATTCTTCCTCGAACTCACGCTTGAGGGCATCTAATTCGCTTTCAGACGGCTCAACTTTCCCTCCGGCAAACTCCCAATAACCTGCATAAGGTTTACCTTCGGGACGGGAACTGAGTAAATAGTCTCCCTCCCGATTGAGTACGACACCGGCAACAACTCGGATTAACGGGCGCGAATCTTGAATCATTTTTACTTTCTATCTAAGAGCTTTCCCAAACAATATTATTTTTCAGCCACGGCAAAAGCCATCACTACATCCTCTTCGTCGCTCATACTTAAATGAATTCGCTTAATGCCCTTTTGCTTTAACCAAGCTTGCAGCTCTCCCGAACAAATAAACTCAGGTTTACCTAATTCGTCATGCCCTACACTGATATTATGAAAAATCACCGGTGCGCGGATACCCGTACCCACCGCTTTGGCAAACGCTTCTTTAGCGGCAAAACGTTTGGCCAATAATTTGACAGGTTCGGCCACGCCCGGCCAATCATGCATTTCCACTTGGCTTAAAATACGCTCGGCAAAAGTTTGCCCATATTTTTTATACAATTTTTCAATGCGCTTTACATCAACAATATCTGTACCGATTCCGTATATCATGCATTCTCTCCAAATGATTTCAGACGGCTTTCATACCGCTGTAATATACAGTTAAGCCGTATCCGTAAAAACTATCCGCCCGATTATGTGTATTTATCAATAAGGCAGCGCACGCGCCTTAAACATGACTTCCTTCATCTGGCGGATAGCTTCGGGCAAGCCGAGAAAAACCGCCTGGGCAATCAAAGAGTGTCCTATATTTAATTCATGAATCGCTAAAATTTTTGCAATCGGCATCACATTATGAATGGTTAGTCCGTGCCCTGCATTCACCACCAAACCTAATTCACTTCCGAAATGGGCGCCGTTTTCAATTCTTGTCAGCTGTGCGGTTTTTTCAGACGGCGTATGTGCGTCGGCATACGCGCCGGTATGCAACTCGATAACGGGCGCTCCGATATCATGGGCTGCCTGAATTTGCGCCTCATCGGCATCAATAAATAAAGAAACACGAATACCGGCTTTGGTTAGTGTTTCGGTAAAACGCGCCACCTTATCGATTTGTCCCAACACATCCAAACCGCCTTCCGTTGTAACCTCTTGGCGTTTTTCGGGTACCAAGCAAACATCGTGAGGCATCACGTTTAAGGCGTTTTCCAACATTTCATCGGTGAGTGCCATTTCCAAATTCATACGGGTACGGATTGCATTTTTAATGGCAAATACATCTGCGTCTTTTATGTGGCGGCGGTCTTCACGCAGATGCAGCGTAATCAAATCGGCACCGTGGGTTTCGGCAATCAGAGCGGCCTCAAGCGGACTGGGATATGCCGTACCCCGTGCATTACGCAAAGTAGCCACATGATCGATATTTACACCTAACAACATCAAATTATCCTTTCTCCATACCGAAAACCAACGGAAGCTCATCTAAAACCAGACAAATTTAAGATCATGCCGGATCTGTCACTTCAAGCCGTCTGAAAAACTCTGCATTTGCTGCAAAATCATGCGTGATCGGATACCTTCGGGCAAATAAAAATCCAACAACATCCGCGTCAAACCCAATGCTTGCGACATATTCTCACCACTGGTGAACGCCCCTAAACGCAACTCGTCCAATACCGCCCCTTTCGCCGCCACTCCGGGAGCTTCGGCAACATCCAAACCCGAAGCATGGGCAAACAGTAACGGAGGGGACTGAGGTCGCATCCAATACACCGCTTCCGCATTAATCGGCAAATCGTCTTCATCTTTCTGCAAATCCGGTGCCAAGCCCAGTTCCGTCAGCAAAGTCCACTCGAAACGGCGCAAAGCCGCCACATGATTCGGCTGCTCCGCCACCGCCCGCATCAAGTCGGCAAGCGCATCATACAACAAAGGATGGGGATCCTCCCTAGCCGTCAACCGGCATACCAATTCATTAGCGTATAAACCACTGAACAAAGCCCTACCCTGCGGCTGCCGCCATCCGCCCAGCCACTCGGCCCGATGTAGGGTTTTCAACTCTTGAGTTCCATACCAAGAAGCACTCATCGGCACAAACGGCACCAATACCCCGCGCAGCTCACTCTGACGCTTACGCGCGCTTCTCGCCAACAAAGCCACCCGCCCGTAACGGCGGCTGAACACTTCCAGCCACAAACTGCTCTCGCGCCACGGCGTAGCACTCAGTAGAAAAACGGGTTCATGATTGATACGGTGGTTTGCTGCAGCCATAATATCGCTAAAGATTGGATTGGCACTTATTATACTGCACTCATAACAGGCGGTTGTGTTTATTTTAAAGCCGATAAAATACCTCAATTTACCGCATATCTTGCCAAACAATACACAGCACATTAAATTAAAGGCCGTCTGAAAACCACATTGGAACCGCTATGTTTTTTATTCTCTCGCCCGCTAAAAACCTTAATGAAAAAGACGCAGCGCCAACCCCGCTGCATACACAGCCTGCGCTACTGTCAGAAGCAGAAAAACTTATGGCCGAACTGCGCCTACTCGCTCCGCAAGAATTGGCCGAACTCATGCACGTTTCAGACAAAATCGCCCTACTCAATGCCGAGCGCAATGCCGCATGGCACATGCCCTTTACGCTTGAAAACGCCAAACAAGCAGTTTATCTGTTCAACGGAGATGTATACGAAGGTATAGATGCAGCTAGCTTACCGGAAACCGGCATCGACTACCTGCAAAACCATGTCCGCTTACTTTCCGGCCTTTACGGCCTATTGCGCCCACTCGACCTTATCCAACCCTACCGCTTGGAAATGGGCACCGCATTTGCCAACTCCCGCGGTAAAAACCTCTATGAATTCTGGGGCAGTCTGATTACCGATTTACTAAACAAAACATTGACAGAAGCAGGCAGCGACACGCTTGTCAATTTAGCCTCGCAAGAATATTTCAAGTCAATCGACACCAAAAAACTCAATGCCCGTCTGATCACCCCCGTATTTAAAGATGAAAAAAACGGCCAATACAAAATCATCAGCTTCTACGCAAAAAAAGCACGCGGTCTGATGGTCCGCTATGCTGCCGACCACCAAATCACCTCACCCGAAGCGCTGAAAAATTTCGATTACGAAGGGTATACATTTAATGAGGCTGCCTCATCCGAAAACGAATGGGTTTTCTTGCGCGCCGAAAATAAAAAATAAACGATTCCAATAAAAACAATATACTAAAACAAAAACAAGCAAAAGACTTGGCAAAACGGGCAAATTGCGATAGTATGCCCGTCTTCAAGAAACGGAAGCGTGGCAGAGCGGTTTAATGCAACGGTCTTGAAAACCGTCGAGGGTTGATAGCCCTCCGTGAGTTCGAATCTCACCGCTTCCGCCAATCTTGAAACAATTTTTTATGCAGTAAAAAAGCATAACCGGAAGCGTGGCAGAGCGGTTTAATGCAACGGTCTTGAAAACCGTCGAGGGTTGATAGCCCTCCGTGAGTTCGAATCTCACCGCTTCCGCCAATTACCGAAAACCCGCTAAATATACGGCGGGTTTTCTCTTTTCCGCTTCAGCAAGCCGAAAAACGCTCTCCAAAACGTTATCCCTGCTATAAACCTCTAACCTTAATCTTCTTGACTAAACAGGCGCTGGCATCCAAATACACTACCTATTTGTTTGCACCTACCATCCTCAAACCCTCTGAAAGCTTAAACCCAATACCCCCAATCTTTCAGACGGCCTATAATTCCAATAAAAGTTAAATGAGAAGCAGTAATACACTGCTGCATTACAAACCTCCTTCAATACCAACATCACCAACTACTTATGAATCTTGTTTGGAACGCCCCGCCACCACTCGCAGAAATCGCTGCTGCTATTGAATCTCATGAAGTACCGCTCTATCTGATTGTTTGTCTTCCTAACTCAACGCTACCCGTATTCAAAGCGGCTGAGCGGGCAGGAGCATTAGAGCGAAAACTAAGCGATATTCTCACCACGAAAATTACCTGTTTGCAATTTAACGGCCCCAACGTTTTGCATCATATTCTGCCAAACGTACACTTATGGCTGATGCCGTCTGAACATGCTTCGCACTTAGCCGACTACTTTTCAACACCGTTACAGTGGCAAACCGAAACCATTCCGCAAGCGCCTCCGCAACAGCCCAAACCATGGTACGCGCCTCCTTCTACGCACCCTCAAGCTGAACATGTCGTTGTGGTAGGTGCGGGTATTGCAGGTGCGGCAACTGCCTATGAATTAGCACAGCATGGTATCCGCGTCAGCATCTTAGAGGCTGCATCACCAGCCCTTGCCGGATCGGGAAACCGGCAAGGGCTGCTTTACGCCAAAATTTCTCCACACAACACCGAACAAACCGAGCTGCTGTTATGCGGTTACGGGTACACCCACCGTCTGTTACAGCAACTATTGCCCGAACAAAACGCTTGGGGTGGCTATGGTGTATTGCATCTCAACTACTCTGCCACCGAAAGTAAACGCAACCAACAGCTGAGCCAACACAGCCACCATCGCCACCTTTACCGCTACGTTACCGCAACCGAGGCCACCGCAATTGCAGGTATCGACATTTTTTCAGACGGCCTCTATTGGCCTCAGGGCGTATGGCTCAATTCTCGCCACTTGGTTCATGCGCTGATTTCCCATCCATTAATCGAACTACACACAAACGCGTCGGCTCTTTCAACCGATTATGACGGCACACATTGGCATATCCGAACACCCTCAAAAACTTTCCGCGCCAGCCATGTGGTTTACTGCATGGGCGCACACAGTCCGAATGCACCCGATATCAATGCTGCCTCCCAGCCTTACCGACTGATACGCGGTCAAACTTCATTAGCCCGTACCACCTCCGGATCCGCCAAACTACGCTGCGCACTTTCCGGGGCATCCTATATCAGCCCTGCTTGGGAAGGGCTGCATTGCTTCGGGGCCACTTTTATCCAGCATGATAAAGAAACCGACTGGCGCGAGTCGGAAAACCAAGCCAACCGCCAAGAATTAGCCAAGCTCAATCCAGCATTAGCTGCCGATCTGTTTTCAGACGGCCTGCCCCAACCGCAAGGACATGCCGCCTTGCGCTGCGACAGCACCGATCACTTACCCATCGTTGGGCCGCTTGCCGATACCGCCGCCCTACGCCAAGCATATGCAAAACTAGCTGCCGATAAAAACTATCCTATCAACACACCCTGCCCTTACCTACCCGGTGCCTATATTAATACGGCACACGGCAGCCGAGGCTTGGCAACCGCACCTCTGTGTGCGTCAGCAATAGCCGCCGACATTCTAGGCCTGCCAAACCCGCTCTCACCCCGACTTCGCACCGCCCTACACCCCAACCGGGCTGCTATCCGCGCATTAATCAAACAGCAGGAAAACCCGTAAACATAAGAAACGGAAATACCAATACGGTATTTCCGTTTCACAAACTATCGTCTTTCAGACGGCCGATTAATTAACCTTTTTCAAACCACGGGCATTCACAGTAGCGATGGTACCGTCAATACCCTTTTGTTTGATCAAATCATTAAACTGGTTACGGTACACCGTTACCATACTTGATCCATCCACACGGATATCATAAATCTTATAAACACCACCCACTTTATACAAACGATAGCCGACTTCATATTTATTACCACGAGCCGTACGGATTTCGGTAAATACCTCGGTACGATTGTTGCCGCTATCCAATACTTTCGGCAACATTTCTACATTGGCATCTGCGACCCCCATTAAGGCCGAACGTGAATACATACCGATCATCATGCTTTTAAACGCCGCAATAAAATCGGTTTTCTGTTTCGGAGTAAACTGACGCCACGGCAGTCCCACTGCCAAAGCGGCAATACGCTCATAATCGAGATATTGGTCGGCATAGCGCTCGATACGCTGGATTTTTTGCGCATCATTCAACTGTTTGTTACGCGCCACTGCCAATACCGCATCCATATTTTGCTTGAACTGCACTTGCGCAGGATGTTGGGTGGCAGGTGCCGCTACGGAAAACGGCGCAACCACAGCCACCGGAGCAACCATCAATACATTGAACCATCGATTCATTTTATTTCTCCATTGCAAACGGCAGAGGCCGCCTGATTAAAAATACAGTATTTATTAAACACAATATTACCGTTATCTGCCTTTAACAACTTGCAAATTAGCAGTAAAAAATGTTACCGGCCGCTCAGTTCCGCCAACCAATCACGCGGACGCAAATAATCGTTCAGCCGAGCTTCCGGACTACCTGCCTCGGGTTCGTAACAATATTCGAAACGCACTTGCGGCGGCATCGACATCAAAATGCTTTCCGTGCGCCCGCCGCTTTGCAAACCGAATAAGGTACCCCTATCCCACACCAAATTAAACTCAACATAACGCCCGCGGCGATAAAGTTGAAACTCCCGCTCCCGCTCTCCATAAGGTGTATTTTTTCGGCGGGCCACAATGGGAACATACGCATCGATAAAACCTTTGCCCACTGCTTCAATAAAACGCAAACAGGTATCGAAATCCCAGCTGTTCAAATCGTCAAAAAACAAACCGCCCACGCCGCGTGTTTCGCTACGGTGCTTCAGATAAAAGTACTCGTCACACCATTGTTTGTACTCACTGTAAACATCGGCACCAAATGGTTGGCATACTGCTTGCGCGGTTTGATGCCAATGTAAAATATCTTCATCAAAAGGATAAAACGGTGTCAAGTCAAAACCGCCCCCGAACCACCAAACCGGTTCTTTATTTTCAGGATACGCAATGAAAAAACGCACATTAGCATGACTGGTCGGCACATACGGATTATTCGGGTGAATCACCAAAGATACCCCCATTGCTTCAAACGGAGCTCCCGCAAGTTCAGGACGGTGGGCCGTAGCAGAAGCCGGCATCGCATTACCTTTTACATGAGAAAAATTTACGCCTGCCTGCTCAAATACCTGCCCTTTTTTCAACACACGGCTCTCGCCCGTTCCCAACCTGCTCTGCCAGTTGTCGGATACAAACATTGCCTTTCCGTCTTCTGCTTCCAATGCGGCACAAATCTGATTTTGCAGCGATTTCAAAACAGCCAATACGGCTTCGGTATGGAGCATGATAGTTTTCCTTTTTATGGTACAAGCCGCTTATTATAAAGAAAGGCCGTCTGAAACCCAAAAAGTTTCAGACGGCCTGTAATAGTCCGCAACAATCAGATCAGCCCAATACCGCCACACCAGAAAGGCCGATAAACAAGCCTGCGATCACTGCGCTCATTAAATTAGACAGCGAACCTGCAATTACCGCTTTCAAGCCAAGTTGCGCGACATCTTTACGACGGTTCGGCGCCATAATGCTCAAACCGCCTACCAATACGGCAATAGAGCCTAAGTTAGCAAAACCGCACAAAGCAAAAGAAATAATCGCTTTGGTGGTTTCACTCAATTGCACGGCAGATTCCGGAGAAAGGTATTTCACAAATTCGGAATACGCTACAAATTCGTTCACCACCACTTTTTGGCCGATTAGTGAACCGGCTACACCGGCCTCATGCCAAGGCACGCCGACTACCCAAGCCAAAGGCGCAAACAACCAGCCTAAAATCGCCTGCAAGGTTAAGCCTTCGTAACCGAACCAACCGCCCACACCGCCAATCATACCATTGATTAATGAGATCAACGCTACGAAGGCCAACAGAGACGCACCTACTGCCATCGCAATTTGCGCACCGGTAACCGCACCGCCGGCTGCCGCATCAATGACATTGACGGGTTTTTCTTCACTGTCATCAGCAATCTCTTCATCGGTACGGACCTTTTCAGTTTCGGGTATTAAAAGTTTGGCAAACAGCAAGCCACCGGGTGCAGCCATAAATGAGGCCGCAATCAGATAAGGCAACGGTACGCCCATTTGCGCGTAACCGCCCAAGACAGAGCCTGCTACAGAAGCCAAACCGCCACACATAACGGCAAACAGCTCGGAGCGGGTCATCGTTTTAATAAACGGGCGCACTACCAAAGGTGCCTCGGTTTGCCCTACGAAAATATTGGCCGCGGCAGACATAGACTCAGCACGCGAAGTACCCAATACTTTTTGCAAAAATCCGCCAATAATTTTAATCACCACCTGCATGATACCGACATAATACAATACCGCTACCAACGCAGAGAAAAATACAATCATCGGCAACACACGCAAGGCAAAAACGAAGCCGCCGCCGCCGAACACTTCGAACATTTTATCCGAAACCAGACCACCGAATAAAAAACCTACGCCGTCGTTACCGTAAGCGATAACTTTACTCACGCCTTCGGAAACGGCCAATAAGCCTTCACGTCCCCAAGGCACATACAACACCAAAGCACCCAAAGCGACCTGGATCAAAAAAGCTCCCGCCACGGTACGGATATTAATGGCTTTACGGTTGCTGGAAAGCAATACCGCAATGGCAATCAGCACCACCATACCGAGCAAGCTGTTTAAAACACCCATCTGGATTATCCTTTACAAACAGAAATACGAGTTTCGGGCGCGATTATAAAATAAATTCACGTTTACCACATAAAAATTAACATTTGCCTAGCCGGGTTTATGCGCTTAAGATTAAGAACCTTGCCATTTTGTAGCGGAAATATCATGCAAACTTACCATTTCACCCTTCCTTCCAGCAGCGGCGAAGATTTCAATAGTGCCGACCACCTACCCCTTATTGTTTATTTTTACCCGAAAGACAGTACCCCCGGCTGCACCACTGAAGGATTGGACTTCAATGCCCATTTGGAACAATTTAAAGATCTGGGTTACACCGTTGTAGGCATCTCGCGAGATGGTGTGAAATCACATCAAAACTTCTGTGCCAAGCAAGGTTTTCAGTTCGAACTGTTAAGTGATAAAGACGAAACCGTTTGCAAACTGTTTGACGTCATCAAGTTGAAAAAACTCTATGGTAAAGAATCGCTGGGTATCGAGCGCAGCACCTTCGTTTTAGACAAGGAAGGCCATATCGCCCATGAATGGCGCAAAGTAAAAGTAGCCGGCCATGCACAGGAAGTTTTGGATACTGTTAGCGCGTCGTAAAGTAAATATTGAGATGAGTGATTTCGTACAGGCAGTAGAGCTTTCTTTCAACCGCGTACGGTTGAAGCCGCTCAGCTTTTCGCATGAAAGCGGATTGCGCGAAGCAGCGGCAGACGGCGAACTATGGAAGCTGGTTTTCACCTCTGTGCCAGAGCCCGAACAAACCGCCGCTTATATCGAAACAGCTTTGGCTACGCCCAACCGCATGGCTTTTGCAGTGATTGATGAAACCAACGGTAAGATTATCGGCAGCACCAGTTACCACGACATCGTGCCTGCCGCCCGCCGTGTAGAAATCGGTTATACGTGGTACGCCCGCAGCTATTGGCGAAGCCGCATCAACAGCACCTGCAAATACTTATTGTTGAACCATGCTTTCGAAACATTAGGCTGCGAAACGGTAGGCTGGCGTACGGATATTCTGAACAGTCGCTCCCAACAAGCTATCGAACGGTTGGGTGCGCAAAAAGACGGTGTCATCCGAGGCCTGCAAACACGGCGTGACGGCAGCCTTCGCGATACCGTGTTTTACAGCATGAAAGCTGAGGAATGGCCTCAAGCCAAAAGGCTTTTGCTGCAACGTATCCATCATTTTTCAGACGGCCGCGAAGCATGAAATACGCCTGCCTTTATCAAGCCCCTTTCGGCAATATCACACTGGTGTTCAAGCAAAACGAACTACTGGAACTGCGCTTGCACGGCCATCAAGCCGATGCGCCTTACCCGCTGCCCGAACAATGGCGGCATAAGTTAGACGACTATTTTTCAGGCCGTCTGAAAAACTTCGGGCATCCCATTTCCCGCAGCGGTACAGTATTTCAGCAAAAAGTTTGGCGAGCCATTGCCGAAATTCCCGCCGGTACGGTCATGACGTATCAAGATATCGCACGCAAAATCGGCAGCCATCCTCGTGCAGTAGGCGGTGCCTGCGGTAAAAATCCGCTGGCTTTGGTCGTTCCCTGCCATCGCGTTGTCGCCTCAAACGGCTTGGGCGGATTTTCCAGCGGCTTGGATCAAGCCCTAAATATCAAACAATGGTTATTGGAACATGAGGGAGTGTTTCTCAACTCCGAAAATAAGGCGAAAGTAAAGAAATGACACCCGATACCAACCCAGCCTCAAACAAACCTGACGGCGAACTGCTCTTGCGTACGCTTGCCATGCCTGCCGATACCAATCCGAACCAAGACATTTTCGGCGGTTGGATTATGTCGCAAATGGATATCGGCGGTGGTATTTTGGCTTCTGAAATCGCACGGGGGCGCATCGTTACCGTGGCAG
Source organism: Neisseria sp. S1 (assembly GCF_048060015.1). Classification (NCBI taxonomy): domain Bacteria; kingdom Pseudomonadati; phylum Pseudomonadota; class Betaproteobacteria; order Neisseriales; family Neisseriaceae; genus Neisseria; species Neisseria sp. S1. Next base: position 283,860 of record NZ_JBLUPI010000001.1, read on the forward strand.
CCCAAGAAATGACATTTGTGCGTCCCGTAAAAGTCGGCAATGTGGTTTGCTGCTACGGGCGTTGTATCAGGGTAGGCAATACTTCTTTGCAAATCAAACTCGAAGTATGGGTAAAAACTCTGATGGCCGAAGAGTTCGAAGACGACCGCCGCCTGGTTACCCATGCCGTTTTTACCTATGTTGCCGTAGACGAACAAGGCAAACCGCGCCCGGTGCCGAAAGAAAATAACCCCAAACTTACCGGTCTGATATAGATTATGTAATAAGGCCGTCTGAAACTTGATTGTTACCATGACAGATAACATCACCGAACGCCTGCTGGAACATTTATGGCTGCAAGAGCGTTTAAGCCAAAACACGCTCGACAGTTATCGCCGCGATCTTGTCAAAATCGAACGGCGGCTTTCCGAACAAAACCAAACTTGGATTAACGCCGAAAGCACCGATTTGGCAGCAGCCGTTTACCATCCCGACGAACACCCGCGCTCGCAAGCCCGCGCCCTCTCCGCCTGTAAACGCCTTTACGGTTGGTTGGCCGAAACCGAACAGCGCATCGATAACCCTACACGCCATCTTAAGACTCCCAAGCAGGCACAGACCCTACCCAAACTGATTACGGAAAACCAAATCGATGCCTTGCTTTCGGCTCCCGATACCGACACGCCGCACGGCCTGCGCGACAAAGCATTATTGGAGCTTATCTATGCCAGCGGTCTGCGCGTTAGCGAAGCAGTCAAACTCAAAACAGGCGAAATAAATTTACAGCGCGGATTAGTCAATACCATCGGCAAAGGCGACAAACAGCGCATCGTTCCTTTAGGGGAAGAGGCATCGCACTGGATAAGCCGTTATATCGCCGAAGCCCGCCCCAAACTGGCTAAAGGACGATTGATTGACGAATTATTTGTCAGCCAAAAACGTACCGGCATCAGCCGGCAATTGGCTTGGATGATTGTGAAACAATACGCGCAAGCAGCTGGCATTGAAGACATCAGCCCCCACAGCCTCCGCCATGCCTTCGCCACGCATCTGGTTAATCACGGAGCTGATTTACGGGTTGTGCAACTACTGCTGGGTCATGCCGACATCACTACTACCCAAATCTATACCCATGTTGCCAACGAGCGGCTGAAACAACTTGTCGACACGCACCATCCCAGAAGTTGAAAGCAACCCGATACAATGCGATACTTCTTCGGATTATCTGCCTTCCGGCCCATTAATGAAGTAATAAACCATCCGGTATATCAGGACAAATGCTTGTACATATCGATACAAAGGACTGTAATATGACACGCCGCGTATTCATTATCCACGGTTACCAATCCGCCCCCAACCGCCATTGGTTTCCATGGCTGAAACGCGAACTAAACAAGCAAAATATCCCTGTTTCCGTGATAGCCCTACCCGATTCTGATAACCCCGATTTCAGCCGGTGGCAACAGACTCTAGCCGAACAAATCGGCACACCTGCCGCACAAGATTATTTTGTCGCCCATAGTTTGGGCTGTATCACCGTTTTACACTATCTCTCAACATACGCACAAAACCGCTTCGGCGGATTGGTACTGACAGCCGGTTTTGCCAAGACCATACCTACTCTGCCTGAACTAGACAGCTATATCGGGCAGGCCTCGATTAAATTTTCCGAACTCGCCAACCTTGCTCCGATACACAGTATCATTAGCGACAATGATCAGATTATCCCGCCTTCCTACAGCCTGCATTTGGCAGAGCAACTCGACAGTAGCGTTTGCATGATTCCGAACGGCGGACATTTGATGCAAAGCGACGGCATCAACGAATTACCCCAAGCGCTAAAAGCCTTGCAAGCCATGTTTGATGCCGTCTGAAAATTATAGTTTGTTATATTTTGGATTCAGAGGGCATCAAACATCATGACCACTCCTCTCAGTACTCCGCCTCTTGCCCCCAAAACCGTACAGCTTCTCAAAACTTTCGGTATTACCACTCAAGCAGAACTCAAGAGCTGTGGTGCCGTCAAAGCCTTTTTACTACTCAAGGCAGGCGGGCTCAGTGTTACCCGCAGCACGCTGTGGCAACTGGCCGCCCTGATTAAAGATACCGTTCCCCAAGCCTTAAGCGAAGTAGAGAAACAAAGTTTGCTTAAAGCCTTACAGCTGCACCCGCCCGTGGATATATTCCCCCTACAAAGTGAAATGGAAGCCTTCATGCATGAAGCGCTTGCCCAAGCACAACTGGCCGCAGCCAAAGGAGAAATACCCGTGGGCGCCCTAGTCGTACATCAAGGAAAAATTATTTCCGCAGCACACAACAACTGCATTAGTCATCACAATATCAGCCACCATGCAGAAATACAGGCATTGGCAGAAGCAGGAAAAATATTACAAAACTACCGCTTAGATGGTTGTGATGTCTACGTTACCTTGGAGCCGTGCAGTATGTGTGCCAGTGCACTAATTCAAGCTCGTGTACGCAGAGTCATTTATGGAGCCGCCGAACCCAAAACCGGAGCCGCCGGCAGCATCATAGATTTATTTTCAGATAGGCGTTTAAATACACATACTTCTGTAATGGGTGGTATTCTCTCCGAAGATTGCACAAATATCTTACAAGCATTTTTCAACAAGAAAAGAAACTACCGATAATATTAGAATAATTTAGAATTTATCAGATGGCAGGATTACAGAAATACCAACCATTACTCACAATATTTAGTATTTCAGAACAATTAAACAAGCACTGTAATTATATTACTTTGCATATTTTATAGATAACTTTTTATGCTTTTGATTTTAAGATAATCTGATTTTCTTAACAGGATTTCTATTTGTCCAATAAATAACCAAGCCGCCTGATTGAGATATAACAATTAGACGGCTTGATTACGTTTCAGCAACTGCTACAAAATTAAGATATTAAGAGCAATGTAATCTTAATTAACACGATATTTCTCAATATCCTCACCTGCTTCAATCACCTCATTCACCCAAGCAGGTTTACGACCACGGCTAGAGCCAGACCAAGTCAGATCACCCTTTTGATACATAACGGTGCTTTCTTTCTTAGCGCGTTTTGAAGGCGCCAAACCGAGCTGCTCAGCCGTTAGATCGTAAGCTGCTATTTTCTCTTTAATTTCTGCAATTACTGCTTTACGCTCAGCTTTTTTCAAAGCATCGGCTTGCTCTTGCAGCTTTTTGATTTGGGCTTGGAGTTCAGCATAAGTTGCCATTACATTCATTCCTTTTGTTTGGTTGTGTCAGATAAAATTTAATTCATTTAAAAAAATTATACAACATTTTTTTAAATGACTACATTAAAAAATAGCCGGATATATATTTATTGAATAAACAAGAGCTATTTTATAAAAAATAAAGCTTAAAGCCATCATTGTTAATTAAACATTACAATTTACACCAATAATTTAACCAATTAAAAAATGCTTATGCCTAGGATAGGAAAATAAAAATATAGTTTCCCAATAAAAAGAATATGCCACCTGCTTCCAGCTTAACTTATTGATATTAAATTATCATAAATATATGGCATATATGCAGAATCAGAAAATTTCACGGTATAATCCATATAGCAACATGGCTATAAAATCAATATCGCGAAAAGAAAATATGAATACTCAAATGCAAAACCATTATTATCCAAATATGCAAACCGCTATTTTCGGCGGCGGCTGTTTTTGGTGTATAGAAGCTGTTTTCAATAGCATTCAAGGTATTTGTTCTGCCGTCTCCGGTTATATCAACGGCCATATTGAAAATCCAACCTATGAAAAAGTATGTTCCGGATTAACCGGATATGCAGAAGCAGTTAAAATCGAATTCGATCCCGAAATCATCAGTTACCGTACATTGCTGGAAATTTTATTTACTATACACGACCCGACCCAGCTTAATCGGCAAGGCCACGATATAGGCACACAATACCGCAGTGGTATCTATTATTTAAATGAAGAACAACAGCGCGAAGCCCAAGCCTTTTTAAATGAAATAAAGGAGCATTACGACAAGCCTATCGTAACTGAGTTAAAGGCAGCCCAAACTTTTTACCCGGCAGAAGAATACCATCAAGATTATTTTGCTAAAAACCCTCATGCTGGTTACTGTGCTGCCGTTGTTGCACCCAAATATCTAAAAGCTAAACAATACTTTACCCATTTATGGCGTGAAAACGAATAAAACCCTATACCGTTTCACTCAAAATACGGCCTACCCTTTCAGGCGGCCTTAAAATAAAGCTATAATCGGCCTATTAATTTATCCGACACCCAAAGCTGCGCATGAACAGCCAATTCAAACACATCGGCCTCGTTACCCGCCCGCAAACCCCGGGTATAGAAAACGTATTGCACGAACTCATAGCCTTCCTACACAAACAAGGCTTGGATATTTTTATCGATCAAGCCAGTGCAGATGAAGGTATCATCTCAGACGAAGATTTGCAGTTCTGCCATATCGAGCAAAAAGACAAACTAGGTAAAAAATGCGACCTAGTAATTGTTTTGGGGGGGGACGGCACCTTTCTCTCAGTTGCCCGAAAACTGGCTCCGTTTAGGGTTCCGATGATAGGTGTAAACCAAGGCCATTTAGGGTTTCTCACCCAAGTGCCGCGCGAAACCATGATACACGAGCTATCCGGCATGCTTACAGGCAAATATCTGCCTGAAGAACGAATCTTATTGGAAACCTCCATATGGCGCGATGGAGAGGACGTGGGTACCTCCTTGGCACTCAACGACGTTGTAATCAGCCGTGGCGGCATGGGTCAAATGATTGAATTCGAAGTATTTATTAATGGTGAATTCGTCTACACCCAACGTTCTGACGGCTTAATAATATCCACCCCCACGGGGTCCACCGCCTATGCCCTAGCCGCAGGAGGTCCAATCCTGCAAGCCAGTCTGAGGGCATTTACTCTCGTTCCGATTTGCCCCCAATCCATGACCAACCGCCCCATTGCGGTAGCCGATACCTGTGAAATCGAAATCCTGATCACCAAAGCGGCTGATGCACGAGTCCATTTTGACGGCCAATCATTTATCGACATACACAGTATGGACCGCATCAATATACGCCGCTATCGACATACCCTGCGCGTATTACACCCCTCCGACTACCAATACTACAAAACCCTCCGCCAGAAGCTGCACTGGGGAGAACAACTTGTTTGATTGCCGGTTATAAATAAGGCCGTCTGAAATAATTATTTTCAGACGGCCTTATCTTCATTTTTATCTACTTGAAAAATATCCGGCTACATTCGTCAATACAGCCTTATCCAGATAAAAAAACACTGCACAAAACTAAGGAAAACTTTAAAATTAAGAAAAAACTTATTTTAACTATATAAAACTTTATATATAATCGTAGCTCGGTAATCCGAAATTTGGTAATCTTGAATCAGACTCTAAATAAAACTATTAGGATCATGGCACATGAGATACATCCACTGACGAACATATCAAACTGATATCATGAAGCTTTGGATTGCTAAACCAAAGAAAACAAGTATTAACGTTTAAATGCATATCCTCCCAAATTGGTTGCGGGACGCCTGTTCTAAAAAATTTTCCGGCAACCTACCAAAACGAATATTCATACTTTACAAAGGATTATTCCATGCTGCTGGCACTTTCCCTACGAGACTTTGTCATTGTCGAACAGCTTAATCTGAACTTTCAAACCGGGTTTACCGTACTAACCGGAGAAACAGGCGCAGGCAAATCTATCACTCTCGATGCAATCGGCCTACTTTTAGGGGACAAAGCGGACTACAGCCAAGTACGCAACGGCACCAAAGAAGCACAGCTCTCAGCCCTTTTCGACCTGAGCAAATTACCTGGTCTGCAAGCCCAACTGCACGAACAAGGCCTGCTGGAAGAAGGCAGTGAGGAATTAAGCATCCGCCGGATTATCGATGCCAAAGGTAAAAGCAGAAGCTTTATCAACAACCACGCAGCAACTTTAACCCAACTAAAGCAAATCGGCGAACAACTGATCGACATACACGGCCAAAATGCCCATCACTCGCTAAATCAAGAATCGGCACAACGTGCACTTTTAGACGCATTCGCAGGTGTACAACATCAAGCGGAAGCAGTCAAACAGCATTATCAAAGCTGGATTACCGCCCAAAAAAACCTAAACGAAGCTAAGAACCATGCCGAAAACATTGCCATTGAACAAGACCGCTTGGAATGGCAACTCAATGAACTCAGCCAGCTTAACCTGCAAAACGGCGAATGGGAAAGCCTCAGCCAAAGTCACAATAACCTAGCTCACGCCGCCGATCTGCTGCATACGGCAGAACAAGCAAGCGAATATATCGACGGTGAAAACGGCCTGCAAAAACTGGTATACCAATGCCAAAAAATACTATCCCCCTTACAAAACATCGAACCCCGTTTTGCAGAAAGCCTAAACATGCTGGCTAGCATAGAAGCCGAATTAGGTGAAATCAGCGCCAATATGCGTGATGTAGCGGCAGATGTAGAAATCAATCCTCAAGAACTGGCTGCACAAGAACAGCGTATGGCCGACCTGATGAGTATGGCACGCAAATACCGGGTCGAACCAGAAGAACTGCCGGCAAAACAAGCCGAAATAGAATCTGCCCTACAAACACTACATGCCGCTGCTGATATTACAGCCTTAACAGCAGTGGCCGAAGCCGCAGAAAACCGCTATATGCAAGCTGCACACAAACTTTCTGAGTTACGCCGCCCGGCAGCTGTCAAACTTGCTACAGAAACAGCAAACCATATGCAGCACTTGGCAATGAAAGGAGCCCAATTCCATATTGAGCTAGTGCCTTCCGTACCCGGCCCCAACGGATTGGAACATATCCAATATCAAGTTGCCGCCAATAAGGGGAGTCCTTTACGCCCGCTCAGCAAAGTCGCCTCAGGCGGCGAGCTTGCCCGTATCAGTTTGGCGCTACAAGTTGTAACCAGCCAGTACACTCAAGTTCCTACATTGATTTTTGATGAAGTCGATACCGGTATCGGTGGAGGGGTGGCTGAGATGGTCGGCCGCTCACTACGTGCATTGGGTAAAAAACATCAAGTATTGGCAGTTACTCATCTGCCGCAAGTAGCCTCTTGCGGTGAAAACCATTGGCAGGTTCACAAACACAACCAAGGAGAGCAAACTGTTAGTGAAATTAATATCTTGAATCACAGCCAACGGATAGAAGAAATAGCCCGTATGCTCGGGGGGGAAAAGATTACTGATACCACCCGCAACCACGCCGAAGAAATGTTGTCTTTAGCGGCAAAATAAATCCCCCTACTTTCAATATCGCCCAAAAGCCGAAAAGTTCAACAACATCGGTCGGATTATATTTTCGATGGCAAAATACAATGTAGATATCGGTTTATACAATATTTATTACTCAACAAGCGGCTTGAATATTTAAAACCATTAAATATGATTGAGCTCACAAAAGATAAAATGCCGTCTGAAAAATTCAGACGGCATTAAAAACAAATGTTATAAGCATTCAATGCTTCTTGTACGACAGCATATTTTACATATAGCAATAAACTGCAATTAAATTATCTTTCTTATAATATTAATCCGCAATCACACCTAAGCGCTGCAAGCCAACCAATACCCCATCTTCCTCTACACTCGGGCAAACATAATCGGCTATTGCTTTTAATTCAGGAACGGCATTGCCCATTGCCACACCCAAACCCACTGTTTCAATCATTTCAATGTCATTCAGGCCGTCTCCGAAAGCCATAACATCTTGCATGGCAATACCCAGTTTAGCAATCGCCAAAGCAATTCCGCGCGCTTTCGAGCCCTCTGCATCCAACATATCAACAGATTGCTTGTGCCAACGTATACTTTTAAAACCGTGTTCGGCAATAGCGGGCTCTACCAAAGCATCTTGCTCCACCCCATAAAAGGCCAACATCTGATAAACCTCGTGTTTCATAAAATAGTCGGCATCTATAGGGTGATTTGGCAATATCACCGATAGTGCTTCCGAAACCGAAGGAATTTCCTCTGATACCGCGATGGTTTTTTCCGATACAAAAGCATAGGGAATATGATGGCTTTTTAAAAAAGCGCATATGCCCCTTATATTATCAATACCCAACGGCTGCTTATCCAACACCTCGCCGCGGTAACTGATATATTGCCCGTTGATGGTTACCAATAAATCAATGCCGGCATCTTCAATTAATCGGCGAATTTTATTCGGAAGCGCAGCTAACGTCCGCCCCGTAGCGATTGCCGTGATAATGCCACGCTCTTTCAAAGCCTCTATAGCTTGCGCTACAGACGGCCTCAACGTATCGGTTTGTTTGCGATATAGGGTATCATCAATATCAAAAAATACTATTTTGGGTGTTCTCATACATTTCTTAATTCTTACAAAATACTTATCTAAAACATCATGGGAAAAGCAATACTATATCAATTGAGCAAACGCCTTCTTGCCACACAAGTTTCCTTATTCTGAGTACCTGTTCATTATCTTTTTTACAGATTGAAAATGCCGTCTGAAAGTTTCAGACGGCATTCTGTTTTATTTCAACATATTCTTAATTACACCCATCACACTTCGTGAAATTGCACGGGTAACCTGTTTGTTAATCTGGTTACCAACCGAATCCGCCAAATCATAAGCAATACCTTGATTGGCTTTTTTGCGACTACCAAACAAACCGCCTAAAAGCCCTCCTACAACACCGTCTTTTTGAGGCTCGGCAGCAGCAGTCTTCTGTGCAGCCGCTTGTTCTTTCGCCGTATTTTCCGCAGCTGCTGCTTCGTTTTGCTTAGCCTCTAGCTCTGCCAGAGCTTCATAGGCAGAGTAGTTGTCAACCATATCTTTATAATGCCGATACAGAATATCATTTTGGTATTTACCATCTCGCTCGGCAACGGTTAGAGGTGTCAAACTCGACTGCGGAGGCAATACCAACGCACGCTCAACCGGCATAGGCATACCCTTTTCATCTAAGAATGAGACCAAAGCCTCCCCTACGCCAAGCTCTGCAATTGCCTCTACCACATTTACATTGGGGTTGGTACGGAAAGTTTCTGCAGCTGCCTTTACTGCTTTCTGATCACGCGGAGTGAATGCACGTAAGGCATGCTGTACACGGTTACCCAACTGACCCAAAATCGTATCAGGTAAGTCAAGCGGGTTTTGGGTAACGAAATATACACCGACACCTTTTGAACGAATCAAACGAACCACTTGTTCAATTTGCTCTACCAAAGCGGCAGGCGCATTGTCAAAGAGCAAATGGGCTTCGTCAAAAAACATAACAAACTTAGGCTGTGCCAAATCACCGACTTCGGGCAAGGTTTCGAATAACTCAGCCAACATCCACAATAAGAATGCGCTATACATCCTCGGACTGCGCATCAATTTTTCAGAATTAAGGATATTAATCACACCTTGGCTTCCCTCGGTTTGCATCCAATCTTCTAAATTCAATGCCGGTTCACCGAAGAGATTTGCAGCTCCTTCATTTTCCAAGGTCAGAAGCTGACGCTGAATGGCTCCTACACTCGCAGGGGATACATTACCGTATTGGCTTCGGTATTGTGCCGCATTATCTGATACATGCTTCAGCAGGCCACGCAAATCTTTTAAATCAATTAAGTGCCAACCATTGTCATCTGCCACCCTGAAAACTAAATTCAACAAGCCTTCTTGGGTGTCATTCAAATTCATCAAACGCGCCAGAAGCATCGGCCCCATTTCAGAAATAGTAACACGCAGCGGGATACCGGTTTCGCCGAATACATCCCAAAAGCGCACAGGGAAACCTTGCAGCCATTGCTCTCCCAAACCGAACTCTGCCACACGCTCGCCGACTTTACCGCTATTGCTGCCTGCATTAGAAATGCCCGACAAATCGCCCTTTACATCAACCAAAAACACCGGCACGCCAGACAAACTGAACGCTTCGGCCATACGGCGCAAGGTAACCGTTTTACCGGTACCGGTCGCGCCGGCAATCAAACCATGCCGGTTAGCCATTTTTCCTTGAATCTCAAGTGTTAATTCACCGGCACGGGCGATGGGAAAAGCAGACATAGTCATTCCTTCAATGAGGGTTGATTTTTCAAAATGATATTGTAATGGCGAATAAATATGCGATACAAGTCATTGATGCAAAATAATCTGTACTCTATTTACTAAAATATATAACAACCAATGAGATGCAAACACCGTTATAACAAATACTTCTTAATTTAATCAAAGCTAAATACCAATCCGATATCATTACCAAGCATAATTTATTATTACCCACTATCAAAACATTAACTATATAAGGAATATTTCGGATAAGTAAAAATTAGATAATACTGTCTGCCCCGAATAATTATTTTAAGAAATAGAATAAAGAAACTCTAAAACCATCCGATTCAGTATTGAACCAATATTGCTGGAACAAAGCTTTCTGGTACAAAAAATGCTGTCTGAAACTTTCAGACAGCATTAAATCACGATTCAATCGAGTATCAAATTATATACGCTCAATCATTGCTTTGCCAAATGCAGAGCAAGAAACCTCATTAGCACCATCCATCAAGCGGGCAAAGTCATAAGTTACTTGCTTGTCGCCGATAGCTTTTTCCATAGATTCGATAACCAAATCAGCCGCTTCTTTCCAACCCAAATGGCGCAACATCATTTCCGCAGACAAAATCAAAGAGCCGGGATTTACTTTATCTTGGCCGGCATATTTCGGCGCGGTACCATGAGTTGCCTCAAATACCGCATAATTATCGGAAATATTAGCACCCGGGGCGATACCGATACCGCCTACTTGAGCAGCCAAAGCATCCGAAATATAGTCGCCGTTCAAATTCAAAGTAGCAATAACGTCATATTCTGCCGGGCGCAATACGATTTGTTGCAAGAAAGCATCCGCAATCGCATCTTTAACGATGATTTCTTTACCGGTTTTCGGGTTTTTGAATTTGCACCACGGGCCGCCATCAATCAGCTCGGCACCGAATTCTTTTTGTGCCACTTCATAGCCCCAATCACGGAAACCGCCTTCGGTAAACTTCATGATGTTGCCTTTGTGTACCAACGTTACGCTATCGCGATCATTATCGATAGCATATTGAATAGCGGCACGTACCAAGCGGCTGGTTCCTTCTTTAGATACGGGTTTGATACCGATGCCCGAAGTTTCCGGGAAACGGATTTTCTTCACGCCCATTTCGTTTTGCAAGAAAGCAATCACTTTTTTAGCCGCTTCGCTTTCAGCCTCCCACTCGATACCGGCATAAATATCTTCGGTATTTTCACGGAAAATCACCATATCTGTTTTGCTCGGATCTTTCAGCGGAGAAGGAACGCCGTTGAAATAGCGCACGGGGCGGACGCATTGGTAAAGATCCAGCTCTTGGCGCAAAGCAACGTTTAACGAACGGATACCGCCGCCTACTGGGGTTGTCATCGGGCCTTTGATAGATACCGAATAATCTTTCAGGGCTTGCAGGGTTTCCTCAGGCAGCCATACGTTGTCGCCGTATACGCGGGTAGCTTTTTCGCCCGCATAAACTTCCATCCAATGGATTTTCTTCTCGCCACCATAAGCTTTGGCAACAGCCGCATCAATAACGTCTTTCATTACCGGCGTGATATCTACACCGATACCGTCACCCTCGATAAACGGGATAATCGGGTTGTTGGGGATAGCTTGACCCGGAATGATTTTCTGACCTTCGGTAGGTACTTTAATGTGACTCATGGTGTCTCCTGTCTCTAATTGTTTCATTTCTTCTTGGGTGGAACGGGCAGTATGAAAACTGCCGATTGACTTCCGATTATGCTTTATTTTGAGCCTTTGCGCTAGGGGCTTAAATACGTTTCGAGGTAGAATAAAGCTTAATATAATTTAATGACAAACTAAATGAATGATTTAATTATTTTTAATAAACCATATGGGGTTATTTGCCAATTTTCGCCCCATGAAAAACATGCCTCTTTGAAAGACTTTATCAATGTTCCCGGCTTTTATCCCGCCGGCCGCTTGGATACCGACAGTGAAGGCTTGCTATTGCTAACCAATAATGGCCGGCTCCAAGCCCGGATTGCCGAACCGAAATTTGGTAAAGAAAAAACCTACTGGGCACAATTAGAGGGGTCACCAGATCCAATTAAACTCGCCTTATTGCAAAAGCCCATGGATTTAGGCGATTTTAATACCCGCCCGGCACGTATCCGATTATTAGAAACAGAAGAAATCGATAAGCTATGGCCGCGTAACCCGCCTATTCGCGAACGTAAAACCGTACCTGATTTTTGGCTGGAAATTACCATCTCAGAAGGAAAAAACCGTCAAGTACGCCGCATGACGGCCAAAGCCGGTTATCCTTGCCTCCGCCTGGTCAGGGTAGCAATAGGCCGTCTGAATTTATTTGAACAAAATTTAGAATTAGGCTGTTGGCAATACACGGCCCAGCGCCCATAACGCAACAACAATTCCACCGTTTCTTGTATCTTTTGTCTAACCAAATAAAATCAGTTCATCAAAGTAAAAAAATAAATAGGAAACTGTACAGCAATACATATGCCGTCTGAAAAAATTCAGACGGCATATGTATTCAAAATCTATTTGCTTTTAATAATCTGCTTCAAACTTGGTTCAGTCAAATATCTGCCCTTGGTGCTTTAACCAACCTCCGATATGCCTGCCCTGCGGATCATGATGCGTCCAATGTATCACGCCGCCTTTATCCGACCATTCATACACGCCGTAAAATCCAACCCTATCACCTTTTTTCAATCCTTTGATTTTAGGTGCCAAGTCAATATTATGTGCAACCAATACCGTATGGCCGCCAGCCAGCTTTAAAATAAAACGCTGATGACGCGAACCTTTATTATCATCCGGTAGGGTTTTGACAACCGTACCCTCACCGCGCACCTGAACCCCGCTTTGCTGATTACGGAAAGCTTTTTGAATAATCTCGCTGCCGTTATCCCTACTCTCGTCAGAAATACTTTCCTGAACATATCCATCGGAAGGAGAAGCTGTACCTTGCTGTGCTTTCTGCAAATACAGAAAAGCAGAAATAGCCACGGCGGCCAATAATATTATGGCAATCCAATTTTTCTTCATCCTGATCATTTTCCCGATAAAAAGGCACCTCACGATACTTTTTTTAAGCAAGCGGAGGTGCGCTATTTAAAAATTATCAGTTAATAAAAGCTAACGTTTGAATTTCAAATCATATTTGATTTCAGACATTACTGCCTTCAAATTGTATTCCAAAACCTCATCCACGACTCCGGGAGTTTGTTCGTTTAACATCTGCTGTAACTGATAAGTTATTGCTGCGGTTTGCTTTTGTACGGCCACACGTACCATACCGGATACCGCATCCGTCAGATGCGGGCGCAGTCGTTTAACCAACCGTTCGAACAATTCTTGTTCAGATAGGCACATCACGCGTTGATTAGGTGCAATCTGGGGAGCTAATACTTGTACCGTTACAGGCATGCCCGACTGCTCAGGTAAATCAATACCTTCATCCTGCTGATCGTTTGTTTCCTGATCTACCGTATCAACTGCATATTCTGTTGACTGCTTGCGTTTCGGTTTCAACCAAACCGTACGTTGTTCACTGATTTGGCTGTCATCTGCGGCAACTTGCAATGAGGATTGGGCAGCCAACCAATCCTCCTGAAGCAATACGGTAGCATCCGTTTCAGCTTGGTCTTTAGGCAATGCATCGTTATGTTCCTGCTGCCATTGGCACAAATACTCCTGCAAAGCTTGTTGTTTTAGACGGGCATCAATCTCTTGGTGTGAAGCCCTTGCCGTTGGCGGTATCGCACGTTGAGCTTCAACCCGAACCGGTTCAGAAGACACCGCAGGGCAGGCAATACGAACCGGATTATCCGCAACAGAGGGAACTCGCTCTGAAGAGCGGCGCTCGCGCAATTTTTCCAAGCCTTTTTCCCAGTCGAAGTCCTCCTGTACCGGTTCATTCCGGCGCACAGGTTCCTCAAGAGTAAAAACCAATTCTGAATTTTTTCGGGTATCCATACTCTATGCTTTCGTTTTAAAGCCGTGCTGTTCAGTTATAATGTGCATATTCTAACAGATTATTTATAAGGATATCGCATGAACAGCATCGAACAACGCCTCAATTATCTTGAAGAAACCTGTGATGTTCTGCGCATGCAGAATCATGTATTGTCTACAGCATTTAAGGGAATGGTTCGCGCCCTGCCTGCTGATATTGCACAAGATGTGATTGAATCTGTCCAACTGGCTTTCGAAGATGCGCTGGCGGAACTCAATTACGAAGACAGCCCGCATGTAGACTTATTTCACGATGTAACCTATGCCTTTTTTCGCGAACGAGAACGCTGATAAAAATACGGCATAATATTTTTGATGGCTTTTACAATTATCATTAGGTCTATGCCGTCTGAAATAATCACACCAAATATGTAAAATCCTGATAAAATTTAACAGTTGAATTCACCAGAGGAACCTAATCAATGAATATGAAAAAATGGCTGACCGCCGCCCTAGCCTGCTCAGTATTCGCCCTTGCCGCCTGCGGCGGTTCTAATACCGAAAAAGCGGCATCTCCTGCGCAACCTGCTTCTTCGGAGAAAGTATACCGTGTGGCAATGAACGCCGAATTCGCACCGTTCGAATCACTGAACACCACTAACCAAGTAGAAGGTTTCGATGTTGATTTGGTTAATGCCATGGCAAAAGCCGGTAACTTCAAAGTAGAATTCAAACACCAGCCGTGGGACAGTCTCTTTCCTGCTTTGGGTAACGGCGATGTAGACTTTTTGACCTCTGCCATCACCATCACGGATGACCGCAAACAAACCATGGATTTCACTAAACCTTACTTTGAAATTACCCAAGTAATCTTAGTACCCAAAGGCAAAGAAATCAAATCGGTCGAGGATCTGAAAAAAGCCAACAAAGTAGGTGTGGTAACCGGTAATACCGGTGACTTTGCCGCATCAAAAATCTTAGGTAACGAAAGCCCAAAAATCGCCCGCTTTGAAAACTTACCACTCTTAATCAAAGATTTGGAAAGTGGTGGTCTAGATGCAGTCATTAGCGACAGCGCAGTAGTTGCCAACTATGTAAAAAATAACAGCGACAAAGGTTTCAGCATGGTGGCAGTCCCTGACTTCGATATTGAAAACTACGGTATCGCCGTACGTAAAGGTGATACAGCAACGCTGAATATGCTCAATGATGCTTTAGAACGTGTGCGCTCTACCGGCGAATATGATCAAATTTACAGCAAATACTTTGCCAAATAATTTATTTATTCAAAGCCCGCTCCAAGCGGGCTTTTTAATATGTCACATATTTCTACCCCATAAAAAAAGCCGTCTGAATTTTCAGACGGCTTTTTCGATATCGATTTTACAGTACCTTAACGATACTTTCGCACAAATAGCGGATATTGCTTTCAGTAATCCCCGCCACATTAATACGACCAGAACGCACGGCATAAATGGCAAACTCATCTTTCAAACGGTCAACCTGCTCGGGTGTCAAACCGCTGAATGAGAACATACCGTTTTGGTTTACAATAAAACTGAAATCCTGTTCGGCACCGTATTCTTTTAACAAATCAACAAATTTTTGGCGCATTTCTTTGATACGGCTGCGCATTTCGTCTAATTCGGCTACCCACCGCGCTTTCAATGCTTCATCTTGTAACACCAAAGCCACAGCACTTCCGCCATGTGAAGCGGGGTTCGAATACAAAGTACGGATAATCGTTTTAGCTTGGCTGAATGCACGGGCGGCAGTTTCCTCGTCAGCCGCCACTAAAGTAAATGCCCCCACACGTTCATTATACAAACCGAAGTTTTTCGAATAAGAGCTGGCAACCAACAATTCTTTATTATTTTCGGCAAAAGCACGCAAACCTGCCGCATCTTCTTCCAAACCGTTGGCAAAGCCTTGATAAGCAAAGTCGAATAACGGCAACCAACCTTTTTCAGCCGACATTTTTGCTAATTCAGCCCACTGTTCGTGCGTCGGATCAATACCGGTCGGGTTGTGGCAGCAACCGTGCAATAAAACCACATCGCCTGCCTGTGCTTTCGATAAATCCTCAATCATGCCCTCCCAATCAAGGGCGTGCGTGTTCTTATCATAATAACGGTAATCGCATATATTAATACCTACTGCACTAAAAATAGCATTATGATTCGGCCATGTCGGCGAGCTGATCCATACGTTTTTCGCATTCGTTTGACGCTTGATAAATTCCGCAGCTACACGCAATGCCCCGGTACCACCCAAGCTTTGGGCGGTTTTGGCACGCTTGGCCGCTAAAATTTCACTATTTTCGCCAAACAACAGTTTTTGGGTTTCCGCATTGAAAGCGGCCACACCATCAATCGTGAGATAATTTTTGGTATTTTCGGCATCCAGTAAGCGCTTCTCGGCTTCTTTTACAGCCTTCACAATCGGTGTTTGTCCTTCGGCATCTTTATATACGCCAATCCCAAGGTTAACTTTACCTTCACGGCTGTCGGCTTTGAATGCTTCTCCCAGACCTAAAATAGGATCTGCGGGAGCGGCTTGGATATGTTCGAACATAATGGACTACAACCTTTCTATCATTGCAATTAAAACAAAAATTACACAAAAATATCAATCTTAAATATTACGCCTTTTAATTGAGGATGAGAATACTTGCCCTGCCAATATTTAAACCGAAATATAAATAATCTGCATAAAATCCGTTTGAAACATAAAAAGGCCGTCTGAAAATTCAGACGGCCTTTGGTTATAAATTTAATCCGTTAGATAGAGGCGTTAACGAAAGCGACCAATTGGCCTTTTGCCAAAGCACCTACTTTGGTAGCGACATTTTTACCGTCTTTAAATACCATCAAAGTTGGAATACCGCGTACACCGAATTGCGCCGGAGTTTGCTCATTTTCGTCAATATTGATTTTAACGACTTTCAATTTGCCTTGAAATTCCGCAGCCACTTCATCCAAAATCGGAGCAATCATTTTACAAGGGCCGCACCAAGGTGCCCAGAAATCAAGTAATACGGGAACGTCTGATTTCAGTACATCTTGTTCAAAGCTTGCATCGGTAGCGTGCACGATTAAATCGCTCATAATATTTTCCTTATGTGATGAATGAGTGCTCATTCGAATTTGTGTTTACTCGTTTTCTAGAATAGGGCTTTAGCCGCAAAATTTCAAGAGGCCGCATAAGTTAATAGTTTTTTCGTATAATCCGCATCAGGTTTGGCAAATATCCTATCGGTATTACCCTGCTCCACGACACACCCATCTTTCAACACCAACACGCGATGTGACAATGAGCGGATAACAGCCAAATCATGGCTGATCAGTATCAGGCTTAAACCGTACCTAGCCTGCAGTTCGCCCAGTAATTCCAAAATCTGCTGTTGCCACTGTACATCAAGTGCGCTTGTCGGCTCATCCAATACCAACACTTTTGGGCGTACCGCCAACGCACGCGCAATAGCCAGCCTTTGCCGCTGGCCACCCGAAAACGCATGCGGATAACGGTTTAGAATATCGCTATCCAAACCAACCTGTTGCAATACTTCGCATACTCTCCGGTGTATTTCGGCTTTTCCGGCAGCCGTATTTTGGACACGTAAAGGCTCCGATAGGATATCAAATACGTTCATACGGGGGTTAAACGCGCCGAATGGGTCTTGAAACACCATTTGTATATTTTGGCGCAGCTTAGGCTGCCATTTTTCACCATTAACCGACACAACTCCTTCATAAGGCATCAGCTGCATCACTGCTTTGGCAAGCGTGGTTTTTCCGCTACCGCTCTCGCCGATAATGCCCAATGTTTCTCCTTCTTTTAATTCAAACGACAAAGGTGCGAGCAAAGTATGCTTCTGTTTGGTAAACCAACCTGCCCTCTGGGTTACCGATACACTGATATCCTTTGCAACCAATACGGTTCCGGCATCTTTCGGCAACGGATTGGTTTTACGCGGCATCCCGATACCCAACAGCATTTTTGTATATTCGTGTTGCGGATCATTTATAACTTTTTCCGCACTTCCCTGCTCGACTATTCTACCCCGCCTCATCACTGCAATATCATCGGCAAAACGACGTACCAAATTTAAATCATGACTGATATAAATTAATGTCATGTTATGGGTACGCTGCAGGCGGGAAAGCAGATCTAAAATCTGCGCCTGAACGGCAACATCCAATGCGGTAGTCGGTTCGTCGGCTATCAAAAGCTTCGGCTCGGCGGCTACTGCCATAGCAATCATAGCGCGTTGCCTTTGGCCGCCCGAAAGTTCGAACGGATAAGCAAAAGCTTTTTGTTCGGGATTATGAATGCCGGTTTCCGCCAACAGTTCTACCGCACGATGCCATGCCTCCCTTTTCGGCAATCCCAGATGTAGTGTCAGTACCTCGGCAATTTGGTTACCGATGCGCATAATGGGGTTAAGTGCCGTCATCGGCTCTTGGAATACCATACCGATTTCCCGCCCCCGTAACCTTTGCAGTTGGCGCGGACTTTTATCCAGCAGATTTTCTCCCTTGAAATTCAGACGGCCTTGAAAAGATACGGCTGGATTCAATTGCATGATGGCTTGTGCCAATACAGTTTTGCCGCTGCCACTCTCACCAACAATCGCCAATTTTCTACCGCAGCGCACGTTTAGATTAATTTCATGTAAAACTTGTTTGCCGGGAAAGAAAGCATTCAGGTTTTGAATTTTAAGAATATTCATGAATCGTCGGTATCATGGCGCTAAAGCCAGTAATTATATTTTACGGATAAGTATCCGGGCCGTCTGAAAATAAAAATAATCTAAGCAGTTGCCTTTAATACTGTAGACTCAAATTTTTTATTACTCTTCGCTGACAATATAACCGTCCTCATCCCAAACAGTACGTTTGACCAAGGCGCCGTTTTGGTAAACAGACTCCGATTTTTTTGCGCCGTCAGCATACCAGTCTAAAACAATGCCGCTGCGTCTGCCGTCTTCTACTGCCAACTCTGAAGTTAACTTACCGTCTTCGTTCCAGGTAACGATGGTAACGGGTTTGTCGTTTACCACATTCATTTCGGCTTTCATACTGCCGTCCGGATACCATTGCCGCCACAAACCGTTGGCACGGTCATTTTTAAAAGTGATCTCACTTTCTTTATTGCCGTTACGGTAATAACGGGAACCGACACCTTCGCTTTTACCGTCTGCATAGGGCATAACTGCCAACAACTTTCCATTGGCATACCAGTTGCTCCAACGTCCGTTGGGTTTTCCGTTACGGTAACTTCCCACCATTTTTTTCTGGCCGTTAAAGTGCCACAAAGTAAGCACACCGTTATTCAATACGGGAACGAAATTATTAATCTGTCTGGCGCTAACCTGATACGGATCGGAATATTTTTTCAATGACGGATAATAGAAGTCCTGTGCATCGGCCAGACCGTTATTCACCGAATACTTGCGTACATAAGCAACTGCCGACATATTCTCAGTTACCTGCCCTTGCGGATTAAAATATACTTTGGAAACATTCTCCGCACGCGCAATCAATGAGCCTGAAACCAACACTGCCAACAGCCCGACCCGCCCCAATATTTTTACCATACTATTTCTGCCAATAAGATTTTACATTTACAAATTCATACAGCCCGAACTCGGAAAGTTCCCGCCCATAACCCGACGCCTTTACCCCGCCGAAAGGCAGCCTTAAGTCGCTACTGGTGTGGCGATTGATATAAACCGCACCGGTTTGCAATTTTTCCGCATAACGCCAAGCCGCGGCTTCGTCCGCCGAATAAATACTTGCTCCCAGCCCAAACGGATTATCATTGGCTAGCTCTACCGCATGTTCGGGATTCATCGCCCTCAACAAAACGGCTACCGGCCCGAACACCTCTTCACGGTACACTCTGGCCTCAGGCGTTACCTTATCCAATACGGTAGCCGGATAAAACCACCCCGGCCCGCTTTCGATATAACCGCCGCATAACAGTTCCGCGCCATTTTTAACAGCATCCTCCACCTGGGCATGTACACGCTCACGTAAATCTTGGCGGTGCAAAGGTGCCAAACTGGTTTCATGATGTTTAGGATTCCCGATTTTCAGCTTTGCGCACTCAGACAAAAATAAGGTAATAAAGTCTTCCGCCACCGCCTCCGTCACAATAATGCGCTTGGCGGCATTGCATGATTGCCCGGCATCTCTAAAACGCGAATAACAAGCATCTTTGGCTGCCTGTTCCAAATCCGCATCCGGCATCACAATAAAAGCGTTGCTACCGCCGAGTTCCAAAACGGTTTTTTTCAGGTGCCAGCCTGCATGGGCAGCCAAATACCTGCCTGTTTCGGTTGACCCTGTAAATGCCAATGCATCACAAACTTCTATGGCTTTTAAAGTATCGTTGTCGGTAAGCCATGCCGCCTGAAAAGGCAAATCATCGCCTACCAGTTCAAATAAAGCAGCGGTTACGCCCGCCACACTCGGCGCAGGTTTGACTACACAAGCATTACCGGCACATAAAGCGGGAACGGCAAAGCGCAATACCTGCCACACCGGGTAATTCCAAGGCATGACTGCCAATACCACACCCAAAGGTTCGAACCGCACCTGGCTCAAACTGGCCTGAGTAGCAATGGTTTTATGTGCCAAAAGTTCGGGAGCCAAGCGAACGTAATAGCGGATCAGCTCAATAGATTTGTCCAACTCTGCCAAACATTCGCGCAAACAGCGGCCAACTTCTTCACAAATCATTTCCGCCAAACGCTCTCGGTGGCAACTCAGTTTGTCAGCCAACTTCGACAACAAAGCAGTACGCTGCGGCACGGATAAACTTGCATACTCTTGCTGCTTTACACGTAAACGGTGAAACTGCTTGAAAAACTCCTGCCACGTTTGCGGCTCACGCTCAAACAAAACCTCACCACTCACTACATTGATACTGCGAAACACGCCTGCTCCCTTACACAACATAACCGGAAGTCAAGCAATTCCTTCCGGCCCTATTCCCCGCCGTTTTTTTCTACAGCAACCGGCCATATCAAAATATCCCAATGGTTTAAAAAAACAGCTTGTAAAAAATTAACTTGTTATTATGAACACTTACTTTAAATATGCAAGTTATCATGATGAAAATCATAGCCAAATGCCGTCTGAAAACTAAAACTGTTGTTTCAGACGGCATTTGGCTATAAAAATACAGCAATCTAAATAATAATATACAAAAAACTCAGTAACAAAATATTTATCAACATACTTTATATTATCTTTTATATTATCTAAAGTGCACTGAATAAATACGTTTATATAACAATAAAACCCTCAGATACGATATAACAGCAGCCCTTAGGGTTGTAAATCATTACCGCCACCCCAATATCACATCAATAGTTTTTAACTTGTTAACCTGCCAATGAAAAAAAACGCATCCGCCCACCTGAAAAACTTATTGGTCGATTCTCTCGCACAACCCGAGTTTGCCGACACCTTGAAACATATAATCAGTTTTCTACGCCGCGGGAAGCCTACACAGGCCAATGAGCGTTTCGACATACTGTTAGAAATTCTGCAAAATAATCACGAAATCGGCACATGTTTCAGCGAACGGTTGCACCAATGGCTGTCAAGTATCCACGTTTATCCGGCCTTAGTCGGCTTGGGTATTTTTTCTCGCAACGGTTTCGGGCGCGAAATGGCGATGCGACTTTACGAACGCTTCTCCCCTTCATTTAAAGACTTGAAAAACCTCAAAGACGTTTTTCTATACCTTTTCCGTTCCGGCGACGACCAATGGTTACAAAATACCGGCTTACGCCAATGGCTTAATCTTTACACGCTCGTTCATGAAAAAGCCGCCCCCTCACTAATCGAATCCAGCCGGCGCCAAATCACCCAGTCACGGTTGCATGCTTTGGAAATGCTCTCCATTTGGATAGCTGCCGAAGCATTGGAACCCGACCTGATCCGCTTAGAACCTAAGCTGTTGGAAGTTAACTCTGCATTTTTGGCACTTCAACACGAAGTCAACGATTTGATAGACCACTACCAACATAACGACACGCCTTACGATACCGCACATATCGAAGTTATGCTTCAGCAAAGCCGTGATACCGTTGCCCGGCTACGCCGAAAAGGCGCTGGAGCGGGTGCCGGGTCTTCCGTGAAAGTCGCCCACCTGCTTGAGCGTCTGTCCCAAACACTTGACCGCCTCAATCTACTGCTCGGCATTCAAACCCAAACGGATGATAGTAAGCGTATGCGTTTGAGCCTGCAGCTGCTCGACAACCTTACCATTGCAGCCGTAGAACAGCACAGTACCTCTCTCTTGCGCCGCCGTAGCATCAAAATGCTGGCAAAAAGTATTACCGAAAATACCAGCGGGCGCGGAGAAAACTATATTACGCGCAACCGCAGCGAATATTGGCGGATGCTGCGATCGGCGGCAGGCGGCGGTGTTTTAATCGCTCTGATGGCATTAAATAAAATGCACATCGGCAATATGGGATTCGGTGAATTTACCACCTCGTTTCTGAGCGGCTTGAATTACGGGTTAGGCTTTATGCTGATTCATATGCTGCATTTTACGGTTGCTACCAAACAACCGGCAATGACTGCGGCAAGCTTTGCCGAAGAAGTTGAACGTACTGAAAAAGGCAGGGCAGTCGAACAAAGACTTTCCCGCCTATTGATAGACGTAGGCCGCTCGCAAAGTATCGCCGTATTTGGCAATGTCAGTATTTCTATCATTTTAGCTGCGCTCATTGCGTTTACTTTTGCTAAAACAACAGGCACTGCACTTCTTGATGAAAATGCGGTAGCTTATCAAATCAAGTCGATTCAACCCTTTACCCAGCCGACACTACTTTATGCGGGTATTGCCGGCATTTGGCTTTTCTGCTCGGGTATCATTTCCGGCTTTTTCGATAACCGTGCCAATTATCTTGACTTACGCCGCAGATTGACCGTGCAACCACTATTGCGCAAGCTGCTTCCGTCACGGCCTCGTGCCAAACTGGCCGATTACCTCCACCGCCAATACGGTTCGCTTGCCGGTAACTTTATTTTCGGTATGCTTTTGGGCATGACCGGGTGGGTAGGCCATATTTTAGGCCTCCCGCTAGATATTCGTCATGTGGCCTTTTCTTCAGCCAATATCGGCTATGCCGCTGTCAGTGGCAATATCGGCTTCTTGGCCTTTTTATGGAGCTTATTAGGGGTATTACTAATCGGGGTGGTCAATCTCTGGGTCAGCTTTACTCTCGCATTATGGGTTGCCCTTCGCTCACGAGATGCCAAAATCGACAGCCTCTCCAAATTACTAAAAACCGTTTGGGCCCAAATCAAAGCCAATCCGCTTAACCTTATTTTTCCGGTACATACTGCAGGGCAACTGGTGAAAAGTACCAAACAAGAAAACCATACAACAGATAAATCTTAAACTAGTAATTACTCCTATGGTTTTCTACCAATCGAAATGCCGTCTGAAAATATATTTTCAGACGGCATTTTCACTTATCACCAATCATTAACCGCAGGTTTTATTCGTCTTGCCCTAAAATCATCGAACCGACACCTTTATCGGTGAAAATTTCCAGCAACAAAGCGTTCAACTCCCGCCCATCAATGATATGTACGGCTTTCACACCATTGGTCGCCGCCTCAATCGCAGAACTGATTTTCGGCAGCATTCCGCCGTAAAGCGTACCATCGGCAACTAAATCATCAATACGTTTCGGAGTCAGATTGGTAAGCAGATTACCTTCTTTATCCATGACACCAGTAATATTGGTCATCATCACTAATTTTTCAGCATTGAGTTCTTCGGCCAATTTTCCGGCAACTAAGTCGGCATTAATATTGAAAGCCTCACCTTGCCTGCCTACACCAATCGGAGCCACTACCGGAATATATCCGCGCTCTACCATTCCCTTGATCAAAGAGGTATCAATACTCTCGACAATCCCCACTTGGCCAATATCAACACCGTTTCGTTCCGGCGTATTGATAAATAGCTTTTTCGCTTTGATAAAATGATTATCGCGCCCGGTGATACCGACCGCTTTCGCACCATGCTTATTCAGAAGTGAAACGATTTCTTTATTCACATGGCCGCCCAGCACCATTTCGACAATCTCCATTGTTTCCGGATCAGTTACCCGCATACCTTGGACAAACTCCCCTTCCTTTCCCACCCGCTGCAACATATGATTAATCTGCGGCCCGCCTCCGTGCACGATTACCGGATTGATACCGACAAGCTTAAGCAGGGTAACATCTTTTGCAAATCCTTCTTTCAAGTGCTCCTCTGTCATCGCATTACCGCCATATTTAATCACAATGGTACAGCCTGAAAAACGACGGATATATGGTAGGGCTTCTGAAAGAATTGCAGCCTTGGCACTTGGTGAAATATGCTCGCCTTCGCTCATATGTGTATACTCCTCTTAAGAATAAAAAATGTTGACGGCCAAATCAGTTTCAGCCTAAAAATCTTTGCGATCAAAACAAAAAAAGTCATCTAACGATAAAATTTCCTTACTTGATCTCCAAAATATGGTTATCAGCCATAGTAATACCAATACTTATAGGAAACAAGCAGATAAATTATTCTAATTATGCCGCTGCATACCCCGGTACATATCACTTCGATACTACCCTATTATTCTATTTTTTATTTGTATTGTGCCTTCATCGGCTAAAGTGGCTTATTATTTTCTGATATAGAATAACAAAATAACATTGTCGGATTTATTTTTTTATATTATACTAACAGTCTTTAGCGTAAAACTTAAAAGGGTCTGTAGCTCAGGGGTTAGAGCAGGGGACTCATAATCCCTTGGTCGTGGGTTCGAACCCCACCGGACCCACCAAACAAAACCGCATGAAACTTAGCTTTCAGGCGGTTTGTTTTTTTATTTTTACTTTATTTTTGTTCTACATTTTCTCTTTTGTTCTACATTTCCCCCTTTTCTTATCAAAAAAAATAGCCCAATCGGGCTATTTTGTTGGCGTTGTCAATCGACCTCTTCTGTTTCGGATGTAGTGCATAGTCATTGATTGGTTAACATGCCCTAGCAATTCTCTCGCGGCTTCTACGCCTTGCAACTCGTCTTTATCAGTTGCGGCTTTTGCCCTCAAGTCTCGGAATTGGAATTCTTGTTTAGCTACCTTTGCTTTTGCCCTCGCCCGATCCATACCACCGCGCAACATGTACACCGTTAACGGTTTTCCAATTAAACTTTCACGGCTACCCAAGTAAATAAATAAGTAATCATGTGGCACATCGCCACGCTCTTTTATTAAGCTATCGATTACGTCGCCTAATATTCCGATAATCTTAATTCGCAGCCGGGTTTTTACCTTGTTTTGTTGAATGAAAATTTCTCCGTCTTTGATATCTGACATTTTTATTTTTAAGCAGTCGGCCACACGCTGCCCAATAAGGTAAGCGATCAACATAACAAACTGAATATGCCTTTCCGCTTGGCCGTAAACTCGCCAAAATACATCATCATCTATATACACATCGCGGCCATGCTCTTTATTTCGGCTCACTCCTCTACATGGGTTTTCATTTGCCGTATACCCCCACTCTCTAGCCTTATTAAAAATGTGCGAAAACAGCGCGATTTCACGATTCGCCCTCACCTTAGCGGTTTTACTTCGCCAATCCAAATACTCACGGATATGTACAGGCTTAATCTCATTAATTGGCGCAGGCGGATCATTGAAAAAAGCCATCAGATTTAAAAGCTCTCTTGCATTGTCTTTTTGAGAGGCGACGCTTTTTGTAGGCACCACCTCGGCAAAATATCTATCAGCTACATACTTAAAAGTAGTAGCCTGATTAATTTGCTGCAACAGGCCGTCTGAATATTCGCGCTCATAATCCGCATATTGTTTAAGCGCAGCTAAAAAATCACTGCCAAGCGGCAGCCATTTACGCGGACTCTCACAAGTGTCGTAGTAGTAATATATCCGCCCGCTGCTTGTTTTTTTCTGCCTCATTCTCGCCGGCAGATGCTTTGTTACTTTTTTCATTTTGCTTTTTTGCTTTTCCAGCGACCGTCCGTTTGTGGTCGCTCTTTACTTGACACTCCCTCAATAACCGCCCGAACCACAATCGGACGGCCCGCTTGATTAATCATGCAAGGGATACCCATAGCCCGCAGCGCCTCAATTTGTTTGCCGTGCCTCTTATAAGCTGTTAACTCTTCAATTTCACCCGGCGATAAAAAAATACCCATCTTATTCCCCCACATCCAAATCAAAAACCATGATTTACAAATCCATTTCAATTTCCAAATCCGCCAAATCTTCGAGCCACGTCTCGACCGCTTCAATGCGCGCGCGGCTTTCCGCCCTTATTTGTGCAACTGTTTTGCCTTTTCCCGGCAATGGCAGCAGCCGGCGCAGCCGTGTTTTTCCAATATCCCCGACGCCGATCGGCTCCGGCGGTATTAATCCGCTAGGCTTACAGATTGCCGCCGATGTTTTTTGCTTCAAACCTGCTAACGATTTGACATATTGCCGCCACTCGCTGTCCTCTTCTTGTCTTATCAAATCGGCTTTAGCCTCTTCAATCGCGGCTTCGGCCTCTTCTTCAGTCAAGTGCCACGGTGTTTTTTTATCTAATTTTCGCTTCCCATTTATAAAATCAATGTCGCTTAAAGGAACCGGCTCACACCGACTAATAATTTCTTCGATTTCCTGCGCCGTATACACTTTGCCGGCTGGCAAATCGCGATTCGTACAGTTATTGACACAAGTCCAAGCGGCGGCTTTGCCGCCGTTAAAAACCGAAACCCATTCATGGATGCGACTAATCTTGTAAAGACCGGTAGCCTTTTCAATCACACCACGGATGGAATCCGCGCGCGGCTCTCCATATTTATTCTCGCCAACTCCGTCCTCCTTGTATAAAGCCAACGGCATTAATGCACGGCGGCCGCTATTTCCCATAATGGCGGTAAATTTTGCCCAATCGCCACTATCCGCCGCCATCGCAGCACGGACGATCACATCGTTATAATCATCTTCAGACACATCCAACCGCCTTAATTCCCGCCATACACTCACCGGCGCACCGCCAACCTGCTGGAACTGGCGGATTCCCCAAGTACTCGCCCACGCATACACACGCTCGGCAGTCTCGATAAAGCTCTCTTCTCCGGCCGCCTCATAATCATTACCGGCAGACTCGCCATCTTGCCGGCGCCCATCAATATTTTTAGCGATATACTTTGCGATATAGCCCGCCGCCGTACCCCGCTGCCAGTTAATATCAACAAAATCCACCCGACGGCTGGCTTTTTTACCTTTCCAATCCTTAAAATTTTGAGCAGCCCAAAAATCATCCTCGATTTTTATATCGGCCATAATTTGAGCAATTGTCGGGACTTTTTTTCCCGCCGGACGCATCCACTCACTCATAGCCTCTTGCCGCCGCCGCGCCTCTGCTCTTGCCTCGGATGCACTCCGGCAATATCTCAAATTTAGCTCGCCTCTATCCTCACGACATGCGTGCATTGCCAACACCTGCCGAAACCGTAGCCGATGTTTTGGCGACATAAAAAACAACCCATGCCAATGCGGGCAACCGTCATGATGCGGCTCTGCGATACGAAACCCGTAAAACTCTACTCCCTCACGCTTGAGCTGCGCGCGCACCCGGCTCCACACCTTTTGTAAATAAGCTGCAGCATCTCTCGGGCTTGAGTGGTCGTAGTTCGGATTCTCCTGACCGCCCTCGGCGTACGCCGCATGAAATCGGCTAGGACAGGTAATCGTTATAAATTCGCCCACATGCCCAACCCCGCGCGCCACCTCTTCAAACCCCGCGATACGCACCATCAATTCAGCCCGCCGGATTGCCGGATTAGCATTTGATTTTTCTACCAATTCCGACAAAGCAAATTCCTGGCCTAATTCATTCACCATATTTACGGCCGCCATCAAGGCGGCATTGCGCGCCCTACTTGCCCGCGCCCGGCTTACAGCCTCATTGCTCGCATACAACCCGGTCGCACGCGATACCAATCCGACATCTCGCAACGCCTGCTCCAATGCACGGGCAACCAAACGGCGGAACTGCCGACGCCAAAACAAATCATCTTGCAAGCGTGCATAAATGCCTTTGGGCGTTTTTCGCTCAAAAACCCGGGCCGTGTCGATACCCAACGCCAACGCCCGGCCAATTAGCTCCGGCAGACCAATGCCCAACTGCACCGCCTGCCTGAATTTTTCCGCCGTCTTTTCGGCAAAGTTCCGGATATCGATATCGGAGCTAGTGCCAAAAAGCCCGTCCGGCAAATTTGCAAAATAACCTACTGTTTGCGCCAACTCTGCCGCTGCCGCAGCCTCTTGCGGATCATCCGCCAAACCACGGCGCGGATTTTCAGACGGCCTGTTTGCGTGGCGCAAATATCTCGCCAACGCGCGCTGCTCAATCCGCGGCGGCAAATGCTTGTTTATAGCCCGCTGCAAATCAAAAGACGGCAACTGCCAGCGACCACACTCAAACAACTTTCCGCGTTGCAGATTAATCGCGTGCATCATGCCAACACCCCCAGCGGGATACCCGGCATCGGCTGCCAAAAGCTCACCGATTCCGCCCGGTACCGATATCCGTCCAAAGTCTGCCAAAACCCACCATCAAAAAAACCACATAAAACAACCGAACCGGCAAAAAATAAAACCTGCTCAAACGGCTTAGGCCGCCGCTCTCCGCAATTAACCCACCGAGCATTATCTTGGCGAACCGGCATATCTGCCCTGGCCTGCCAAGCATCCCACATCAACCCGGTAAACTGATTGACATACTGCCCATACTGGCCGTCGCGCGCCAAATCAAAGCGCTTATGCGCCCAATTCTCAAAATCCACACGCTCGCTGCGACCTGCCCGACTGTTTTGATACGCCACATCACCCCCCAATCGCCCGACTCACTCGAACGCCAAGCCATCTCATAACCGGCACAGCCATGCTGTTACCAATGGCCTTATAACGCAGGCCGTCCGGGCAATCTTCGGCTGGTTTCCCACGCCACGGTATGCGCGTGTGGTTGTCCGGGAATCCTTGTAACCGCTCGCACTCAATGGGAGTTAGCCGGCGTACTTGTTGATAAGTATCAGCTACGGCATGGACATCAGATGCCTTTAATGTATACATGATTCCATCATCAGACGCGCCCACCCCATTGCCGCCACTATTTTTATCAGGGTCTCTATTGATAATGTTGCCAGCAATTGCAATAACGTTTGTCATGCCGTTATGCTGGCAATCAAGCGTGTGTGCCTTGTCTGATACACAAGGGTCTTGTCGGCCGTTTATGACAAGTAATGTTTCGCTGCCGCCTTGGATAGCTCCGCCAGATGCCCTTAATGTTCCGCCGACTTTTGATTCACCGTACGCTCCAAAGCTGCTTTCAACAAAGGCGGTAGGGTTTTGCCTCTCTTCTTCGCCCGTCTCAAAATCCCCTCGCACGCGGTCGCGCTCAAAAAGTATTTCGGCGACGGGCAAGTCTCCAGCACTTGCCACAAGAAAGACTCTTCGGCGTCGCTGGGGCACTCCGAAAAATTGAGCGTCGAGGACTCTCCACGCGATTTTCCTAGATTGTCCAAACACAGCACCTGCGTTTGTCCACTTTTTCCCTGCCGGCTCAAGCGGCTGTTCTTCGCCAGCAAGTGCCGCCAAAAAACATCCAAATGCGTTGTCTCTTGTGGATAGCACGCCAGGGACGTTTTCCCACACCAAGATGCATGGCGGCTGCCCGGCTCTTGATCTAACAATGTCAATTGCATTCAAAATCCTCACTAATACAAGCGTTAAATTTCCGCGCTCGTCATCCAAACTGTTTCTTTCCCCCGCAACCGAAAATGCTTGGCAAGGGGTTCCGCCGACCAAAATATCAGGGGCGCTAATCTCGCCCGCTAAAATTTTTTCTGGCAGCTTTGTCATGTCGCCAAGGTTAGGAACGCTAGGCCAGTGATGCGCCAAGACTGCCGCCGGAAACGGATCAACCTCTGCAAACCAAGCCGGCCGCCAGCCTAGCTGCTCCCACGCCACGCTTGCAGCCTCGATTCCGGAGCACACACTGCCGTAATTGATCGCTTTATTCATTTTTTATTTTTTATCCTTACATAAAATAAGCCATTGGATATCCGCGCTGGCGGCGGATTTCGGCCATTGCGGCCGCAAAATTTCGCGCCGTAAACTTGATTTCAGGGCGGCCAAACAGCACGGCTTCCACATGACCCGACGCCGTTTTCACCACCCGGCCGATTTGTAAATCCTCACCCCACTCTTCATGATTCATAACTTTTTTAATCATTCTTCCAACTCCTTTAAATCCCGATAAACCACCATCAAAAGCCCTAATTCACAGGCCAACGCTTTTAAAAACTGTTTCATAATCCGCCCTCACCTTACCGCCTCGGCATCACCACGCAGCCGCTCAATGTCAGACATACCGCCATAAATCCGCTGCCACTCTGCCTCGCTGTTGTCGGTTTCCACCGATACCGTTACAGCCGCCGCTTCTGCCGCCGAAACCACAAGAGGGCGCTGCACCACCCAGGACAGCAGCACCACCGCTGCCGCTAAAACCAAATACAAATACTGGTAAAACTGTTTCGGTTCTTTCATTTTTATTACTCCAAAATTTCCCGCGTTAAAGTAACTACAATTCGGCCTTTATCCGGCATCCGCGCGTCAAAAACCGCGCTTTTCGATTCTCGAACCGATGTTTCTATCGCACCGCCGGCAGCAACTGCCCACTCTTCAATTACACGCTGCCCGATTACTTCGTCTTCATCCGTCTCTGCCGTTATCACGATTGCCGGATAAGTTACCCACCTCATAGACGGCAGGCACACACCCAATCCGGCTTTAATCGCATCATTGGTTAGCCGCCACAATTCATCCGATACGGCCAAATGTTTTTCCATTGTTTTTCTTACTTCTTCGGTCGCTTTTTCTGCGGCCCGCATGATTGCAAATTGCAAATCTGCTTTATTTTTAAATGTTTCGCCGCTCATGCCGCGCGCCCCCTCTTATCGCCTGATTGTTGCATTACCAACTTTTTTACTTCATCTGCCCGGCGGTCGTTGATCGCTTTAACCAAGCCCCGCCGTCTCAAATCCTCTCGTACCGCCGGCACGTTTAACCGCGCCGCTGCCGCATACGCCTCTGCACTGATACGGTCGATTTCCGCCAACAGCATCCCGACTTCTGGCAACAACAACGGCTTAATGCCAAGATCAAGATTGGCAATCAACACGTTAGCAGTGCGGACGGTTTGCTGGCTGTCCAACAGCAAGCCCGCCAACTCGCTCAACCCGTGGGCTTGCGCGTTGTTAAGCAACCGACCAACTTCCACACTCTCCGCCGCCTGCTCGCGCACCGGCTGCACCGGCAAATCCGCCGGTTTAACGGCTTTAGCCGCCAACAAACGGTTGATTTGCACCATCGCGCTGGCGTGCGCCTTGGTTTTGTAAATTCTTCCGCCATATTCAAATGATTGTTTTTCCTGCATTTTTTAATGCCTTTCAAAAAATTAAGGCGCAAAAAGCCCAACCCGTGCCATTTCGGCGCGGCAGTTAGATTAATGATTCTTGCTTTTCCGCCTCGATTTCGGCGGCGATTGCCTCGGCATAGATGTCATCTTCCGCCAATGGCGGCGCAGTTGTGCCATCAACAAACCGGCTTGGCGGTGATACTGTTCGTAGGATTTCCGTAACCGCCAGCCCCGTCCATCCGCAGATAGCATTGGTACAACGGATATAGCTCATACGGCTAAGTTTGGTTTGCCGCTCGCTCGCCCTTATCAGGCAACGGCTCTCGCAACACGGGCAGGCGATGTGAACTCGGAATCTATCCGGATCGTGTTGATTGCGGTTTTTAATCGGCATTATTCACCCTCCCGCGTGTAGTATTTCCGGGTGAGCGCAATAATGGCGGCAGATTGCCCGCAGATTTTGCGCTTAACGGCACGCAGCCGCTTTTCCTCAGCCGGCTTTAATTCACCGTCTTCAGTGGCTTTTTTCCACTCGCTGACGAGCAGCCCCACCGATTCCGAAAGCGACATAAAAACCGCTTGTATATCTTCTTCGGTTAAGTCTGCATCCGGCAATTTGACAAACACGCCGCCCGATTCGGCCGCTACCGCTTCGGCAAACGCGGTAGATTCCGCAAGCCGCTGCATCATCATGGCTTCTTCGATGCTTACGCGCTGCCCTTTGACTTCGTAGATTCTGTTTTCGAGGGCGGCCTTACTGCTCAAACCGAGCATAGCCGCCATCGTGGCGTAACCACCAGCCACACTTTGACACATTGATTTTATCGATTGCTTGATCGCATCCATGATTACCCCCCGTTATTCTTGGTTTTCCGCCGTCTGAAACGGGGTTAAGATGCACACATGATTTTTTTAGCAGCTTCCAACGCGCAACGACGTAAAAACGCGCTCACATTGCCATCCGTACTTGCTGCCGCAGCCTTAATCAGCGCCAGTTCATCTGGATTGTTGACAACTGTTTGAAGCACAGGAAAGCGCCGATATGTACGCTTTTCTTTGACATTTGTATCATTCATTGTAGAATAGCCTTTCTGCATAATATGCAATTGCAAATAATTGGACTCGACATCCGCATATTATTCGCATATTGCGTATTATGCAACGCATTTTGAGAATATGCTTTGCAAGGCGCTGATTTTGAATAAAATTAATTTTTTTGGCACTACCGCAGCAGATGTATTTGAACGCATCAAATATATATTAGGCGTATCTACGTCTAAAGAATTAGCGAACCGCCTACAGCTATCAGAATCAGGAATAAGCTCAGCTATAAAGCGCAACTCAATCCCTTATCAACTCTGCGCAGATTTAGCCAGCACCCACGGCATTCCTTTGGACTGGATAATTTTTGGCGATGTTGACGGAAACGCCCACATACGCGTATTCGACCCTTTATACTTTGATCGCGTCTATCTTCAAGCCGATTTTGATTCTCTACCTGAATTAGTTAAAAATTCTCAAACTGCAAATTTCATCTCTGTTGCACTTTACGACACGCCGGCCAGCGCCGGCAATGGTAGCTTTTTTGACGACGAACGCATCATCCAGCATGTACCTTTTGATGCCGCATGGCTTAAACGCGAGGGCCTATACCTCAAAAACTTGGCCTGCCTGCCAATCAAAGGCGACAGCATGATGCCCGGACTAATCGACGGCGACATCGTGCTTATCAATCGGGCGGTTACACGAGGCGACGGCGTGTTTGTGCTCCGCCTCGGCGATGCCCTGCGGATTAAACGGCTGCAATGGCTGGCCGACGGCCGTATCCGCATCAGCAGCGACAACAGCCTCTACCAACCCGAAACCATCGACCCGGCAGAACTAGCCGAGCAATTTGAGATTATCGGCTCATGCCATACAAAGATCAGCCGAGTTTCTTGAAACACAATGCCGTCTGAAATTATTTAGATTTCAGACGGCATTGTGTTTTTCAATAAGGGGAAAAAATGGAAGATTACAAGCTTAATATTATTAATTTTATCGACAAAAACCAAAGCGGAATTGAGGCACTTTTATACATTGCATATCCCAAAAAACAACGCAAGAATTGGATAAGGCGGCGGCAAATAGAAAAATTTATCTTGCGCGAAATCGGTGCCGATACTTTATCTGAGCAAATCGCCGAAATTGAATCAGAATCTGAAAACTATAATAATCTATCGGCACGCGGCGAAAAACTCCAACCACTATTTGATTTTTTAAAAGATAAATTAAACAATTTGTCAGTACCTGAAAATCATAATGTTTATATTTCAAAACTCAAAATTGCCCGCCAAAAATGCCCCCGCCTTCTATCTACCATGTTAGCAACTGCTGGAGCAATAGTAGTTTACGGAGCATCAAATAATCCCACCCATAACAAAGCACAAATAAAACTTGTACACACCATGAAAAAAGAATGGTTGGAGTAGGCTTACATGGAAGCTTATAAATCTTTAGCTATCGAGCTATTTAAAGATGTTGATTTCTCACAATTTGGAAAATTAA
Source organism: Neisseria sp. S1 (assembly GCF_048060015.1). Classification (NCBI taxonomy): domain Bacteria; kingdom Pseudomonadati; phylum Pseudomonadota; class Betaproteobacteria; order Neisseriales; family Neisseriaceae; genus Neisseria; species Neisseria sp. S1. The sequence goes on from NZ_JBLUPI010000001.1 coordinate 317,932, forward strand.
TTACTTTTGAATATAACGGCTTTATCCGGCCTGTAGTATTAAACGGATTAAATAAAAAATATCTTTGGGGATATTGTTTAAAAAGATGGGTAATTGATAACGATAAATGCGAACGGCTTTTTAATTTTGAAGTAATAGGAAATAGCGGGATAACCGATTTATCAGACGGACAACATTATACATCCCGCGCTTTTTATGAAAAATATCTACCGCTGTATTATCCCGACCGAAAATTCGGATACTCTTTTAAAGATTTATATGGCAAACCTCAAATTTACTTTACCGGATTTCCGGCCGCAACCAAAAAAGAAATGGAATCAAAAGCCTTAGCCGCCGGAATGTGGGTAACTTCCGACATGACTGAAAATATGGCTTATCTTGTTTGCGGGCCTCGCGCAGGACAAAAAAAGATTGAAAAAGCACGAACAATGGATACCGTATTATTAACCGCCGATGGTTTTGAAACCTTATTGCAAACCGGCGAAATATTAAGGATCGAGTAAAAACAAAGGCCGCCTGAATTTCAGACGGCCTTTTTTATTAATTAAACAAAACTCAACCAAGAAAAAAGCATCAGCGCCGGCAACCCCAATGACAAAATCACGGCAACCGTAGTAAAGCCCCATTTTTTAGCCTCTTTATCTGCCTGCCTTGGCGTTTCCACCAACCCGCGACCAACTACCCAATGGCGCCGCCACACACCTACCATCACGCCGACACTTGCCGCACCGATAAAAACCAGCCATATCGCCACGCTGAAAAATTTAAAAGCGGTCGTTATTCCGTCCATCACTCCCCCTAAAAAATAATTACAGTTACAATTTACCCTAAATCCAACAGGCTCTCAAGCTCAAGTGTCGAGGTGTATCCCTCGTTTCCTACGCTGTGGGTAATGCGCGCCACCAGCCATTTTTCGTTGTCTATTCCGTCTTTAAATCCGCTAACATTTACAGGGGTTTCCGGGTAAATATCCGGACGCCCGGCGGCCAAATTAATTTTAAATTCTGCCGCGCCTCGTTTGATGCGCTTAAAGGCAGCACGCGCGCCGCTTTCGGCGGCCTGCTTACTTGCATACAAATGCCTCAGCGTTTTTATTTTCAAGCCGTCTGCCGATACAACTTTGGTTACATTAACTACCTTGGTTGTGGTTTTATGTGTTTTCCCATCTTTTCGCTTGGTTTTATATTTCTTGGTAATAGTTTGTGTTTTTTTAACAGGCACCACATTATCTTTATTGATAATAACCTCTTCTTTTTTACCTGTTTTTTTATCAATGTAATAGGCACGCACAGCGTTGTAAGCCTCGGTATTGCTATAAGTAAAGCTGTGATTATCACCACTTCGGCGGGTTAACTCTACCGCCGGCACGGGTTGCCCGGATGCGGTTTGCGCCCGGCCTTTAGGCATAAACAACAGTAATCCGTTTTTAACGGTAGCGATCGCGTCGTGCAAATTTGCCAGCCGCGTTAAAAAGCTGGCATCACTCTCACTGGTTTGGTCGATATGGCTGATTTGGGTTTGTTTGTAGTCTTCGGCAATTCGGTATTGGTAGCCGTGCCGCTTAGCTATCTGCTCAACGATTTGATACAAAGTTAACTTATGCCAGCTTTTCTCCTGCTGCTCGGCAAGCGTATCGGCTAAATCTGCGGCGCGCGCGGTGATGCTTAATTTATCCGGCGCGCCGCTATGGGTAAATTCGGACATTTTAAACTCGCCCTTATACACGACGCCGGTTTCGTGGTATCCCAACCAACATTTTATTTTGCTGTCCAACGGTGGGATACCGACGCGACCGTCGGTATCGTCTAACTCTATCGTTAATTCGTCGGCCTCAAAGCCGCGATTATCGGTAAGCTGCACACTGATAATCCGGCTCATGGTACCGCTGCCGAAAGGCTGCCCGTTGATTTGCAGCATCACAGCCGGCGTTAAGTGATTGCCGCTTGACGTAATAGCGTTAAACAGCTTCGCAGCGGCCGCCTGAATATCGGATAAATTAAGCACCTAAGCTACTCCTACTCGATAATGCCGGCACTAAAAAACACTCCCTGAATCGATGCCGCATAATTTGAGCCAATCTGAAACCCGGTAGCGGTTACATTGCCTTTATACTGCAAAAACACCGATACCGACTGAATATCAACTTCGATATTTATATAATTCGGGCGCCGCTCGAACGGCCGAGGAAAGTTAATCTGTACCCATTGTCCATTTTGAGGCACTGTCTGAAATTCCGAGCGCGGAATGTATCCGCTCTGCCAATCTGTGAATTTAGGCAGTGCGCCGATTTTATCAACAGCGACCGCGGCTGATTGTTCGGCCGCTGCGGCAGATGATGCGGCTGTCGATGCCGACCCGGCCGCCTGCATTGCTGCCGCAGATGCGCCGGCTGCCTGCTGCTCTGCGGCTTGGGCATCGGCCGCCGCCGTAACTGCTTTAGCAGCGGCAACATCGGCAGACAAAGCCGCCTGATTGGCATTATCCAAGGCTTGCCCTGCTGATTCTGCCACCGCCGTTGCTTTTTCGGCGGCCAATGCTGCAGATTGCCCGGCAGATTGTGCAAGCACACCCGCCCGCTGCGATTCTGTCGCCGCTGCCGCTGCAAGCTGTTTAGCAGCAACAGCGGACAGATTGGATTCTTCTGCGCTTTGTCCTGCGGCATCTGCTTTTTCAGCGGCCGTGCTGGCAGCCGCAACGGCCGCCGCCGCCGCATCCTCTGCTGCTTCTGCCCGGCGGTTGATTTCTGCGGCCACTTCGGGCGAGATACTTTGTCCATCCCTGCCTACTGCTCGTATGCCGCTATCTTTGCCGTTAATTATCCATGTGCCGGTATCGCTGATTTTTGGCAGCAGCAAAAAATAATTGTTGGTTTCGATTTGTACCGGTACCGCCGCTCCGTCGGTGATTAAAACGTCTATCACGCCAGCGTCTACCTGCTCGACATTAATTATCTCTTGACTCATCGCGTAACTGCCTCCACCAACATCACCAACCCGCGCACAACCGGCACTTGCCGGCCGTGCTGCATCTTAAACATGTCGTAAACGGCCTGATTCCATGTTGCATCACGGGTATCGTCAGGCTCAAATTTAACGGTAACGTCCAAGCCATTTACGGTGATATTTCCGGCCGCCGTGCTTTTTTCAATTTCCTCGCCGCTATCCGCGGCAATCCTCATTTTAAAATCAGCGCCCGAAAAATCGGCACCCGCAGGCAGCGTAAACCTGAAAATCTTGTCTGCATGGGCATTTCCGTAAAGCGTAAAAACTTTAAAGGGGATATTCATTTTTTTAAACTCCCACCAGCGCGCGCACCATACCGACGGCCAAACCCAACGCCTCACCGCGTAGCCCGAACGGCTGGTCTGCTACTTTTTTCAAGGTCATGCTAAAAGATATGCTGCGCGCTTTGCCGTCATACATTAAATTACTTTGTTTATTGCTTATGCTCTCAATAACGTAGCTACCCATAAAGCGGCCGTTGCCGCGTATCAGCGGCCAAGGGCAGCCCATATCCGCCATATGTTTTAAAACCTCAATACTCAAATCACCGCCCGTTATTTCTGGGCGCAGCTCGGCATTGATAACAATGGTTTGAGCATCCCGGCCCGTGTATTGACTAGGCGGATTATCCGTGCCGATCGTAGCCTGTGTAGGATGCCGCCAACCGTTGCTTTCTTCCCATTCTTGGGCTGGGATTGTTTTTGTGATAAATACAAAAAATCCTAATACTGCCAATGCCATATTATTAATCCTTGTCCTGCATTAATCCGCGATTACGCCGGGCAGCGGCGGCGGCGTGCCGCTCCAACTCGCTGGCAATGGCCCGACCTATACCCTCGCCGTTGCTGCCCGCCGGCACATTGACGGTAATATAATAATTATTACCACCACCTCCGACCGCCGCTCCGGCAGCCGCACGGACAGGCACAGCCCCTGCCAGCGCGAACGGCGCGGGCGCAGTATTTCTCGGCAGCATAAAATCAACACCGCGCCGCAACATATCCAACCCGCCACGTCGCAGCCGCTCGACAAATTGCCAACCGCCAAACCGGCGTACATCGCGCTGGCTAAATACCACCTCGCCACGGTGGACGGTTCCGGCCGGCTCGTTTACGCCGCCCGCCCCGGTATAACCACCGCTTGAATAACCTTTTCCGGCAGCAGGCATTGATCCGCCGAAACCTGTAACGCGCTTTAAAGTGCTCCAGGCGCTCATGGCGGCTTTCTGTAATTTTTCAAAATTTGCAATCAACCCGCCAATTACACCGATCGGCCCGGTAAATGCTGCAATCAGCGGGTTGTCTTTAAACACGGATTTAAGCCATTGCCAGCCTACCGACAATGCGTTTTTAACCTTATCCCAATGGATATATAACAGCACCAAGGCGGCGACGGCTGCCGTAACCGCCAAACCTATCGGATTCATTAGCAGCAAACGGCTCAATATTAATATTCCGTTTTTCATCATTCCGATCATGCCCACTACGCGCGAGATGCCTGCAGCAGCATTTACTAAGGCCAAATTCATCCCGGCAATGGGCAGCAGCACGGCAGCAACTGCGGCCGCCAAACCGCCAACCGCCAGCGCACCGATACCGATTACGGCAGCGGTTTTCATGATGCCACCCACCAGCGCGGGATTAGCGGCCTGCCACCTTGAAAACATATTAATCAACGCCACCCCTTTATCGAGTGCCGGCCCAATGACATCAAACAGCCCGCGCCCCAAGCCTGCGCCGGCGTTAAATAATCCGTTTTTAAATACCTGCCATTTCGAGGACATAGCCGTCATGCGGGTTTCAAATTCCCGCCCCATGCTGCCGATGGCCTCTTCGCTATTTGCCAATTCGATTTGCCGGCGCCACTCTTCTGTATTGGCAATTAAGCCTGCAAAAACTTTGTTATACTCGCCGCCCGCCAAGCCTTTAAGCAACCCAGCTTGCTCTTCTTTCGGCATTTTTTTAACCGCTTCGATAATCGACATAACCGTGGTTTGAGCATCTTCAACCATTCCTTTTTGGACGGCTCGCGCATCCATACCGATGGCCGCAAGCGCATCTTTCACGGGTTTCATCTCGGGCGCTGTCGAAAGTCGAGTAAAGAGAGAGGAAACCGCACCGGCGGCAGTTGATTCATCCGCCCCAGCGGTTAATAAGGTCGACCCTAATGCTGCTACGTCTTTTTCGCTGATTTTTGCCAAGCCCATCGAGCCGGACACACGATTCATATAATTGATGATGTTCTCGCCTGACGATATCGCATTATCATCAAGATAGTTAATGACATCGGCCAATATACGGCCCTCATCCGCAGACAATTTAAAGTTTTTCTGTATTCTTCCCAGATTTTCAGCCAGCGCTTGAGGATCGGCGGAATCAAAGGCAGTAGCCGACTGTGCGGCCACTCGGACATAATCCGCCAACTGCTCCCGTGGCACATCCATCCGCGCCCCGGCGGCGATCATCTGCATAATTTCCACCGTCGTCATCGGCAGTTCGCTGGATAGACCGCGGATTTCTTCGCGCATCTTGGCAACTTCGGCATGATTGATGCTATTGTCGGCATTTTTCAGCGCGCCGACTTGTTTGACGATATCCAACATCGCGTCTTCTTCGGTCATCGCTGATTTTACGGTAACGCCAACACCGCCTGTTACAGCCATCCCGGCAGCGGTAGCAGCTACGGCAACGTTTTTTAGCTTCCCCGTTGTCTCTTGCGCGCGCGCGTATTGTTTTTGCGCTTTGCTTTGCCGCTCAAGCGCGGCGGTTTGACGGGCAATCTCGGCGGTAGTTTGTCCGATTTTTGCTTTAGCCGCAGCTTGTGCATCAGCAAAATTACGGGTATCAAACCCGCCGGCTTTCAGACGGCGCGACAATGCTGCCGCTTCGTCCGCCAGTTTCGTTTTTTGGGCTGCGGTTTTTTGGCTGGCTTTTTCGAGCTGCTCCATCTGCCGCATCTGCTCCCGCGTAGGTTTTCCCGACGCCTTAATTTCGGCTGATAGTTTGCCTATGGTATTGTCCAAGCGAGCCAACTCGGTATCGGCAGCTTTGATTTTCTGCTGATAATCCGACCATTTTCCGGCATCGCGCAAGCTGCGCTCCAAATCACGGACGGCTTTTTGGTTTTTCACCAATTCGGCCGCCATGCCGTTGCCTGACTGGCGGATTTTATCTAATGCTGCGCTTGCTTTATCCTGCGCGGATAAGATAATGCGCATCACCAAATCTTTAGCCATTTAAACCCCTCGCATGGCGGCCGCCATTTCGTACCGCTGCCGCTGTCTTTTTATCGCCATGTCCGTCCACCTTATCAAATCAGCCAAACTTAAATCAGCATAGGCCGTGCGGCCGCCGCCAAATTCAGCGGCGATTTGAGCCACGCAATCGTCGATGTGGACAAAGTATTCCAGTCCGTTTTCTGCGGCCGACTCCCACACCGATGGCGCGGCGGCGATTATTCTGGCGACGTCGCTGCATCTGATTCTGACGCCTTGAGGTAGCCGGCCTCTTCCAGTGCTTCCATCATTTCCGCCTTGGCTTTCGGCGGCGCGGAAAAAAAATCCAAAGCGGCATTTAAGGCACGGGCATCATCCATAGACAAACTCATATATTCGCGCCGAGTAATTTGCGGGCTGGTGATTTTATGGATCACTTTTTGCACAGTGTCTGTATGTTTGAGATTAACCAACTCTTGACTTAGCCCCTCTAAGTCGGCGACTACCGGCGCGCGCAGCGTAATGGTGTGATGCTCGACGTCGCCGCGCTTAATGGCGGCCGACAAGGTAACTTTTACGGTTTTATCGTCTAAAATTTGGATTGTTTGCATGGTTTTATCCTATTCAAAACAGGCGGCACGCGGCCGCCAAATATATATTATTGAGGTTACAAGCCAAGGCGGCGGCGGCGATCAGCGCGCAAATCTTTATCGCCGATTTGCAGCTTGCCACCTAAAGCATCAATTTCTAAAATCGGTTTGCCGTTAAGCGTTTCGCGCCAATATACCAACTGCATTTTAAATTTAACTTCGGTATCATCGCCTTGCTTGTCTGTACCGTAATCCACCTCGGTAATTCGACCGCGCGCCTCTCCGACCAACTCTCCAAATTCACTTTCGTCTTCTGACTCCAGGCTACCTTGATAACGGATAACCTTACCAGCCACCGAGCCACCCATCTCTCGGATAACTTCCGCTGTATAACCGCCGGCGGTAAACTCAAGCTCCAAAGATTCCAAACCCTGTTCGATTTGGACATCAACATCAAAACCACCCGGCCGGTATGCCTCGGTTTTAAATGAGATTTTCGGACGGGTAACATCAACCACCAGTCCATGCAGATTTAACCCCTCAAAGAATAAGTTAAACCCTTTAACTTTCATGGGTAATTTCATTTTATTTATCCTTTTAAACTGTGGTGGCTTTAAAATCGCTGGCGAACGCTACGGTTTTTTCTACCAAGTTAACAATAAATGTATCCGTAACGTGTTGCGCTAATTGCAGATTTTCCAGCGGCGGCACGGCTGTAAACTCATAGTCAAAACGGAAAATACCATTAGATACGCGGGCCTTATCATTTAACGCCTCATCAACATAGACGCGTCCACCCAACAGGCGACCTTGACGCACATACTCCGCCAGCTTGGCATTAATTCCAAATCCGATATCACGTAATAAGCTCGGGTGCATAGGCTTATCCAATGCCCAACGGTAGCTGCGGGCAATCGTTTCGCGCACCGTTTGCGCCGAACGCACAGCCACCTCGAAAGCGTACATCGGATCGGTCGAGCAGGTGCGGTTGCCCCAAGCATAAAATCCGTTATCACGGATTAAGGTTGTAATATCGCTATTATTCAGCGTGTTGGCATCACAGTTTTTATCCAATAAATCAAATGTTCGCGGTTTATCAACCGCAATCACACCGTTTACGCCAACATTAGAAATTGACTTATGCCATCCGGTTTCTGCGTCGATTTTCGCACGCAAGCCAAGAATACGCTCGATCGTTGACTTTTCTGCTTTGCCGGTGGCGCCGTTGTATGCCATAAAGTCGTTATCGATCAACATAATTTCGCGCTGGCTGAAATTTTCGCGGTATGACGCCACCTCTGTTAATTCTGCCGCTCCGCCGGCAGAGGCATAACAAAAAGCATTTAAGGCTTGAGCAACAGTAACTAGCTCGGTGGCTACCTCTTGCCCGTCATAATCCGGTACGCCTAAAATTTTAGGTGTGTAACCCGTGATTGCCGGCGCGCGTCGTAATGCGTGCAAGCCGGTAAAACCACCCGAAGCCGATCCAATAATGTTACTTTTAAGCGTTTCCGGCTCGTCGCTGTGCGGTACACGCACAATCACGGCTTGCGCGTCTGCTTGATCGGATATGCCGTCTAAAACCTTAGCCAAGTTCCCTTTGCTTCCAGCCTTATCGATCGCGCGGTAAGTGCTGGTTACAAAAACCGGTTTATTTACCGGAAATGTTGCGGCGTCGGCATCATCTGCCGTAGCCACAATGCCGATAATATTGGTTGAGATATCCGAGATAGCACGTACGCCCTCAGTAAACTCCAAACTTGATATGCCGTGATGACGGCTTGCTTTTGCCATAATACTGCCCTCGCGCGGGTTGGTTATTCAGATTTTTTCGTGATGCGATATCAAAGCCTTATCATTACAAGTAGTTGATATATTTGCTATCTATTTCCAAATTAAGGGATTTTTTTACAAAACAAAGGCCGCCTGAAATTCAGACGGCCGATTTTTTCTTAATTTTTTAGACTATCCGGCAAATGCCCGCGATGCCGTTCCATTTTATAAGCTCCAGCACAGTGGTCGGCTTGCCACCAAAACAGACCGTTAACCACACGGCGCGCAATCAGCCAGCGGCGGCGTGGTTTAGCCGCCAAAACCGCCCCGCGATGGATGCGGCTAGACAGCGTCTCATCGGCATAGCCGCCAAGCAAAGCATTAGCCAGTTGGTCGGCTGCAATCAGTACAAAACGTATATATCTAGCCATCAGGCAGCCTCGGGATGTGTAAACTCGATAACGATTTTATCAAGTGCGTCCTGCGTTTTAGCGGCCTCGATTTTTGCCTGTAACGCTTGCCGCTGCCCGGCAACATGAGCGGTAAGCCGCTCATAAGCCAAAGCCTTACGCAAGGCAGCGGCCTTGAGCTTGGCGGCGTCCATACCGCGACTAGCCGCGATCTGGTCGAGCAACGGGGTTGCAGCCGCCTTATCCGCTGCCCATGCTTTAGCTTCGGCGGCCTGCAAAGGCCAAGACTGCCGCTCAAATTTAGGCACATTGTCGGCATCAATCGCACGATTGATAAACGCCTCGGCAGCAAACGCCAACTCGGCAATCATAATTGCTTTTAATTCATTCATTTTTTTGTCCTTTAGACCGACACAATCCGGCTGATATACACGTCATCGCCAACGGCTACCCATGCAGGGGCGGCAACTCCAAGATTGATACGCTCGTTATCAGCACTAGATACCGTACCCCATTGCACTTCACCAGATGCACTCTCGATACCGATAATATCGCCCGCTTGCAACAATACACCGCCGAGTGATCCGGCAGTAACTACCACATAATCAGCCCCGAAGCTGCTCACGCGCGTACGTATATGCACATCGACATGCGCGCGGCCGGTTTTATATTGGATAACCTGACCCTGATAACCGATGTACTGTGTCGGTTTTCCCGTTGTCTGGATATCCTGTCGTTGCAATAGTGTGCGTGGCCGCGCTG